>JBPCMI010000001.1:0-3515 GCA_051002415.1 Pyrinomonadaceae bacterium
TTTTCGGCCCCCCTTTTGAGGGCCCCTCGACCCTTCTCATAATCTGGTTGTTCGGGGTTCGACTCCCGGCGGGGGCACCACCAAGCAGTAAGCGGTAGGCAGTAGGCAGTATGTCCCTGATTGCCGACGGTAGTGCGAATAGATCATTGATTCAATGCCAACGTTCTTCATATCTGCCAGGGTGGCATCACAAACTTCAATGCCCTTCGCTCCTCGTTTAATTGAGTGAAGAGTGCATCCTGGAGCCGATTCGTATTCGCTAAAGCCGTTTGAGCCCCGCAACTCTCGCGCAACAATCGTTTGGCAGGTATCTCCACAACATCGGGCCCAACCCGCCTCTCAATCTGGGCTACCAACCTTACTTCTTGGATAACGTTGCAGCATTCCTTCTTCCTGCATCACTTTCTCGATGCCGTTGATGTCCATTGGGACGAAATCAGAAATGATGCGTGCGCTGGTATCGGTGATCACGATCATGTCTTCCAAGCGCACATAGATCTTTTCCTCCGGCACAACTAATGCCGGCTCAATCGTGAAGACCATTCCCGGACGCAATGGGCCATGGTCAAAACCAACATCATGTGTCGCCATTCCTACCCAGTGACCCAATCCAGTCCTTGGGTTCGCAGCTGAACTCTTGTAACTCGACACAAACTGTCGCGCGGCCCGCTCGTACTCTGGTTTCGAGAACTTCGTACTTGCGAGAGCGGTTTCCATGTCGCGTACAGCTTCCTGCTTAATAACCTGCGCCGTGACGCCGGGTCGAATATGTTTGAGGATTGCCTGATAACAAGTCAGGTAAAACCCATATAACTCACGTTGCAATGGGCTGAACCTTCCGTTCACTGGCCACATTCGCGTTACGTCTGCCATGTAGTAACCAACATCAGGGGCGTAGTCCATCAAAAGAAAATCGCCCTCCAACATTTTGCGTTGACCAGCGTTGTAATGCGGCCAGTAAGCATTCTGTGCGCTGGCGATGAGCGAATAGTAAGCGTCGCCCTGGGCGCCGTCGCGATAGAAGACATACTTTGCGACCGCGTCCAGTTCGTACTCATAAATCCCGGGAACTGTAGATCGCATCGCCTCCATGAGAGCGACACCTGAGAGCCGCGTCGCTTTCTCGATCAATGTGATTTCTCGCGGACTCTTGATCAGTCTCAGTTGATCCAGCGGGGGTGTGAGATCGTTGACAGTTAACTGCGGAAAGCGAGTTTTTAGTGACTGAACCAGCAACCCTTCTCGAGCGGCGCGACCATCGAAAGGATCAGCTGCGTAGTCACCAATAACTCGAACCGCAAGATCGCGCGACATCGCGGTACCTTCAGCCGGGCTAAACGGAGTGAAAATCGTCTGCGTATAATTGCCGCGAGCGAGACGCGCTAAACGTTCCACCAACAGGTCCGCGCCAGCGACTTCATCGATTCCACTAAGCTTCTTTACCTCTTCTGCATCTTCAGCTGAAAGCAGACGTCCTTCTGAACGTTCGCGCCCTTCATTGCGATGAGGAAGAAAAAGAGTCGCACGCTTTGAACCCCCATCAAGTAATAAGTACGCGTGAGGTACTTCGATGCCACACAAGTAGTAGAACTCGTTTGATTGACGAAAGCGGGTATAGCCAGCCGGACTCGGTGCGCCTTGAACCAGCGCGAGCGCAGAAGCACCGATCGATTCATAGACCTTGGCGCGTCGTGCCGCGAACTCTTCAGGTGGAAAGTCGCTGCGAAATGGCGGGAAACCAACTTGGGCACTAATTGGGATGGTTGTGACTAATAAGATTAGGCAGGTGTGAATCAGTTTTCGTGACATCGATGCTCCTCGATTTGTATTTGCGGCAGAGGAATTTATCACTGAATGTAGCGACTTCGAAAAGGCGTCAAGAGACAGCTTGCAATGGTCTCAAGTCTCAGGTGCCAAGACTCAGGTCACAAGTCTCAGGTCTCAAATCTCAAGTCCGAATTTCATATTTGAAATCCCGCACGACCTGAAACCGGAAACCTGAAACCCGAAAAGACTTGAGATCTGAGACTTTCGGCTCACCGCGACGTCACGTTGATCGCCGCGGTCGCTGAGTTACCAGCCGCGTCGAAGGCCCGCGCCTGAAGTTGATACGACTTGTTTGGTGCGCTGTTTACCCGCCAGTTGCAGCTATACGGCACACTCACATCAGTACATTGCAAGACGCCCTTAACAAAAAACTCGACTCGCGCGACAGCGACGTTATCGCTCGCAGTCGCTGTGATCGTGACATTACCTTTTCTCGGAACGGTAGAGCCGTCCGCAGGATTAGTGATGGAAACCGTTGGTGCGGTGGTGTCCCCTGTCGGAAACCCAATCCGGCCGACCGAACCACTGCCGCGCGCCAGGTAAAAGAGGGAACCATCGGCTGAAACCCGCAAGTCCACTGGCAGCGAGATTCCAGTCGCGAAGTCCGCCACAGCATTTGCCGCCGCCGGATCAAGAGTCCGGATCCAGCCGCCGCAGAAATCCGCAAAGAAGTATTTGCCGACATAGGTTCCGGGAAACTGCACGACTTGGGGGTTGTAGAATGCACCTCCCGTAATTGCGCAGGTTTGAGCATCGTTCGCGTAAGCATAGATCGGATCGCGGAAGCTGGCATTAGGCGGGTTACAGAACCCTTCGCAAGTATCCCAACCATAGTTCGAACCGGCGATCCCATCATTGATCTCTTCCCAGGTGTTCTGGCCTACGTCGTTGATAAACATGCGTCCTATTGTAGGCTGGAATGAGAAGGTGAATGGATTGCGCAATCCCAACGCCCAAATTGCTCGATTGTCTCCGGTAGTTGCGTTGAAGAAAGGATTGTCCGTTGGAATGCCTCCGGAAGATGAAATCCGAAGCATCTTGCCCAGTCGATTTGCTAACGTCTCTGCATTATTGGCGTTGGCATTGTCTCCCACAGCAACGTAGAGATTGCCGTCAGGTCCAAAGTGAAGCGCCCCGCCGTTATGATTCGTGGCGGTACTCAGATTGTCCAGGTCCATCACGATTGTTTCGCTGCCCGCCATGGCGACATCGCCAGCAGCGATGAAGCGGCTGATGCGGTTATGCAGCGTTGGAGTCGTTGCGGTGTAATAGATGTAAACGAGTTGATTCGAGACAAAATTTGGATCAAACGCCAATCCCAGCAAACCTCGCTCGCCTGATGAATCGACCGAAACCGTAAGGAAGGGAGTTGGCAGTAGGACGCCATTCTTAATCACGCGCAAGGCGCCTCCTTGTTGGCACACAAAAATGCGACCGTCCGGCGCCAGCGCCATGGCGGTCGGATTGCTTAAGCCCGAGGCCACGAGTGAATCGGTAAATCCTGCTGGCACTGTCGCAGCGTAAGCGATTCCGACGCAGTTCAAGGCGAACAGCAATGTGACGATAATAATAACGACGCCGGAAACGAGCTTTCCCGACTTTTGTGAATCTATTGCTTTCATCCAAACCTCCACGGAAAAAGGGTTAGCCGGGGGATTTCACGTCGGACAGGTAACGTCGGGAAGTGC
>JBPCMI010000002.1:0-14721 GCA_051002415.1 Pyrinomonadaceae bacterium
GCTTTCACCATTCGATGAACGTGAGCTGCTGCAACTCGGCTACGGCGTAACGAATGTAGTCCGGCGCGCAACAGCGGTGGCCGACTCTCTTACGCGGGAAGAAGTAATCGAAGGTGGACGACAGCTCGCAAGAAAGGTACGACGATATCAACCGCGAATTTTAGCGGTGCTGGGAATGGGCGCCTATCGCCTGGCCTTCGCCCAACCTAACGCTACCGTAGGCCGTCAGCAACTAATGATCGGAAACACTGTCCTTTGGGTTTTGCCAAACCCAAGCGGACTAAACGCCAATTACCAACAGCCGGAACTCACCCGCCTGTTTCGTGAACTCAAAGCGACGGCGGCAGAACTCTAATACGCCGGTTGCGGTTGGTATCCCGTCCTTCGCGTTCCGCGTTCAAATTCATCCACCCGGTCAAAGTTTAATGCTGGATCATCCTTGGTGGCGGGACTGCCCTGATTGTCAGCACCGCGAATTACGCCGTTCTCGCTTACGTAAAAAGATCTGCGCCCGCTATTGGGATAGCTTAAAGGAACGCCGGTGGCTTCGAAGCCAGCCATGTTGTCTATGTCGGTCGTCAGCTCAACCTTGAACTGATAACCATACCGGGCCCCGTTGGCCACTTCAGGGGCGATCAGGTTTTGGGCGGCGAGTTGGTCCAAGGTGCCAAATTCGCCAGCTCCAACGGTGGCTTGATAAGTCGCTTCGGCGGAGTGAATTTTTCGCAACACAGCAATCGTGGCCCCTTCGTTCGCTGCGCGCCGCGAGGCTAACAGGTTTGGAATGGCAATCGCCGCGATGATGCCGATCGGTACCATAATCACCAGGGAGAGGATACTGGTGATCAAGCCGGCCGTTGCCAATCCCTTGCCGCCGTAAACATAGGGATCACGCTTCACGCGATTCATTGCTACGACTGCCAGAATAATTCCGAGGATTGCGCCGACACCAAGCATGCCGATTGTGACCAGGTTGATGACGCCGATGACGAGCGAGAAAACGGCAAGTCCTTTTTTCAGGTCGCGCTCCACCATGTAGTGATCGAAAGGGCTCTTGAATCTTTTGCGTCACGGGAGTACCGCACATCTTGCACGATTCGGCGCCAGACCCGCCGACAAAACCACATTGAGAGCATTTGATGCTGTTCATACTGAAATTCCTTTCCGCGAGAGAGCTACCTCGGGCGGGTGAAGATTTAGCGAATGATTCGAGAGCTACTCTGAAGGCTTGTTTGAACGAAAAGGGTGTGAGTAGTGCTCGGTTGGTGAGAGTGGGGTCTAGATTTGCGGCTGCGAGGTTCGACCGTTAAGGCATTTCGAGGCTAGCATTGAACGAGAAAAAATATCAATAAGAATTAATTCCAGCCCGGCTTCAACACACCCCCGGACTGCCCGAAGTCGCCCCACAGTGCCAATTTTATTGGCCAAATCGCGTTCGTGGCATGAGTCTTAAAGGTACGAGAGCCACCAACTGCGTTTGCGCTGCTTCACTCCCGCGAACCATTTACAGAGCGGATAGAGGAGCAAAACTCCGGCGATCCAGCAGATGTAAACAACCAGCAGGTTGAAACCCATGCCCGGGGGCGCCCCCGTGGTCTGCAAAGTAGTGCCAAACATCCAGCCGATTGGTTTGCCTGTAATCAGGTGGACCACAATCGACATAAGGTGCGCGGTTGGCCATTGCAGCAAATAGAAAAACAGCGGCACTCGGCCAAACGTAACGAAAAAGCTCCGGAGCTTACTGGCTCGTGCAGCGGACGGGGACTTCCGTGATTCAAACCAGGCTAGCGCAAGAAACGCCGGCCCCAGTGTCATCAACAGGAAGAGGAGAGACGGCGGGTATTTGGTCACGTTGAAGAAGGAAAGGATAGTGAACGAGATTGAACTCTGCCTCGCCCAATGTGAAGGATCGCCGTAAATATTTATTGTTCTTAAGAAGAAAAACAATGCGGTGGCCACGCCGCCCATGATCAAAAGTAGAGGCCGACGTCGCGCAGCGTCCATTTTATAGAGCACGCCAAACGCGTAACCAGCCGCCATGACTCCGATCCAGGGGATCAGCGGATAGATCACAAAAGCCACAATCGGTCCACGTGAGCTCATGTAAACAGGGAACGGCTCGAACGCTTGGTGCAGCAAAATGAAAAGTAACCCCCAGACTGACGGGAGCGGGCTATCTGGCCCTCTGATCCCTTGCACACGAATCGGGTCCAGGAAGTTGTGCAGGAAGATCATCACTACACCGAAGCCTCCCACAACTAACAACGGCAGGTGAATCAATCCCGCTAGCACGATCATCGAGACCCCCAGCACCCAGATGACCTGCATAACTCCGAGAAATGTGTAGTCGAAATTTAAGAAGACGGCGCAACGGACGACGGTAAATTCCAGAACTATCAGCCAAAGGCCACGCGTCAACAAAAATTTCGACAACTCACTCTTGCTCTTGCCGCGTGCGAACTGAAGATAGGCGCCGGTGCCTGCCAGGAACACAAACACGGGGGCACAGAAGTGCGTGATCCAGCGCGTGAAGAAGAGCATTGGATTGGTGGTGGCGAGATCGGTTGGATCCAAACCCATTAGTTGGCCGCGATGGACGAAATCTCGCGTGTGGTCCAGGAGCATGATGACCATCACGATTCCGCGCAGCAGATCAATGCCATCAATGCGCCCGCGCGCCGGCTTTGTGGGATCCAGCTCGGGATCAGCTGCCGCCACTGGAAGGCGGGGATTAGAGTCGTCTTGGGAGAAAGCGGAAGACATAGTCAGGAGTCAGAAGTCAGAAGTTGGTTGCCAGTAGTCCGTCGTCAGTTGTCAGTTGTTAGTGCACAGGGTCAGGAGCCAGGGAGCGGCCCTGCCGCTTTCCTGACTCTGACTTCTAACTCCTGACTTCTGACTTCTGGCTCCTAACTCCTAACTTCCTGACCCGCCTCACAATTCAATCTGCACGGCCGAAACGACTTGTTCCATCGTTCGCAGCAATTCAAGTGTCTCTTTGTCGATTGCGGCGTCTACCTCGATCACCGCCATTGCCTCGCCCCCTCGTTCGCGTCGTCCGAGGTGGAAGCGACTGATGTTTACTCCCCGTTCTCCCAGAATTGTGCCGACGCGTCCAATCACGCCCGGAACGTCGCGGTTGCGCATCACCAGCATGTAGCCATGCGGTATCGCTTCGATATGGAATCCGTTGATTTCGGTAATTCGTCCCTGCCGCGCCTGGTCGCCATAACCAAAGAGCGTGCCGGCAAGACTGTGCTCGATTTGACCCGTGACCACGCGTGTGCGAATTGCCGGCATCGCTTCCGGACCTGAGCGCATGTAAGAAGTCGTGACAGTGATACCCCGCTCTTCGGCAATCAGAAATGAGTTCACGGCGTTGACGCGAGCGCTGACATCACGCATCAGTCCCGCGAGGAAGGCCCTCGTAACGGGCGCCGCATTCAAGTCAACGAGTTCACCGGAGTATTCCAGTTTTACTTCAGCGACAGCGCCATTGATTAGCTGCGCCTGAAACCTGCCGAGACTATCGGCAAGTTGAATGTAAGGCAGCAATGCCTGAAGTTCCTTCGCCCCCATTGCTGGCACGTTGACCGCGCCGCGCAAGGCGCCCGTCAAGAGATAGTCGCGCATCTGCTCGGCCACGGTAAACGCGACGCCTTCCTGCGCCTCAGTAGTGGAAGCGCCGAGATGCGGTGTGGCTATCACTTGCGGGAAGGCGAGCAGCGGATGATCTGCTGGTGGAGGCTCTTTCTCAAATACGTCGAGCGCCGCTCCAGAGACGACGCCGTCCCTGATAGCCTCGGCCAAAGCAGCTTCATCCACAAGTCCGCCGCGCGCGCAGTTAATGATGCGCACGCCCCGTTTCATCCGGCTAAATGCTTCACGCCCAACTATCCCGCGCGTCTCATTGGTCAAAGGCGTGTGAACCGTCAAGAAATCAGCGCGGGCGAAAACTTCGTCGAGCGGAGCTACCTCAATCTCCAAATCGCGCGCTTGTTCCGGAGCAATGAAAGGATCAAACGCAACTGACTTCATCCCAAACGCACGGGCGCGGCTGGCCACCGCCCTCCCAATGCGACCCAAGCCGATGATGCCCAGAGTCTTTCCTTGCAACTCAACGCCAATGAAACTCTTGCGCTCCCAGAGTCCGGAACGCAAGCTTGAGTTAGCCTGAGGCACGCTGCGCGCGAGGGCAATTAACAGCGCCATCGTGTGTTCCGCGGTGGTTATAGTATTTCCATCAGGAGCATTCATTACAACGATGCCGCGCGCCGTGGCGCTGGGTACGTCGATGTTGTCAACACCAACTCCAGCTCGCCCTACGACACGCAGACGTGGCGAACGCTCCATTAGATCATCGGTTACTTTGGTTTCACTGCGAACCACCAAGCCTTCGCAGTCTCGCACTGCCTGGACCAGCTCTTCGGATGCCAGTCCGGTTCTCTTCTCGACAAAGAAACCCGCCGCACGCAGTGGTTCGAGACCACTGTCGCTGACTTCATCAGCTACAAAAATCTTAATGTGGTTAGTTGTCATTAATAGGAACGCGGGCGTCTCGCCCGCACCGCGACGCAGGCGCGCGCCCTCACTTATGAGTCTCACATCTTGCCAGCGCGGAAACGGTATGGTAACAGTCTGCCCAATCTCCGTCGAGCAGCTAAATTATTACGTGTCCCAATCTGTAGGGGCGTCCCTCAGTGGGCGCCCCACGGCGGTATTAATAACAAAGTATTACAGACCAATGCGATGATGGGGGCGCCCACGGAGGGACACCCCTACAGATTTAAGACCGTACCACTTATTCATCAGTTCAATCTGGAGACAACATGGAAATATTCCTTTACCGGGACGGCGCGGACAAAGTTGAGGAAGGGTTCGGCGTCGAACAATTACCGGAGCTGCTGAAAGACGAGAAGGCAGTGATCTGGGTCGACATGTCAGAGCCCTCCGCTGAGGACGAACACGTATTACTTAACGTCTTCCATTTCCATCCGCTCACTGTCGAAGATTGCCGCGAGAACCGGCACTATCCGAAGATTGAAGAGTTTCCCGGTTATGTCTATTTAATTGTTCACGGCGTGCGTGCTGACACGAGCTCCGATCGTTTCAACACTATCGAACTCGACGGGTTCTTAGGGCCGAACTACGTGATCACTTATCATCATGACGAATTTCGCAGCATCAACGCCGTGAAGCAATTACTTCGGACCAGTCCGGTCGTTTGCCGGCGCGGTGCTGGTTTCTTGCTGCACCAGATTCTTGATCGCATCGTGGACTACTACTCACCAGTACTCGACGACTTCGACAATCGGATTGATGAGTTAGAAGCGAAGATTTTTTCAGGTCGAAGTTCTAACAACGAAATGCTCTCCGATATCATGAATATCAAGCGGAGTGTTTTAAGGCTGCGCCGCATTTCGGTTAAACAGTTAGACGTTCTGCTGCGAATCAGTCGCGGTGAATTTGAACTAGTTCCCCAATCTTTGCTGCCCTTCTACCGAGATATTTACGACCACCTCGTCAGGGTTACTGACCTCGCCGAAAGTTATCGCGATCTGATCACAGGCTTGCTGGACGCCCATCTCTCAGTCGTCTCGAACCGGCTCAATGAAGTGATGAAGGTGTTGACGATCTTCTCGGCGATCATGCTGCCATTAACGTTTATCGTCGGTGTGTATGGAATGAACTTCGAACATATGCCGGAGCTGCAGTCGCGTTACGGATATTACGTGGTGTGGGGCGTGATGATTACGGTAGCGCTGGGAATGCTGGTTTTTTTCCGCAAGCGCGGCTGGCTGGGAGGGAAAGAAGAATGATGAACGACGAACGCGGAATGATGAGCAGAAAAACAGATTAGGTTAGTTTTCTTACTCATCATTCAGCGTTCATCGTTTATCATTCTCACATCGGTCCTGCTTTATCTCTTTCATCCTTTTCATCGAAAGCACCATCCGGTGATGGGGTTCGTCCCTCGCCTTTGGATTCGGAACTACCTCCACTCTCTTCTTCTTTTAGCACCTCGTCAGCGGTAGCATCTGACTGACGCTCGGCTTTTAATTGCGCAGTGTTCTTTGATTCAGGTTTTTCTTGTTTCGATTCAGACATGTTCGGTCCCTCTAACGAAACTGTTGTTGCTGAGTCGGTGGGCTCGGACTAAACGAGATGACTGATTGCTAACGCTACCATTAAAACAACCGCTGCATACCAACCTGCAACCAGATCGTCGGCTATCACCCCCGCGCCTCCATGCATCGCTTCAAACCTACGCGCCGGATATGGCTTAACTATGTCGAAGAAGCGAAAAAGTCCAAACCCCAAGAGGACCCATTTGGCGGCCATGGGTTCAGGCGCCAGGCAAAACGTCAACAGTTGCCCGGCAACTTCGTCGATCACAACTATGCCAGGATCTTTGCGCTTGATCAGTTTCTCAACTCGCGTTGCGGCCCGAGCCCCAATGATGGAAATCACCACCACCATCGCTAGCAAAGACGTTACGAACAAGGGGAGACGAATAACGTCGATAGGAAATCCGAGAACTGACCCGGATTGGAGCGGCAACAGTCGATATACAAAAAAGCTGAGAGCCAAATAAACCCCGACGCCCACTAAAGATCCCCACGTGCCTGGGGCGTACGGCAGGTAACCTACACCGCACGTAGCTATTGCCAGCGCCAACTTATCTTGCCGGGAATGCGCTGCTTGAGGTTGTGGCAACGCAGCGTCGCTAACGTCAACAGGCGGGTTCAACTCATCGCTGGATTCTTTAATAATTGTCCGTTGCTCGTTGTCAGTGGTCAGTTGTATTACCTCCTTCAGGTTTCACTTAGACGAACGGCAACTGACAACTAACAACTGACAACTGACCTATTAGACAATCCTGCCCACGAGATCATATTCCTGAGCTTCGGTTATCAGGACATTTACCAACTGGCCGGGCGTGGGGACAAACCCGTCAGGCGCGTCATTGATGAGGACACACCCATCAATGTCCGGGGCCTGCGTTTCCATTCGCCCCTGCCAAAGCAGCTCGCTCTCACCAGCTTCCCCTTCAAACATCACCGGGACGGTTTGACCAACCATGAGCTTGTGACGCCGGCGCGAGATTCGGGACTGCTCTTTCATCAACCGATCACGCCGCTTCCTGGCGATTTTGTGATCGACTTTGTGCGGCAGATCGTAAGCTGGGGTTCCTTCCTCATCGGAATAAGTGAATACGCCGACTCGATCAAACTCAACGTTCTGCACAAAGCGGAGCAACTCTGCGAAGTCTTCTTCGGTCTCTCCGGGGAAGCCGGTAATAAATGTCGTGCGTACGCCGATTCCCGGCACGCGCTCCCGCACACGTTTGATCAGTCGCTCCAAACTTTCACGATTCCCACCACGCTTCATCAGTCTCAGAACATTTTGCGAGGCATGCTGCAAAGGCATGTCGAGATACTTAACAGCTTTGGGCTCTTCTGCCATCACATCGAGGAACGCATCGCTGATGTGCGTGGGGTAGGTGTACATCACCCGGACCCATTCGAGACCCTCTGTGCGTGAGAGTTCTCGCAAAAGGCCGGCCAGTGCCTCTTCCTTTCCTAAGTCTTCGCCGTACCGGGACGAATCCTGGGCTACGAGTACCAGTTCCTTGACGCCCTCTTCGGCTAACTGGTGCGCCTCGGCCACGATTGAGCCAAAGCGCCGGCTGCGAAAATGTCCGCGCATTTGCGGGATGAAGCAGAACGCGCAAGGACGATCGCAGCCTTCGGCAATCTTAATGAACGCGTAATGCGGCGGCGTCGCGAGTACGCGAGGTGTTGATTCATCGTAAAGATAAGTTGCGCTCTGGTTTCCGAGCGGCAGCACCGGAAGGGCGCGCGTGTTTATTTGTGGATCACAGACAGCGAGGATGTCATTGATTTGATTAGTGCCAATGAACGCATCCACTTCCGGCATTTCAGCTTTCAACTCATCGCGATAACGTTCAACCAGACACCCGGCGACCACCAACCGCGTTGCGCCACCTGCGGTCTTAAGTTTTGCAGCTTCCAAAATGGCTTCGATTGATTCTTGTTTAGCGGAATCGATAAAGCCACAGGTATTCACTACCACCGTGTCCGCCGCCGCCGCGTCGGCTGTGATCTCATATCCACTCGCCTTTAGTCGGCCCATCATCACTTCGCTGTCGACGAGATTCTTGGGACAACCCAGACTAATAAAACCAACCTTGTTCATTTACTATTCTCTTCCCGTTCGGCCCGCGCCAATATCGCTTCAATTTTGCTCAACTCGGATGAGGAAAGCTGCTCGGCGCCAAAGCGCACCCGATTGTAGGCCCCAGTAATAATCATGGCTTCGCTTATTCCGGCACTCGTAGCAAATTCGAGTGGCGTCTGATCCGGCGCGCGCTTGAAACCTCTCTTGACCAATAGCCGTGTCAGGCGCTCGTAAAATTCAATGGCTGATCGCTCAGAATCAACAGGACGAATTTTGATCCTCAAGCCGCGCCAGCCGAGACGCTTGAATCGAAGTAATAAAAACCCAATCCCAGCCAGCAAGGCCAGCAACAGAAGCGCCCAGACCGGCTGTCGCCACAAGGGAGCCGAAAGACGTTGCAGTCGGTCAATTGCTTTCGCAACTGTGTATTGGTAACGCGTAGCTTGATTGTGAATTGAAGTCGCGAGACTACGTTGCTCCTGGCGGTCGTACCCAACGACATACTGAAACCACAACAGTTCAAATGCTTCAGCGTACTTCCCCAACGCCGCGGTCAAACCGGCATGCTGTGGTTCCACCCGCCCGGCAGCTGGCGTTGGATCAAAAGTGACCCAGGCATTGCTTTCGGGAAAATAAACTTCGACCCACGAATGCGCGTCGCTTTGCCGCACTGTAAAGACGTCTGCTGTCTCGTTGTACTCCCCGGGCAGGAAGCCATTGACCACGCGTGTCGCGATGCCCTCGCTGCGCAACATCACGGCCATTGCAGTCGAGAAGTATTCGCAATGCCCGGCCCTGACGCGAAACAAGAAATCTGCCAGGGGATCCGCGCCGCCCGCCGTCATCTGCAACGTGTAGCCAAAGTCTTCACGGAAGTGCGACTCAAAGGCTTTGGCAATGTCATAACGATTGCGAGCGCCGGCATCGCGAACAATCGTTCGCGCATAGGCGCGCACACGCGGGTCAAGCGTTTGCGGCAATTTTAAGTAGCGGAGGTGTGCTGGAGAGTACGGCTGCAAATCCAGCCGCAACACTTCCGCATCTGGTTCTCTGACATCAGAAAAGGCCTTGTAGATCAGTCGATCGAAATCATGATGACGCGTCTGCAGCGAGCCTTCTCCGTCGACTCGAACGTAGGGCATGTCTCCCTGAGTAGCCTGCACGCCGAGCGCGCGCGGTGCGGCAAAGAGCACGGGAGAATCCATAGGCTCGAGAAAAATCATTTGCGTTGTAAGCGCGTGCATCGCGTCGGTAGTGCCTAACCGGAAGAAACCGCGTTCACTCACCTTCTCCTGAAAGCGTCGCGCCTCCGGCGACTTCCGCCAGCTCCGGCCGCTGAAGTCATCGAGAGCCACGCCACGCCACTTGAGCTCAGCGGTATTGACCGCTCCCGGATCCTCGAGCCGAACTCGCATGACGACATCGTCATTTCTTTTCAGTTCGCCAATGGTTCCCAGGGAAACGCTCTCCGAGAAACCAATCAGATTTGAGAGTCCGCCACCGCTCCTTGTGATTCCGGGCGAGCCGGCGCGCGGGGCGACCAGGAAGAGAGGCAAAGCAAGAATAATGATCAGCACAATCAATGCGCACGCGACGACCGGAAGGCGCCGCACGGCGACATTTCTTTTGCCGGCGAGACTTGTTAACCGGCGAAACACCCGCGTGTCGGGTGGCACCAGTAAACGCGTCTCCACTAAAGGCACACTGCGTCGCGCTTTGCGGATTTCAAATGCGATCACCGTCGAGATGGCACAGGGCAAGTAAAGGCTCAAGCTAGCCAGGAAGATCGGACTTAAACTCAAACCTGCTGCCAGCAGAACTTCAAAGAAGGAAATCAGGTAAAGGAACACCCAATCGCGGTTGGACTTCACCTGCAGGAGCTTAACCGCCGCAAGAAAGGTGATCAGGTGCGCGAGAGCGTTGACGCCGAATCGTTCACGGACTTCTCCGATGGAACGCTGGTACTGCCAGTCCAGAAAGAAGAGCGGGATCGAAATGAGAACAATGATTAAACCGACACGCTCAGATAATTGCCAACGGGTGCCTTCCGCCTTCCAAGCCAGGATTACGGCGACCACGAATGCGATGCCAAGACCAAAGTGCAATCCTCCGGCCAACATCAGCGCAAGCATCGCGCAGCTGATCATGGCGTAGGAAGAGGCTTTGAAATAGGTCTCGAAACTCATGTACTGATCTTCGTTAATCCTGCTTCACGCGAATCTCAAATAGTTTTGGCCATAGTTTGCCGGTAACAAAAAGCCGATCGGCGGCAGCATCGTACGCGATTCCATTCAGCACGCCTTCTTCGACGGTGGCCCCACTCGCCTCTCGCAGTCCCGCAAGGTTGATCCACCCGTTGACGCGCCCAGTATTCGGATCGATGCGCGCGATGCGATCGTTATGCCAGATGTTCGCGAAGATTTCGCCTTTGATGAATTCCAATTCATTCAGACTGTCGATCACCCGACCGCTGTCCAGGACATTGATGGTTTTCCTGGTCGCAAAAGTTTCCGGATCAAGAAAACGAATACGATGGCTGCCGTCGCTGAGAATCAATGAACTGCCGTCGGCCGTTAATCCCCACCCCTCGCCCGAATAATTAAACTCGCCCAGCTTGATTAAACTCGCAGCGTCATAAATAAATCCGACTCCATGTTGCCAGGTTAGCTGGTAAAGTTTCCCATTTAGTAATGCCAACCCTTCGGCAAAGTAAGGCCGAGGAACATTTACCTGATTAAGAACTCTTCCTGTTTGCACTTCGACTCGCCGCAGCGACGAGTGACCCTCTCGCCCGGTGCTCTCCAGTAATACGCCATCCGTAAACACCAGGCCCTGGGTGTACGCGTCAGCGTCATGCGGAAACACGTTCACGATTTGATACCCAGCCTTCACATTTGCGTTCGCCGGCTGCGGGTTTGCGGGAAGATTCGCATTAGCGCCGGTTTGGCAGCCGACGTTTAGAGTTGCGAAAATAAGCAGGAGGGCTAGTTCTCCCCTGCGCATCGCACCGTTCAGTCCCACGGTCTTAAGTCTTCTGAACAGAGTCATGTAAGTCATTGTGCGGGACAGGTCGAGAAAAGACAAAAGCCGGTAGTGCCCTGATTTGGAGCGCAAACTGTTAGTTTGCGCTGAGTGAATGGTATTCAAGGCGCACGCAAACTAACAGTTTGGGTTACAAGACCTAACCAGGGCACTGCCCGAAAGCCCAGCTTGCTCGCAATGCTACCCGACCAATCTACGCGTAGCGGTTAGCCAAAAATCGGGGGTCGAGGGTAGAATTCAACCGAATTTTTGACCGGCCGATCAGTAAATCTACCCTGACAAATCTCTTTAGTTCGGTCGCATTAATTCAACGCGTAAGGCGCCCATTCCGGCGAATCAACCACATCGAAGGGAGCAACAAAGTGATGACCAGATTTCTCGGATCCGTTTCTCTTATTATCGGCTTGAGCCTAATCGTCAGCTCGAGTTTCGCCATTTCTACACCGCCTCAGGACGTACCCGCCAAATCGAGCCGTTCGCAAACGGCTGCACAGCGTCAAAAGGAAGAAGGACAGCCGGCTCCGGAAGTGTTCCGTCATTGGCAGGCTTTGACAGCCAGGAACGCGAAGCACCTTGCCGCAACCTGGAACAAGCGTAATGGCACGCCGGAAAATATTGTCGGGAACCTTTCCCGTCCGGCCGAAGGTGCTACTGAAACCGGAGCGCGATCATTCCTAAGGGAGAACGCAGGCCTCTTTAAAATGGGCAGCGAAACAGATGATCTAATTCTCGATCGCAGCTACGACAGCCCGATTGGTCAACACATTACATTCGTCCAGCACTATCGCGGTGTCCCGGTTTATGGTGCTCAGGTCGCGCTTCACTTCAACCGTGCTGGAGAAATAATCACCGTAAACAATTCTTACCAGCCTGATGTTCAGTTGCAGTCTGTGGAACCAGAAGTTAGTAGGGCGAACGCGATGAGCCGTGCTCATGCCTTCGTTAAAGGCGTTGCTTCGTCCCGTGCTAAGGGTGAACTCGTTATCGTCGACTTCAATAAATCCTTCCTGCTCTCCTGGCAAGTGGTTGTTCCCACGGACGGACCAACGTGGGAAATATTTGTAAACGCACAGAACGGTGAACTGCTGGGCCAGCCGCGCGATATCAACCGTTACGTGAACGGCAGCGGGCAGGTATTTATCGTGAATGCGATCGTGGCGACCAGAAATAATAGTCTTCGCGACAATTTGGACTCGGCCTCAGCAGTTCCACTCAGCGCTTACACCACCGTCACTCTCTTAGGTTTGGTTGGAAATGGATTTCTTGATGGCGCCTTCGCTTCCAGCGAGCGCACAAAGAAGCGCGCGTTCAATGCCGTAAACAATTTCAGCTTCGATCGCAGCCAGGATGGGTTTAGCGAAACGATGGGTTACTACTACATCGATCATGCCGAGCGCTATATCCAGTCGTTGGGTTTCAATAACGTGAACAACCGGCAACAGGTCTTTGCAGTAAATCGGTTGAAGGTAGACAACTCTTTCTACTCGCCGCAGTCAAAAGAAATTTCTTTAGGGTTAGGAGGCGTGGATGATGCTGAGGATGCGGAGGTGATTCTGCACGAGTACGGTCACTCAATTCAGGACGATCAAGTTCCCGGATTTGGCACTACACTCGAAGCCGGCGCAATGGGTGAGGGATTTGGCGATTACTGGGGCGCCTCAGTCGGTGCTCAGTTTAGTGGAGGCTTTCAAGACCTCTGCCTCGCAGAATGGGATGCGACTTCCTATAGCAGCACTAATCCCCCCTGCCTGCGACGACTGGACAGCACCAAGCATTACCCCGAGGACTTGGCAGGACAGATTCACGCGGACGGAGAAATCTGGTCGGCAGCTTTATGGCAACTCCGCAGTTCGCTGGGCGCTACGAGTGCCGATCGCCTGGTACTGGCCGCTCACTTTCTGCTCGCTCCGAGCGCCTCCTTCAACCAGGGTGCAAATGCGCTCGTGACGGCTGCGATTAGTCTTGGCTATGGAAATCACCAGCTGAACATTATTAGGACTACTCTTCGGGCTCGCGGTTTCACGGTCACTGTTTAAGCTTCTTCCACCCTCGACAGGAGATTTGGAGATAGTTACAGACGCCCCAAGCCCGCTGGGCTAACAACTCCGGCGGGCTTCTTATATAATCCAGGTCGACTCCCCACATAATTTCCACTCAGTACCTTAGGCTGCTTCCGCGGCTGTCATTGCAATTATATAAATATCGACTATAGGTAGCGGGGCAGTTTATCCAAGGTAGCAAATCACCAAATATGACGAGACTCTCCTTTCTTCGCACACACCGATTAATTCCTTTCACGAAATTCAGCCTCAGCTTTTTTATCGCGTGTCTGGTTTGCTTCTCTGCTTTCGCTGACAACGTGGTCGCCCAGGTTCCAACTTTCGCAGGCAACGCGCAGCACACCTCTAACTACGCCGCTCCCGCGCAAGCCTTGAACAAGATCAAGTGGTCAACGAGCATTGATTTTAACAACACTACTCCCGCGCATTATGGTTCACCGCTAATCACTGCAGGCAATACCGTGCTCGTGCCAGTCAAAACCGCGGGCGACGGTTTCAGGGTGGATGCTTTCGACGGCAACAACAACGGCGCACTAAAATATGTAATCGGCACGGATTACATCCTTCCTCTTCACAACTGGGTCCCCGTTTATAACCCCGTCATCACAACGGGAGCATTTGGCACACGCATGTATTTCGCAGGAGCGGGCGGCACGATCTGGCATATCGATAATCCGGATTCCAACACGCCGGGCGCGCCTGTCAGAGAAGTGTTCTACACCTCGCTAGCGAACTACGATGCGAATGCGAATGCTTACAACGGCACCATCTTTGTTAACACTCCACTTACTGCGGACACGAACGGGAATATCTATTTTGGTTTTCGCGTTCAGGGAACCGCTCCAAATCCATTGAACACGACCGGGGGTGGAATTGCCCGCATCGACAGCACCGGCAACGGAATCTACGTTCTTGCCGGTACGGCGGCTAACGATGTCGCCATTAGTCGTGTCAGTCACAACGTGGCGCCGGCATTGAGCAACGATGGCAGCACACTTTACGTGGTCGTGAAGTGGTCGACAAACTCCAGCTACGCTTATCTGCTGGGGTTGAATCCAACAACTTTGGCGACAAAGTATTCTGTGCTCCTCAGAGATCCCCGCAACGGCAACCCGGCTTCGATTTCAGACGAAGGAACCGCGTCTCCTATGGTCGCCCCGGATGGAGACGTCTATTTCGGCGTGCTGGTTCCTAACAACGGTTCGCGGGGTTTTCTCTTGCGCTTCAGTGGAGACTTATCAGTGACTAAGACTCCAGGAGCATTCGGCTGGGACTATACGCCGGGGATCGTGCCGGCTTCGATGGTGCCTTCCTATACCGGATCATCTCCTTACCTATTGTTTTCCAAGTACCACGACTATCCCTTCGGCGACGGGAACGGTGTTCATCGAGTCGCTCTGCTTGACCCGCACGCTACGCA
>JBPCMI010000003.1:0-18098 GCA_051002415.1 Pyrinomonadaceae bacterium
TCAGGAGGAGAGTCCGTCAGGGGCGGTGAATTGACCTTGCGGGCGCACGTTCCCGGGTGGTGCGCCCGCCACAGACGAACCCCAGCTATTCAACCTAATACTGGATGCCGAGCGCTTTAATCTTTGAATTAAGCGTGGTCGGTTTAATCCGCAAAAGCCGCGCGACTTTTGCCTTCGTTCCTCCGACGTGGTTGAGCGCCAGTGTAATTAATCCGATTTCGAATTGCTTAACTTCTTCATTGAAGTCAATGCCCTGCTCAAGGTCGAGGCTCTTCAATTGGCCTGACGACTCGGTAAAGGCATTGTCGCGAGCGAGTGTTTCGGTTTCTCGCAACAGCGAGAAGGCGAGCTCAACCAAACGCTGTACCCGGTCGCGGACCGGGAGTTCAGCAAGTCGCAGGTGGCTGGTCACCCCTGCGGGAATTGGCTTCAGAGTTTGTCGTTCGGCGAAAGGTTCGCTGACCGCAGCATAGTCGAAACTCATTATTTGTTCTCCCCTGGGATAGGCTGATTTTCGGGCTCCTGATACCAGAACACCGCGAGGGGGGATCTTGTGGCAAACAAAAAGCGAGCCCGGAGCGGCTCGCAATTGGTTTTTGGTGCGGATGAGAGGACTTGAACCTCCACGATGTTACCACCACAGGCTTCTGAGACCTGCGCGTCTGCCAGTTCCGCCACATCCGCAAGTTGTGGACTGAGTCAGCATTATGCGAATGGCTCTCCGAGGTGTCAAGACATTGCCGATTGACTTCGTCCAAGGACCAAAGTGCGAAAGACCAAAGTCCAAAGATCAAAGACCTAAGTCCCTAGACAGCTAATCGGCAATTGGCATTGAGCTGAACTGACCACGGACAACGGCCAATCGCCAATCGGCAATCTTCAATCATTCTGCTACTGTGCATCACGATGCCTGCTGCGGAGAGTCTTCAAACCAGAATCGATGAAGTGCGGCGAAAAATTACCGCCGCTGCTGAAAAGAGCGATCGTGATCCGGAAACGATTACGCTCGTGGCCGTCAGCAAGACACATACGGAGGATATGGTGCGCCAAGCAATCAACTTCGGGTTAATCGAATTTGGCGAAAACCGCGTCCAGGAAGCTGAAGACAAGATTGTCGCAATCGGCCGCGCTGCCGCTCGCTGGCACTTGATCGGACATCTACAAGCGAACAAAGTCCGCCGTGCACTCAAACTCTTCGATGTGATTCACTCTCTGGATTCAATTTCCCTTGCGCAACGATTGGAACGCGCATGCATTGAAAGCGGCAGGGAAGAGCTGGAGGTCTTGATTCAGGTTGATCTCGCTGGTGAGACAACTAAGTCTGGCATCGCTGCTACTGAATTGCCAGAGTTGGCTAAGTTAGTAAACGAGTGTTCCCGACTGAAGTTGATGGGTTTAATGTTACTGCCACCATACTTCGACAATCCGCAAAGTGTGCGGCCGTTCTTTGATCGACTGCGAGATTTGCGCGATGAACTTCAGGCTGAGGGACTCTTTGCGGGGAACTCCGGAGAATTGTCTATGGGCATGACTCATGATTTCGAAGTCGCGATCGAAGCAGGCGCGACGATGCTGCGGGTTGGCACGGCGATTTTTGGCGAACGCGAATAGCCTCCAGAGTAATAGAAAAATGTTGATAATCAGTCGAATCTATCTTTTTGTCAGCTGGGCGGTGACCCTGATGATTCTCGGAATCATCCTTGTGGTGATTCTGCGCCTGATCGCCAATCAAGTGGATCTCAATCCCTTTGGTTCTGTTTCGATCACTTTGCGGCGGCTGACAGATCCCCTGATCACGCCAGTCAAACGCATCCTGATCAATCTCAGCGTCGATGCGAAGTATGCGCCCCTCGTTACTATTTTGATCGCAATCTTGCTGGGTTGGTTTGTGCTGCAATTAGTAGCCAACGTGGCAAACATGATTGCAGGAATCTTGTTGAGCTCACAACGGGCAGCGCTTGGACCGCTCGCCGGCTATGTGCTCTACGGGATGCTGGCTTTCTATTCGTTGCTCATCTTCATGCGCATAATCTTCTCCTGGGTTATGGTCAGCCATTCGAATCCCGTGATGCGATTTTTAGTTAACGCCACGGAGCCGTTGATGGGGCCTTTGCGACGCATTGTCCCACCAGTGGGACGGTTTGATATCTCGCCGATTGTGGCCTTCATCATCATCTGGATATTTCAAGCAGCTGTCGCCGGCACGCTCCTGCGCGGGTGGCAATTGATCTTTGTCGCTTGAGGACGCGGGCACTCGGTACCTAAGAGTAATGACAGCGGCAAGCCGCTCCCCAAGCGTGACCGCGGCGATCATCGATGATCGATTATTCCCAGAAAGACGGCCGGCTCACTTTCAGTGTTCGCGTTGTACCACGCGCGTCGCGCAGTGAGGTTGTGGGAGAACATGAAGGCGCACTTCGAGTCCGAATTGCCGCGCCGCCGGTCGACGGAGCAGCAAACGACGAGCTGGTGCGGCTGCTCGCAGGTGCTCTTAAGGTATCGCGCAAGGCTGTTGCAATTACCACCGGCCAGACGTCCAGGCTAAAACGAGTCGCCATAAGCGGTATCGAACCAGAGGCATTGCTACGGCTTGCTGGGGAAAAATAGTTAATTCGACAGGCATTATGTTTGACAGCCAGATCGAGGCTGTGGATTATTCCAAGTTATCCGGGGAACGGCCTTGGTGGCTTTCTGATTGCTCGCACATGGCACGCGTGAATCGGTTAGGGTAATAAGAGGCAATGCAAGACAGCATAATTTCACACTATCGGATCCTGGAAAAACTTGGCGCTGGAGGCATGGGCGAAGTCTATCTCGCAGAGGACATGAAGTTGGGCAGGAAAGTAGCGATTAAAGTTCTCAGCCAGGAGTTTACGACCAACAGAGATCGCCTGAATCGCTTTGAACAGGAAGCCTGCGCCGCGTCAGCTCTTAATCATCCAAACATCCTCACGATTCATGAAGTAGGTGAAGACAACGGCTCACATTTCATCGCCACTGAGTACATTGATGGGAAGACTCTGCGCAGACACATGGCCAGTTTGGCCCTCGAAGCTAGCGAGATTCTTGATATCGCTGTGCAGGCTGCCAGCGCTCTCGAAGAAGCGCACGGTGCCGGCATAGTCCACCGTGACATCAAGCCCGACAACATCATGGTGAGACGCAACGGCTACGTTAAAGTCCTCGATTTTGGGTTAGCAAAACTGACGGAGGATGCGACCGATAGAACGCCATCTGACGGTGAAGCTTCAACCAGAGTCCTGGTGCATACTGACGCCGGAGTGGTGATGGGCACGTCACACTACATGTCGCCCGAACAAGCGCGCGGAAAGCCCGTCGACGTGCGCAGCGACATCTGGAGTCTCGGCGTTGTGATGTATGAAATGGTTGCCGGGCGAGTTCCTTTCGAGGGCGAGACCTCGACTGATGTCATTGTTGCCATAACTCAAAAGGAAGCACCGCCTCTTGCCCGTTTCGCTCCTAACGTTCCTGCCGAGCTCGACTGGATCATCAACAAGGCGCTCCGCAAAGAGCGCGAAGAGCGCTACCAGACGATCAGGGAACTCCTGACAGACCTACGACGGCTTAAACAAAAGCTTGAGTTTGAGGTGGAGCTGGAACGCTCCGTTTCACCTGACAGCGTATCCCGATCGGCAATCACAGCCGCACCCGCGGCCCCCACGGTATCAGGTCGTGTCTCGCCTACTGAAGAAACAATCAATCACCCAGCCTCAAGCGCTGAATACCTGGTAAGCGAGATCAAACGACATAAGACCGGCGCGACCCTGATCGCTGCGCTTGTCGTGTTGGCCGTAGGGGCTAGTGTCTTCTTCTATTTCAATCGAGCTCAAGCCCTGACTGACAAAGACACCGTCTTAATCGCCGACTTCGCCAACACGACAGGCGATTCGGTCTTTGATGGAACTCTAAAGCAAGCTCTTGTGGTGCAACTCGGACAATCTCCGTTTTTGAATATTTATTCGGATGAGCGGGTTCGCGAAGCGCTGCGCTTTATGGGGCGCTCGCCGGAGGAGCGAATTACAAAAGACATCGCGCGTGAGATCTGTCAGCGGCAAGGTCTCAAGGCATTGCTCGCCGGATCGGTGTCCAGCCTCGGCAGTAATTATGTGATCACTCTCGACGCAATAAATGCTCAGTCAGGGGAATCGATTGCCCGGCAGCAGGTGGAAGCGAACAGTAAAGAGCAGGTATTGTCGGCCCTCGGTAAGGCGGCGTTGGATTTGCGAGAAAAGCTTGGAGAGTCGCTCAGTTCCATCAAGAAACATGATGTGCCGATTGAGCAGGCTACTACGTCCTCGCTGGAAGCGCTCAAAGCATATGCGATGGGCAATGAAGAACGGGCCAGAGGGAATAATCAGGAGGAAATAAGATTTTATAAACGCGCCATCGAACTCGATCCGAATTTCGCCATGGCTTATGCGCGCATCGCCGTGTTTCATGGCAATCGCGAACAACTGGACGAGGCTCAACCTTACGCTCAAAAGGCGTTCGACCTGCGGGACCGGGTCAGCGAGCGTGAGCGCCTCTATATATCAGAGAAGTATTACAACTATGTGCTGGGCGATGTGGATAAGGCGATGGAAGTCTTGCAAACCTGGACGCGTTTGTATCCTAACGACTTCATCCCTCACAACAATTTGGCGCTCAGGTATCAGGAACAGGGAAGATACGACGAGGCTTTGAAAGAAGCCCTTGAAGCCGTGCGTTTGAGTCCGAACAATACCGCCGCGAGGGATAATCTAATTGGCACATTCACCGCTCTTGGTCGTTTTGATGAAGCGAGCGAAGCCCTCGAACAGTTGAGAAAGTTGTATCCGGATGGAACCGCGGTGCATTTCGATGACTATAACATGGCCTTTATCCGTGGTGATCGTGCTGTCATGGAACGCGAGTCTCAATGGGCGCGCGGCAAACCGGTCGAAGCAGACTTTATAGCGATGGAGGGTTCAGCTGCCGCCGCCTTAGGTCAGCTAAAGAAAGCTGAAGAGCTCAGGAAGCGTTCGTTCGACTATTTCAAGAGTCAGAATCGGAACGATAACGCTGCTCAAATTTTGCTGGGGCTCGGCTTCCGGCAAGCGGCGTTTGGAAAATGCACAGAGGCCAAGTCTAATGCAGCAACCGCGCTTGATCTACACAGAGGTAAGATAACCATCAGTAGCGCTGCGACCATCTACGCCGATTGTGGGGACACTACGCGAGCCCTTGCTTTATTAGCAGACTCATTAAAACTTTATCCGAACGATACGGTAGCCGCGGCGATGTTTGCTCCGGTAATCCGTGCCCAGGTTGAAAGAAGCCGTGGCAATTCCGCTCAGGCTCTGGAGCTGCTCGAAACCGTGCGTCGTTACGATCTCGGTTTGATTATGGGAACCTACGCTCTCTATATTAGGGGCTTAACTTATCTGGAGCTGAAACAAGGACAGGAGGCGGCTGCGGAGTTTCAAAAAATCATCGATCATCGCGGCGTTGACCCGATGTCAGAACTTCGTCCACTCGCTCATGTGGGCCTGGCGCGAGCTGCGGCAATCAGCGGAGACGTCGCGAAGAGCCGAACTGCTTATCAGAACTTCTTTGCGCTATGGAAAGATGCGGATGCAGATCTGCCCGTTCTGATCCAGGCGCGAAAAGAGTACGAGCAGCTGAAGTAGAGATCGCCACGAAAAGAAAATGTGCCGCGGATTTACGCAGAGAACACGGATTTAGAAATACGAACTACTGCATACTAAATTCTGATCCGTGACATCCGCGAGTTTTAGTATCCGTTTCAACATTTTCGTGGGCCGCGAAGATTAATCCGCCCCTCAACTCCTGTGTTATATTTCCTCGCCTGCAAACACCACGAAGCTTAATTCCGTAGAAGGATCCAGCTCAACATGTCCGGACACTCGAAGTGGCACAGTATTAAACACAAGAAAGGCGCGCTCGATGCCAAGCGCGGCAAACTCTTTACGAAGTTTATTAAGGAAATTACGGTGGCAGCGCGTTCGGGCGGCGCCGATCCGGACGGTAATGCGCGACTACGCAAGGCGATTCTCGATGCGAAGGCCGGCAACATGCCCAACGATACGATTGACCGCGCCGTTCGTCGCGGCACTGGCGAAGAAGAAGGTGTTAACTACGAAGAAATCACTTACGAAGGCTACGGGCCGGGCGGCGTGGCGCTCTTGATCGAGTCGGTCACCGATAATCGCAATCGGACAGTGGCGGAAATTAGACACATCTTTTCTAAAAACGGCGGGAACCTCGCGGCTACTGGCGCAGTGAATTGGTTGTTTGAGAAGAAGGGTTACATCACGGTTGAGAAAAGCGCGAAGTCGGAAGAGGACTTATTTGAAATCGTTACAGATGCCGGCGCCGAGGATCTGCGCGACGATGACGACAGCTTTGAGATTATCACCGCACCTTCCGAATTCGACGCTGTGTTAGGCGCAATCAAAGAGGCGGGTGTTGAGCCGCAGGTTGCAGAAGTAGAGATGGTCGCAAAGGAATACAAGAAGCTGGAAGGCGCCGAGGCGCGGCAGATGTTGAAGTTGATGGAAGCACTTGAAGATCACGACGACGTACAAAAAGTCTCGGCGAACTTCGATATCAGCGAAGCCGATATGGCGGCGGCGAATCAGTAGGAGAAGGCAGACAGCAGAAGGCAGAAGGCAGAAGGCAGTTGGCAGGAAGTATTAATTCAAAGACCAAAGACCTAAGCCAAGCCGCGCTAATTAAGAACCCGCATTACGACCAGTGGCTTACTTCCCACCCCCACTTCCCGTTGCCTTCTTCTTCATCCGAGCCGCTCCTTCCGGGACGGTGTCAGTGACTTTGGCTTGATGTTTCTGACGTTGGCGCTCTGTCGGATTGTCTTGTTCTCTCTCACTCACCGCCTCGCGCATACGATGGTTCTTCTTGTCTTTACTCTCGCCATCTTTCTTTCGTCGATCCTTGTCGGGCATTGTCGTCTCCCATGCAAAAGTACCCTGGTCTCAAATGCGGTTTTACCGCCTTCCGTGCGGTAAGGCTTGCCTGACCGTACCATCGTCAAATTGTCTTGCGAGGCTCAGCCTCGCTGAAATCGAACGTGAGCTCGCCGGTAAGGCAAGCCTTACCGTACGGAAGGCGGCAAGCCGCTACCGAACTAACTACTGCCATCTGTCATCTACCATCTGCCTGTTGTCTCCTGACTCCTGACTCCTATCTCCTGTCTCCTGTTCACGGCCTCATCACAACCTTAATGCAGTCCTGCTCCTTGTTCTTGAAAGTTGCATAGCCGGTCGGGGCATCCGCCAGATTGATTCGGTGCGTAATAACAAACGAAGGATCGATTTCCCCGTCCTGCACCTTTTTAAGGAGCGGCTTCATGTACTTGTGCACATGAGTCTGCCCCATCTTGAAGGTCAAGCCTTTCGCGAATGCTGCTCCAAAAGGAAACTTGTCCAGAAAAGCACCGTAGACTCCGGGCACCGAAACCGTTCCACCTTTACGACAAGCGTGGATTGCCTGCCTCAACGCATGTGGACGGTCCGTGGCCAGCAAGAGCGCCGCTTTTGCGCGGTCGTATAACGCGTCCACCGTCGTACCATGCGCTTCAAGCCCCACCGCATCGATACAAGAGTCAGGTCCTAAGCCGGCAGTCATTTGTTTGAGACGGTCGAAGACATCTTCCTCAGCGAAGTTGATGGTCTCAGCGCCGCCGCTTTCAGACGCCATGCGCAATCGTTCGGGCGCGTCGTCAATAGCGATCACGCGTTCTGCGCCTAACATGAAGGCGCTTTTGATTGCGAATTGTCCCACCGGTCCGCAACCCCAAATGGCAACGGTGTCGCCGGGTTTGATGTTGCAGTTTTCCGCGGCCATATATCCCGTGGGAAAAATGTCCGAAAGAAACAGGACCTGCTCGTCCGTCAGCCCGTTCTCAATCTTGATCGGGCCCACGTCCGCGAAGGGAACTCGCACGTACTCCGCTTGTCCGCCCGCATAACCACCCATCAGGTGCGAATAACCAAACAAACCGGAGCCCGAGTAGCCGTATAGCGTTTCTGCCATTCCGGCATTTGGATTAGTGTTGTCGCAGGCGGACCATTTCTCCTGTTTGCAGAAGAAACATTTCCCGCAGGCGATTGTGAACGGCACTACGACCCGGTCGCCGACTTTTAAGTTCTTGACGGCATTGCCCACCTCGACGACTTCTCCCATAAACTCATGACCGAGAATGTCGCCCTTTTCCATTGTGGGAATGTATCCATCGTAAAGATGCAGATCGGAGCCACAGATTGCCGTGGTCGTAACCTTGATGATGGCGTCGTGCGGATTAAGTATCTTCGGTTCGGGAACGTCGTACACGCGCACGTCATACTTCCCAAACCAACAAAGCGCTTTCATATTCAACCTCCCTTGTTCGCAAAAAAAACTAACCGCGATTACTTGCCGCGCGACTCTTCAACGTTTGCTCAGCTGAAGTTGGCTTCGCATCGGGTTGGTGCGGCGTCGCTCCCGCAACGCGGGCCGAAGGCTGACCTTCGATAGTTGCCGCTTCGCCAGTCTCGAGGATTTGCTTGAGCCGGCGCAGGTCGTCGGCAATCATCTGACCCGGTTCACTGGCGAAGAGCTTTGCGAATAAGGCACTGATCTTTCCGCCTGGGAGGTTGTAGTTGAGAACCACCTTCACTTCTGTGCCTCGCACGCCAAGTGGTTTGAAATGAACTGAACCGGCATTGACGATGTCGGCACCTTCTAAAGATCGCCAAGCGATCATCTCGTTGGGTTTTTCGTTGTAGATTTCAGCGTCCCACTCAACATTCTTCCCTGCTGGCCCTTTTGCGACCCAATGAGAACGATTGAGTCCGGAACAAGTCACCGATTCCAGATGGTTCATAAAGCGAGGCAGATTGTCGAACTGTCGCCAGAAACTGAATAGCTCTTCCGGGCTTTTGTCGATTGCAATCGCTTTCTCGACGTGCACATCTCTCGCCACGGGCGCTTCACCACTCGCCGACTTCGTTTCGTTGGTAGTAATGCCGAACGCCTGATAGGTATTGCAGTGACCGGTAACGCCGCGATGAAGCAGCGCCGTCCCTGCGAGGGTTAAGCACAGCCCGCCGATTGAACGCTGGCGTAACCCGTAAACCGCGAGGGCTCCACCCGCTATCGCTGAAGCTAAGCGCTCGATCTCACCAACGTTGACTGAACTGGTCTTTTTGCTCGCGAACCTTTCCGGCGTGCGGATCTCTGAATTGAAACTCATTAATACTCCTCCCTGTCCATACAATGATTGCTTACGAACATTTATGCGCTGTTCGACTTCGCGCTGATCTCTTCAACTTCGACTTCCGGCAAATCAGTGTTCGCCGGTCCCTGGATCACTTTGCCCAGCGCGTCGTAGCGCGAGCCATGACATGGGCAGTCCCAGGTTTTTTCCAAAGTATTCCAATCGACTACACACCCAAGATGACGACAGATAGCTGAGCGCTCATGGATGCGCCCGGACTCATCTCGATAAGCCGCGACTTTCAAAGCGCCGCGACGAATCACAGCTCCGGCGCCGGGTTTAATCTCGTCAACCGAATCGACGTCACCAGGCGTAACCAAGTCCGCAAACTGCGCTGCTACATTTAGGTTTTCTTCAGCGAATTTCGGAAAAGCTCGCAGGGTTTTGCGCGAGGGCTGGTATAGCTTTTCCCAATCGTTTTCACGACCAGCGATCAGATCGGTTATTAGAATGCCGGCAATCGTGCCGTGCGTCATGCCATTACCCGAATCACCGGTGGCTATATAGACATTGCCTTTGTCGAGGGGGTTGCGGCCGATGAATGCAAGACCGTCAATCGGTTCCAGCACCTCGCCTGACCAGCGATAAATCGTTTCCTGCATTGGGAATCGTTCGCGGCTCCAATTTTCGAGATTAGCAAACCGAGTCTCAGCGTCATCTCGCTGGCCGGTCTTATGATCTTCGCCGCCGACGATCAACAAATCGAAGCCTTGATTTAGTTCTTGCAGACGTACGTAGTGATAAGGATTTGGGGTGTCCCAATAGAGCGCCCGAGTTACCGAGCCGCGCGGCACTCGTGCGGCAATGACGTAGGTTTGGTAGGCCGCCTGTTTCGTGTGAATGGCGAACAGATCGTTAACCGGGCTGTTGGTAGCGACGACTATTGCTCCAGCCGTGACTACCTCGCCCTTGGCGCTTGAGACGTGCGCTTGATCGCCCCCTTTGATTTCCGCGGCGTGTGTGCCGCAATAGATTCGGCCGCCGAGTCGTTCGATGGCGAGGGCCAGACCGGCCAGATATTTTAGTGGATGAAACTGCGCCTGATTAGGAAAGCGCAAAGCTGGGCCAGTGTCGTAGTCGATCGGCGAACGATCAACCCTCTCTAATTTAAGACCCGCCCGCGCTGCTGCTTGTAGCTCATCCTCAATCACGTCCAGGGAATCCCCCGGCGGCACGAACAGATAGCCATCGAGCCGGCTGAAGTCGCAATCAATTCTTTCTTCCGCAACGATCTTTTCGACGAGAACGATCGCAGCAGTGTGGCTTTCGGCCGCCAGCCGAGATCCTTCCTCACCATGCAGCTGTTCGAGATCGAAATAGCGATCATCGAGTGCATTTACCAGGTGCGCCGTCGTTCTTCCGGTCATTCCGCCGCCAATGGGTCCGTCGTCAAGCACGACCACGGCTTTGCCTTCGCTAGCGAGAAGGTAAGCCGTCGTCATCCCGGCGATACCGGCGCCTACGATGCAGACATCAGTGGTAATGCTTTCTTTCAGCGGATCGCGGAGCGGCACTGGAGCCGTGGCCATCCAACTGGAAACTGTTTGTTCGTTTGGCATCGGCTTCTTAAACAACCAGGTTTCCATTATTCATTGAGAGGTTTCCGTTAGAGCGAAGACCCCGATACGTTACATAAGCGAGCCCGGCGCCCGCGAGTAGCAAACCACCGGTGATCAGCGGGTGCAGTGATCCTTTTGTGTAAAGACTGCTTTCGGAAACGTGGCCATCGTAGTTTCCGCGTTCGCCTGATGGGCCGGAAGGTTTATCGAGACTGTGCTGCTCGCGTGGCCGCGCCGGCTTGTCGCTCTGTTGTAAATCAAACATTGTCCATTCCATTACTTTGTCGGTTGTCCGCGGGGCGTAGTTGCCGAGCAAGGTAAGACCCTTGCCGCCGCCGCCGACAAACACATCGCGCTCTGCATTTTCTGCGCAGTACAAGATCGCCTCGGCAACTGTATTGGGTGAATAAACGGGTGGCGGATTGCGCGGCTCAACCGGAAGATAGTTTTTGGCGTGCTCGGTGTAGGGCGTGTCGATAGCAGAAGGTTTAATCAGAGTTACGGAGATTGGCGCGCCTTCGTGTTCCAGCTCCATTCGCAACGCGTCAGTAAATCCTTTGACGGCGTGTTTCGAGGCGCAATAAGCACCCTGCAACGGAATCGCGCGATCAGACAAAACACTCCCAACGTTGATTAGCGCACCTCCGCGTTGGCGCAGTTGATTTACTGCCGCGAGTGAGCCGTACACAACGCCCCAATAATTTGTTTCGAAGAGCCGGCGCTGTTCTGCGATGGGAACCTCGGTGATCTTTCCATAGATCGAGACGCCCGCGTTGTTAATCCAGGTATCAAAGCCGCCGAAGCGCTCTTTAGCAGTTGTGGCAATCTTAAGAACATCAGCTTCAATGCCGACGTCGGCGACTACATAGGTGGCTTCACCGCCTGCACTTTTGATTTCTTCGGCAAGTTCCTGGAGTACGTCTTCGCTCCGGGCAGAGAGAACCAGGCGCGCGCCTCGTTTGGCTGCCATGCGTGCCGTAACGAGACCGATGCCACTGGTCGCACCAGTAATGACAATGACCTGAATTTCAAGAGGTTTAAGGATAAGTGCCATGATGACTCTCCGGATGTTGCGCAAGTTGTTGGCTTGCGCTCTTCTAATTCGCAAACTAACAGTTTGCATCACACGATTCGCAAACTCGTACACGAGCGCAAACTAACAGTTTGCGTTACAGCGACTCGCAAACTAACTGGTGGGTTTAAGACCCAAATATTGGTTTGCGTTGGACAAGCTTCCACCTGTAGCCTTCCGGTACAAGGATGCAGCTGCCTGTTCTTTTTTGAACAAGTATTATCGTGCTAATCGCGCGAATCAAACTGTTCTTTATGATAAGAAGCAAGGGAGGGGCCGGAAGCGTGAGTCTCGGGTCTCAAGACCAGGCCGGAAAACAAAGTGTCAGGTCTCAAGGCTCAAGTCAAAGTTTGGCAACTTCCGAGATGGTAATCTGATTCAGACGGGAGACTCGATTACCCGGGACCTAAAGCTTGAAACCTGAAACCTGAAACTTGGGCCCGATCCCCGACACCTGATACCCGAAACCCGAAACCGAATTCTTATGTCCTTACCGATTAATCCACCCTATCCGCCCATGGAAGCTTTGCTAGTGAATGAGCTGCCGCGCGGTGCTACCTGGCAATACGAGCCGAAGTGGGATGGCTTCCGCTGTCTGGCGTTTCGTGACGGCGACCACGTCGAGTTGCAGTCGAAGTCGGGGCAACCTCTCGCGCGTTACTTCCCGGAGATTGTTGAGGCTCTGCTACAGGTTAAAGCCAACCAGTTTGTAATCGATGGCGAACTCGTAATCACCCTCAAGGGCGATCCTTCCTTTGACGCGTTGCTGCAGCGAATTCACCCGGCGGCGAGTCGGATCGCGAAGCTTGCAAAGGAAACGCCGGCGCGCCTGATCGTGTTTGACATTCTCGTGGACGAACAAGGAAAGGCGTTCTACGGAGAACCATTGGCGAAGCGGCGTAAGAAACTTGACGCCTTCGCGAAGAAATTTTTTGCGCGAAACAAGAGTCTGGAGTTGTCACCGGAAACAGCTGACGCAGAAATCGCTTTGTCCTGGCTTAACGACCCGAGTGTCAGGTTGGACGGAGTGATCGCGAAGCGACTCGACCTCGAATACCGATCAGGTGAGCGAGATGGAATGCAAAAGATCAAAAAGCTGCGCACGGCTGATTGCGTTATCGGTGGTTTTCGTTGGGCTGCAAACGAGAAAATAGTCGGCTCGTTGTTGCTCGGTTTGTATGACGACGATGGCTTGCTTCATCACGTTGGTTTTAGCTCGAGTTTCACGGCAGCTGAAAAGAAAGACTTAACTAAGTTACTAAAGCCGCTGATCAAGCCACCGGGATTTACGGGAAACAAGCCGGGCGGACCGAGCCGCTGGAGCACCAAGAAAACTGACGAATGGGAGCCGCTGCAAACGAAGTTGGTTGCGGAGGTACGCTACGATCATTTCACCGGTGGCCGCTTCCGTCACGGCACAAAGTTCCTGCGCTGGCGCCCTGCAAAGGAACCGAAGCAGTGTGGGTTTGACCCATTGGGAAAATAGGAAAGAGGGGAAGGGGGAACAGGAGAAAAGGGGACAGGGGAACAGGGGAAGGAACATGGCCAAGTCCGATTCGCTATAACCTTTCAGCTACTTTCCCCTTTCCCCTCTCTCCTGTTCCCCCTTCCATCATAAGTGAAACAAATTCGGGCAGTTAACTCATTAACGTACAGAATCGATCACACCTCATTCGCCTCCTTCTGCAAAGAAATTCAGCTAAAGAGCGAGAGCTGCTCTGGTATGCCGGTTGAATAGTCCTTCACTGATCATAGGTAAGGGGGCGCAGATTTGCTGACGTGGTTCGCGAACCGTCCTTCGCGCGTTAGTAAATCCTGCAGTGGTAATGAACAGAGGGACAAAACGTTCGGCACACGCAGATCTGTTTGGATCCCGAGAACTGGCTCGCCAATCTCGATGCGTTGTAATTGTGGCCCATCCTGACGACGAGGTGGTGGGGGCCGGAGGCCTCATTTCACGTCTCGACGATGTCACAGTTCTGCATATCACCGATGGCGTACCCAACAATAACCATGCGTCTAACGCAGCAGCCGCTGAGAGCTCTGAATCTGTGCGCGCGTTGCGATGCGAAAGCCGAACCGCGTTGGCCCTTGCGAATGTGCCTCCTGAACATATCGTCGAGTTTGGTTTCAGCACCGAACAGGCGCCGTTGGAGTTAGTGGACCTGACACGTCGCATAGCCGCGTTCTTGATGCAAGTCACGCCGGACGTTGTGCTGACCAATCCTTATGAAGGCGGCGATCCGGATCACGACGCTACCGCGTTTGCCACGCATGCCGCGTTACGACTGATGCGGGCAAAGGGCTTTGAGCCTCCTTCGATATTTGAGATTGCGATGTATCCGACGCCGGATAGCAATAAGCGCGTGCTCGACTTTCTGCCCAGCGAGGCTGCCGAGGTCACCACGTTGCTGCTCGATAAGAAAGCGCGCGACCTGAAGCGGCAAATGTTTGACTGCTTCAGGACGCGTCCCGATCTACATCGAGAAAACTCTTTTGGCCGCGAGCGTTTTCGCAGACCGCCTCGCTATAACTTTGCGGCCCCGCCCAATGGCGGAAAGTTGAACTACGAAAGAGTTGCACCAGGCGTGCACTGCGACGAATGGCAAGAGCTCGTGCGTAAAGCCTGGTCCGAACTTTTCCCAGGTGAGCAAAAATCTCATCATGCAACGTTTCATTCGTAACCAAAGTCTTTCGATTGTTCTCTTCTCCCTCTTTGTCCTGTTTCTTATTGGCCAATCGATAGCCGGCCATCTACAGCAGAATGAGGAATTGAATGAACACGGACAGCCGTCCCTCACCTACACTGCATATCTTGGCAGCAGCCATTTTCTGGAAGCCACGATGGAGAACTGGGAGAGCGAATTTCTTCAGATGTTCTCCTATGTGGCCCTGACCGCGTTTCTGTTTCAGAAGGGATCACTTGAATCGAAAGATCCCGATAAGACTGAACCGGTAGATCGCGATCCCCGCAAAGGCAAGAACCGGCGCAATCTTCCCTGGCCTGTCAAAAAGGGTGGCTTGATTCTAATCCTCTATGAGTATTCTTTGTCGCTGGTCTTCCTCTTATTGTTTCTGATGTCGTTCTTCCTGCACGCCGTCGGGGGCGCCTCCACGTACAATCAGGGACAGATTGAACACGGCCAACCTGCCGTCTCCTTGTTGGGCTTCATGGCAACGTCAGAGTTTTGGTTTCAGTCGCTGCAAAACTGGCAGAGCGAATTTTTGGCAGTTGGTTGTATGGTGGTCTTTTCTATCTTCCTGCGGCAACGCTGGTCCGCTGAGTCGAAGCCAGTTGACGCTCCTCATAGCGAGACTGGCGATTAATCAATCACAAGCGAGACTCTTAAGGTAGAATGCGCGGCATGCGCGTTCTCGGAATAGATCCAGGTAGCGAGATCACGGGCTGGGGGGTAGTAGAAGGCGAAGGCCCGCGCTACCGAATGGTCGAATACGGCGCGATTCGTCTCGCGAATGCGCAAAGATTTTCGTTACGACTCCTCACCGTTTGCAGCGAGATCGAAACGATCATCCATCGGCATAGTCCTGATGTTTGCGCCATTGAAGACGGCTTCCTCGCAACTAACGTCAAAGTCACTCTGAAACTCGGCCAAGTGCGCGGTGTGACAATGTTAGCTGCTGAACGGGCAGGTTTAGAGATTCAGGAATACTCGCCTCGCCTTGTGAAGCAAACAGTTGTCGGTTACGGAAATGCGGAGAAGCAGCAGGTGCAGGAGATGGTGCGCGTACTGCTCTCATTAAATATCCTGCCGGAACCGCAGGACGCGGCTGACGCGCTGGCCGTTGCTATTTGCCACTTTCACCATGCGGGTGTAACGCAACGTATTATTGCGGCTGAGGAGCGTGCGAAGCTTTCAAGTCTCGCGCGCCGGCGTTTGACGCGATAATGCGTTCGCCTTAAAATCCGTTTTCCTTTCAACCTCACCATGCAAAGGAGAAACAACTTGATTACCTCACAACACCTGTCTCGATCCCTTCGTCAGTTATTAGTCATCGTCGCTTTCGTGCTTTGCTCAGTGAGCAATGAAGCCGGACAAGCGCAAACACGGCGACTATTTTCTCGTTCCGGCATTGTTGTCGATGAACGCTTGGCCGTGTTGCGTGCCAGGCCACAACTCTCCGCTGACTTGCTGAGGCGGGTAGGCCGCGGTCGAGTAGTGACCATCCTCGACGCACAACGAAGCCGTGATGGAGTTTTCTTCTATCGCGTAGCCGTGACCCGTCGGACTCGAGGTTGGTTGCAACGCGAGGCCGTCGTGACGTCTGCACGAGCGGGTGATGACGCGCGTTTGCTGGCACTGATCAAAGCGTCGCGCGATTTCGATCGCATTGCGCGCTCGCGAATATTTCTTGACGCTTTTCCTCGCTCACCTTACCGGCCCGCAGTCTTATTTATTCTTGGCGAAGAGGCTGAAAAGGCGGCAGCAAAACTGTCGCAGGACGCCGCGCGCCGACTGCACTCGGACGAGCTGAACGCGACGGGCGCTTCTCTTGCCTCTTACTTTCTGAACTACAGCGGTCTTGATCGTTATCGGCGGCAAGGAATTGTGTTTACATTCGATGCGAGAACCAAACGATTCAAATACGACGGCGCTGCATGGCTAGAATTGATCCGCCGGCATCGTGGCAGCGCCGAAGCGGCCGCCGTGCGCCAAAGACAGTAAAAGGTCACAGCAAAGCTCGTCCCCGCGAACTGCAGAAAAAACCCAAACGTGGGTGGATCTACGACGTAATTGGGCCGCCTTCGCTTATACTGCCGGCTGCTTATTACCTTTCCGACCAAAGTTTTCTATGCCAACGCAGGACCTCAAAAAACTTCTGGAGCGAATCCATCTGCGCCTGGACGAGAGTTTCGTCGGGATTAGTGGCATGGTTGCGGACCTTGCTCCGGCCGACCTGGCGGAGCTCTTTAATCAGCTAACGGTATCGGAAGCGGCGGCGGTCGTAACGATGCTGCCGGTGCCCCGAGTGATCGAGGTTTTCGATCAACCGACCATGCGGCGCCGCGCCGCGATCCTCGAGCAAATAGATCCGGCGCGCAGTGCGGAAATCCTGGCGGGCCTCTCCGCTGATGAGCGTACGGACATTACCCAAAAGATGGGTCTGCACGAGCGGCACCGAGTGTTGCCGAAGCTCAGTGAGGAATTGCGCGCTGAGCTTGAAGACTTGCTGCAATATCCGCCGAACACTGCCGGCGGCATCATGACGACAGAATTCGTCCACCTCGATCGGGAAATGACGGTGGGCGCAGCGCTCAAACACATCCGCTCGGTTGCGCGGGAGAAAGAATCGATTTATGCGTGTTATGTGTTGGAGCCGGAAACGGATCATTTGCTCGGCGCCGTTTCACTCCGGGATTTGGTTATGGCGGAGCTGACTGCACCGCTACGCGAGGTGATGCGACGCAAGCCGGTGACAGTTGCCGCATTGGACGATCAGGAATCAGTCGCTCAGAAGATCGGCAAATACAACCTACTGGCCGTTCCTGTGATAGAGCAGGACGGAAGTGTCGTGGGGTTTGTGACCGTCGACGACGTCATCGATGTCTTAATCGAGGAGCAAACCGAAGACATCCTACGCATGGCCGGCGTTGAGCCGGGCGCGCTCGACAAGCCTTATTTCGATAATCCAATTTTGCGCGTCGTGCGCAAGCGCATCGGCTGGCTCTTGCTGTTATTCGTTGCCGGCACGTTGACGAGTGCAGTGCTCCATCGCTTCGAAGCGGAGCTGGCCGCAGTAGTGGCACTCTCTTTTTTCATTCCCCTGCTGATCGGGACCGGAGGGAACGCGGGCGCGCAAACTGTGATGACGGTGATTCGAAGTCTGGCCCTGGGCGAGGTTGGGGTAGGACATGCATGGCGAGTGGTGGTGCGTGAAGCGACGACTGGGATCGTCCTCGGTTTGCTGGTGGCGCCCATTGCTTTTGGCCAAGCGCTGTTATGGCAAGCTCCGTTATCCCTCGCGCTGACGGTCTCTCTGACGATGTTTGCCATTTGCATTTGGTCCACAACCGTTGGTTCCTTGATCCCGATCGCCGCGCAACGCTTTGGCGTCGATCCGGCTGTCCTTTCCGCCCCGCTGATTACCACCCTCGTAGATGCTACCGGCCTCGTCATCTACTTCACCATCGCGAAGCTGATTCTGCATGTGTGAAGTGATGGGGTTAGTT
>JBPCMI010000004.1:0-22979 GCA_051002415.1 Pyrinomonadaceae bacterium
TCGCAACCGTTCTCATCGCTTCGCTGCGCAATTCTGTTCCCTGAAGCGCGATTACGTATGGCTTCTTTGACTCGAACAACACTTATAGCAACGTCGGGGCATTCATCATCAAGTCACCATCGGGTGAAATATTTCCCATCTGTTCAGGGACACTGATTACTCCCGATGTATTTCTGACGGCGAGCCACTGCACTCAATTCTTCACGAATGTACTGGAACCGCTTGGCTACACGGCTTACGTGAGCTTCGATAACTCAATCCCCTTTGGTGATTTGACCACCACTGATACAAAACTTTACGCGGTCGAGACGGTCGTTACCAACCCGAACTATAGTCAAAGACAGAGTGACTCGGGCGACATTGCTGTGCTGATTTTGGAATCCAGCGTCGCCGGCATCACACCGGCAACGCTCCCTGACTGTGGCTTGCTCGACCAGTTGGCTGAACAGAACGGATTAAAACGTGCTGTCTTCACTAACTCCGGATATGGCTTACAGAATCGTGTGGTGGGCAGCGGCGTTCCTTTCTTCCAGGATCTAAATCCAATTCCGAGGATGTATTCCTTCTCCAGTTTTAATTCACTTAACAAAGGTTACATTCGTTTATCGCAAAATCCCGCGACCGGTAACGGAGGAACTTGCTTTGGCGATTCCGGCGGACCGAATTTTCTAACGGTTGACGGTCAGCAGATTCTTGTATCGATTACGATTACCGGTGACGCGGTCTGTCGCGCAACGAACGTTGCCTACCGTCTTGACACGGAGTCGGCCCAGGCCTTCCTCGCCTATGTCAACGACGTCTACGGAACTGATATTCCAGTTTCTTGTTAGAGTGTGGCAGTTGACTCAATCATTCTCATACCCGTTGCACTCTCGGTGACTTCGACAAGCCCGAACTGAAATGCCAGCGACAGGTAACGCTGGTTCCCAGAATGGTCTAAGGCGTTCGGCATGCCCAACGATGAAAGCGTCAGTGTTCTTCGGATTAAGCGCCGACGCCGCCCGCGCATGATCCGCCAACAACTAATCGGCAATCTGCAATCGCCAATCGGCAATCCACACGGTCCTATCGAGCATTCGGGCGTGCCTCCGTGATGAATGATTGCGGATTTCGTTTGTCTGCTTGCCTTCTGCCTTCTGGGCTGCGGTGGGCGGGAGTGTAGTACAGCGGCGCGTTACATACAAAAGTTCGGATTGGGGTCACCCTTGGGCGACGAATGGCAACCACATCGATTCTCTTCACGACTACCTAAAACCTCAATAGCCATGTCAACGGCAGGTTTTTTGTCCTGTGCAATCGTGTGAGCGCTTGCGCTGATAGCCTGAGTAATCTGATCCTGGGTTGACCTTTTGGTCAAGCTCCGGGTTACATCTCATTTAGGAAAGACGCAACTCTCAAGTAGCTGCGTCGCCCTTTTTGGATGCAATTTTTACTGCCTTCCTGCAGAGCGACGCTCAGCCTCTCAGAGTTCATGATGGTCGGATGAAGGTCTGAATGTGCCACGCGCCGATCGCGATCAAGAGGCCCGCCGTAGCATAGATCAGCGGATGCTTGTTCGGTACGATAGCAAAGAGCAAAAACGAGAGGGTAAAACTCACGACTATAGTTAATAGATTAAGAACCGTATTCGCTTTTAGATGCTCTTCGGCTGGAATCTCACGTTTGACGGCTTCGACGATCGGGAAGAAAAAGGCCGCACTGACGGCAGAAAGTTTCAGGCACCTGTTCGGCTCTTCCGCATCGTGGGCAATACATAGTATTCAAAACGAGGATCAGACTAAAAAGGTTCTTCACATTGCCGATTGCCGATTGCCGATTGCCGATTTCCGATTGGTTCTTTCGCTGCGGGCTAATTGGCAATCGGCAATCGCAAATCGCCAATTTAAGGGCCCACCGGCTATCCCGACATGTCGGGATACTGACTGGTTGACCAGCCCTCACACTCAGTTATTCGCGATCAAGGGCGTTGCGCACTCGGTCCCGATACATCGGGATTGCCACCGCACTCCATAAACTCTGCCGCCGCCGCCCGGATCGTTGGCGAAACCGTTGAGTGTTCATTACGCGGAATGATACAACTTGGAAATCAAACGAATACGAAACTGTAATCGCTGGAAAAGGAAGGCGGAAGACTAACCATGACACAAAAAAGCCCGCAAGCAATGCCACCATCGGCGCAACTGCTCGAGATGATTTTTGGTTTTATGCTTTCCCGGTCGATTGCGGTGGCGGCACAATTCAAAATCGCCGACTTTCTTGAAGACGGCGCCAAGACCTCCGATGAGATGGCCGCGATGATCGGCGCACACCCACGGTCGCTCTATCGATTGCTGCGGGCATTGGCGGGTGCGGGCATCTTTGCGGAAGCAGCCGATGGACGCTTCAGCCTAACTCCACTCGGAGAGTTGTTGCGCAAGCGATGCACCGGAGAGCCTGCGCGGATTCGCCGCCACCCTTGCTGACGAGGTGAATTTTGAAGTCTGGGCCGACCTTCCTTATTCGATTCAAAATGGAGCGCCTGTTGTCCCGCATAAGTTCGGCATGCCCTGGTTCGAATGGCTGGGACAACACCCCATCAAAGCTGAGGAGTTTCATGACGCGATGACCAGCTTCAGTGCAGGCGCGCTGGCGGCTGTGCTCCAGGCGTACGATTTCTCCGGCATTAACAAACTGGTGGACGTCGGCGGCGGACATGGGCTCCTGCTCGCCTCAATTTTGTCGAAGTATCCCCACATGAAAGGGATACTTTATGACGCGCCCGGAGTAGTTACGGGCGCTCAGGAAGTTTTAGCGGCGCATGGCGTCACCGATAGATGTGAAGCAGTTGGCGGAGACTTTCTTGAGTCTGTTCCCGCAGGCGGCGACGCGTACATCATGAAACACATCATCCATGATTGGAGCGACGAGGAGTGCGTGACGATTTTAAATCATTGTCGCGCCGGAATGGCTCAAAGCGGAAAGGTCCTGATCGTTGAGATGGTCATCCCCGAGCGGAACGTGCCTGGATTTAGCAAGTTTCTCGACTTGCAGATGCTTGTGTTTCTGACTGGTTGTGAACGCACAGAGGCGGAGTATCGCGCGCTGCTTGAGGCAGCAGAGTTTGAGTTGACCAGGATTGTTCCCACCCCGTCGGCCTACAGCGTGATCGAGGGAGTAAAAAAGTAAGCCTTCCTCGACTTTTTCAGTCAAGAAGGTTGAGAGCCAGCCAATCTGAGCGGGTGAAAGCCGACCTTCGTGACTGCAGTTATCGGATCGAAGACAGCCAATTTCAGACCCCAATCTAAGGAGCAGATGATGAAGAACAAACTTTTCGTGATGCTATTTGTCTTTGCCGGGCTGGGTCTCACGGCATGGACCGCTTACGCTCAACAGAAAGCTAACTCCGGTGTACAGGTGTGGGAGTATCAGGAGATTCATCTTTCGGCCACGCAAAGTTCGAAACCGAAGTTTGATCAGCTTGGGGCGCAGGGCTGGGAGTTGGTTTCCGTGATTGTCGCTTGTCCCGCCAATCCGAACGCCACCGCGTCATGTGATTATTGGGCCTATATGAAGCGGCCGAGGTGACCAATAAGTCTCGAGTCGCAGGTCCCCAAGTTTCAGTAATTGCTGAGATGATGACATGTGCTTGAGACGTGGGACCTAAGGTGATCCAGGGTTGCGCACGCTCCACTCCTGGCTAACTTCTGCCGTCGCTTCGCGGCCGTTGAGTTTTTCTTCCTCGACGAGTGATTTTAAGAGTTGAAGAGCGCAACCGGAGAATCTTATGACAACTAAATCGGTTCATTACGTGATGTCTGCACTGGTGACGATAGCGGCGGTCGTATGCTGCAGCGCTGCCCCGCAACAGCCTAAGCAGAGCAAGGATCAGCAGCAGTTGTCCGCATTGGTCAAACGAATGACTGAGGCCCAATCAAAGTTTGACCCGACAACGCTGGATCAGATCTACACTTCTGACTTTATTGAGATTTCTCCGGTGGGAGAGGTCGACCCGCGAGAGAAAACGATTGGGTTCTACAAACCGGAAGCGAATCCGCAACGCGACAAAATGAGCGTGAATGTGACAACCGATGAATTCTTGATCCGCACGTACGGTAACTTCGCAGTTGTCATAGCACGTATTACCTATGCGCCGGGTGAAAGCGCCCCCTCAGCCCGCCCGCCTTTTAGCATCAGAGCGACGCTTGTTTGTCGTAAAGAAAAAGGCGGGTGGAAAATCGCGTCCACCCAATACACCGCGATTAGGCCGCCGCGCCCACCTGGTTAATTGCCAATTGCCGATTGCCAACTGCCGATTAAGATCCGAAAGCGCCGCTGATCCTTTAATTCTGAGTTGAGTGGTGTCTGGAGACCCGACGCTACTCCGTCATGATACGGACTGCTCACCCCGGAGGTTATCCTCTCGGGCGTTCGCCTCAACCGATACCAAGGTCCCGTTGAAGGCAGCCGTACCGCAAAGCGCGTCGATGTTCTGATTGTCGGTTAGATCGTTGATGCTTGCACCGGCGTGTTGTTGAGCAACATCTAAGCGAACCCCAAGCCGATCATGGCCCCAGCCATGCGGAATGCTGACTACACCGGGCATGATCTCTTCCGATATCTCTATTGGCACTTCGATCGATCCCACCCTTGATTGCACGGAAACATTCTGACCTTGTGTGAGGTGGCGCTCGGCGGCGTCGCTTGGGTGCATGAGAATTGTGCAGCGAGATTTGTCGGCCTGGCCCTTAACCAATCTGAGGCTGTTATGCATCCAGGAGTTGTTACTGCGAAGCTCGCGGCGGCCGATTAAGAGCAGATGACCGTTGGAAGTCGGGGGAAAAGGGGAAGTCGAAGAGGGTAATGAAGATGTGCGGGCGAGCCCCCCGCGATCCCAAGTATCATCCATCCAAAGCGGCGTCGCTCCCGATAAATCGGGATTGCCGCCGCACTCCAAAAATTTCGCTTTCACACGTTCGACATCTTTGACGAGAGCTTCCGGTGCTAGCTGGATGCGTTTGTCCGCAGTACACAACCGAGCAGGTAAGCAGGAAGTGAGTGGACCCAGATCGATTCCGTGAACAGCTTTCTTAAGCTTACGCAGAGTCAAACCGGTAGAAAAAGGATTGAGCTTCGAGCCGTATGGGCCAAAGCGTAAACCCAAATCCAGAATTGTTTCAGGCCCGAAGAACCGCTTGATTACATTTCGTTTTATGCGACCGAGGAGATTGCCAGAGGCGCTATCGTGTTCCATGCGGGTTTGCGGTTCGAGAAAAATCTCCCAGTCGTGTCGCGTCTCTCCGTCTGGTTTAAACATAGCAGGAGAGAACTTCGTCGTGTTTCGAACTGCCAGGACGTGAAAGGCGACATCATAGTGAACGCGCTCGAGCGATGAGGTGGGTGGTAGGATAATGTGCGCGTGTCTGGTCGTCTCATTGATGTAAGGATCGATCGAGACCATGAATTCAAGACCGGCGAGCGCCCGATCGAGCTCTCGACCGTTGGGCGTCGACAGCACCGGGTTACCGGCGGCAGTCACGAGCGCCCTAATTTGTCCCGGACCGGCGGTTAAAATTTCTTCGGCAAGAGCGACGACCGGAAGCTCTCCAGTAAATTCGGGTAGCTTTCGCACCCGGCTGTGCCAGCGGGCGAAACTACCGCGCGGCGATAGGGACTGTGGAGCGGCTATTGGATCAAAAGCGGGTTTGGTAAACATCGCCCCGCCGGGCCGATCCAGATTTCCCGTGACTACGTTCAATACATTAATCAGCCACTGACAAACGCCGCCAAACTCCTGAGTGCTGACTCCGATTCTTCCATAGCAGACGGCCGATTCCGCCGAGGCGAATTCTCGAGCGAGCTGGCGTATTTGATCCGCCTCGATTCCAATAATCGATGCGACTCGCTCCGGAGGAAATTCTGTCACCAGCTTCGCGATAGTTTCCACACCATCAGTAAATGCTGCGAGGAATCCGAGGCTCGTTAACTCTTCTTCAAAAACAACATGAAGCAGCGCGAGCAGCAGGAGAACATCGCTACCAGGTTTTATGAACAGATGCCTATCGGCGAGGCGGGCAGTTTCCGTGAAACGTGGATCGATGAGTATGACTTTGCCGCCGCGCTCGCGAAGCTCTCGGAGCCTGCGATTCATACCAGGCGCAGTCATGAGACTGCCATTTGAGACGGCTGGATTCGCTCCTAGTATTAGAAAAAAGTCTGTGCGATCGATATCCGGGATAGGCAGAAGCAGTTGATGACCAAACATGAGGTAACCGGACAAGTGATGCGCCAGTTGGTCAACAGAGGTTGCGGAAAATCTGTTTCGCGTATGCAGGCTGCGGATAAACCCTGGCGCGAATAACATTGCGCCATAGTTATGAACGGTGGGATTACCAAGGTAGGTTGCGGTCGAATTCCTGCCGTACCTCGCGTGAATGCGCTTGAGGTTGCGAGCTACTTCGTTAAAAGCTTCCTCCCAGCCGATGCGTTCCCAACCGTTAGGAGTGCGACGCACGGGATGTTTCAGCCGATCCTTATCGTAATGAAGATCTTGCAGGGCGACTGCCTTCGGACAGATGTATCCGCGGCTGAAGGGATCATCTTTGTCACCGCGAATCTCCAACTTAGTTTCGAGTTTGGAGTTTCGAGTTTCGAGTTGTGTAACTGAATGGTCGGTCTCCTGCTCCTGCCCCTGTTTCTGCATCCTGATCTCGATGCCGCAAATCGCTTCGCACAGATTGCAGGCGCGATAATGAGGGGAGCGAGTGTTCATAGGCGAGCTTAGCATCGCGTAAAAGGGGAAAAGGGTAAAGGGGAGTGGGGAAACCGGGAAAGGGGGAAACCGGGAAAGGGAACGGGGAAAATGAGGAGGGTTGCGAATAAGGCTTCAGAGTGGGTCACAGTCAGTATCCCGATAGCTCGGGATAGCGTCGGGTCACTTTACCGTCTTGCTAAGAAAAGGAAACAAAAAGTCCGTTGCCGACCGTATTAGTTCGATATGAGTATCGAAAATACCCCCATCGAGGCGATGCGCGAACCCGCATCGATAACCTCCGAACCCACGCAGCCTTCAGCGCCCGATACGCAACACTTGAAATCCGAAACAGGGCGTAAGCCGCTGCGGCCTTTGCCTGGGGTGATTGGCGCGGTGTTGATTTTGCTGGGCTGGTTTATTGTTCCCACCTTCATTCCAGCAGCCGCGTTCTACGGAATGATGGCTGGCATGCTGGGCGTACTCATAGTCACCCTTTGGTGGTTAATATTCAGTCGAACACGTTGGTACGAGCGTGTGGGTGCAATTCTTTTCATCATCGTCGCGCTCTTCGCGTCATATCGATTGATCCACATTTCGATTGCCAACGGCGCGATGGGTTTTCTGTTTTACGTTCTGATTGTTCCGGTTCTCTGCCTGGCACTCGTGGCTTGGGCCGTCGCTATGCATCGCCTCTCTGCTACCCGTCCAATTTCAAATGCATTCAGGGCCGCAACACTTGCGCTGGCCATCTTGCTTGTGTGCGGTGGATTCATGCTGATCCGTACTGGGGGCATAACGGCAAACTTCGAAAACGACATTCATTGGCGCTGGTCGAAAACTCCGGAGGATCTGCTCCTGGCTAAATTGGCCGACGAGCAGGCGCCGCTTCCATCCTCGCCTGTCGCAGCTAACACGGGAACAAACTGGCCCGGCTTTCGTGGCGCAAATCGCGACGGTGTAGTTCGCGAAACGAAAATTAAGACCGACTGGGCAGCGTCGCCCCCGGTGGAGCTCTGGCGGCGGCCGGTCGGGCCGGGCTGGTCTTCCTTCGCAGTCCAGGGCGAGCTCGCTTACACACAGGAACAGCGCGGTAATGACGAAGTTGTTGCCTGCTACAACTTAAAGACTGGAAAGTTGGTCTGGAAACATGGCGACACTGTCAGATTCTGGGAGTCGAATGCTGGCGCGGGGCCAAGAGGAACGCCAACCCTGAGCAACGGTCGCGTCTACACGCTTGGCGCCACCGGAGTTGTGAATGCGCTAGAAGCAAATAACGGAGCAGTTGTCTGGTCGCGCAACGCAGCGTCTGATACCCAAACCAAAACGCCGATCTGGGGTTTTTCCGGTTCGCCCCTCGTGCTCGATGACCTCGTGATCGTGCCCGCCGCCGGTAACCTCATTGCCTACAACCTCGCCAATGGTGAACAACGTTGGTCCATCACTGACGGCGGCAGCGGTTACAGCTCGCCACATCTAATGACGATCGGCGGCGTTCAGCAAGTCGTGCTTCTTGGAGGCGCGGGCGCCACCGGCATTTCGCCCACCGATGGCAAGCGTCTCTGGCAATTCCCGCTGTCGAGCAACACTCGCATCGTCCAACCGGCCATCACCGCGGAAGGCGACGTCCTTGTCCACGATGGCGAGAGCAACGGAATGCGTCGCCTTGCAGTCGCGCAGGGAAGCGGCGGATGGACAGTCGCAGAGCGTTGGACCTCAGAGGGACTTAACCCATACTTCAGTGACTTCGTGGTCCACAAAGGCCATGCATTTGGTTTTGACGGCAGCAGCATCGCGTGCATCGATCTTACCGACGGCAATCGTAAATGGGTGGGCGGAAACTTCGGCCACGGACAACTCGTCCTATTGCCGGATCAGGATCTGCTGCTCGTGCTGACGGAGCAGGGTGAGATCGCCCTGGTCCAGGCGGTAACCAATCAATTCAGGGAACTGGCCCGCTCTCCGGCAATTAAAGGCAAAACCTGGAACCACCCGGTGCTTGCCGGCGACATTTTGCTGGTGCGCAATGACCATGAGATGGCTGCCTTCCGGCTCACTCGTGAAACGCTGACAGCAGCCCTCGCCACCGGAACACGATAGTGCCGATTGGCGAATGCCAATTGGCGATTGCCGATTGCGGATGCTGATGAGCCCTGACGTAAGAGCCATCAAGAACCCGCAATGAGCAATACGCGATTAAGAATCGCCAATCAGCAATCAGAAATCCACAATCGAAACATCCCTCGTCAACTCGCATAACCAAGGAGCTCCGCTATGAAGACTCGTTATTTAAGCGCGATCTTGTTGCCGATGGTCTTGTTTGCCGCCGCCCACGCACAAACCGGCAACGGCTTCCTCTGCTGCCTCCGCTACCGGGGACCCCGCAACTCACTGACGATCCAAAAAGCACGCAATTCACTTTTATTGCTGCCGGGGATAATCGTCCTGCGGGGCAGACCCCAGTTCAGCCGAAGACGCTGTCTCAAATCCTCAATGATGCGAAGCAGTTTAAACCCAGTTTCATACTCTGGTCAGGCGACACAATTGCGGGCTTCAGAACTGCAGGCCAACCCGTACATCGAACGACGCTGACGACGCAGTACGAAGCGTTCTTCAAAATTGCGTCTCAGGCGGGCGTGCCTATATTTAATTCTCCTGGGAACCATGAGATGGACAGTATTGACAAGTCGGGTGGTGGAACCGTTGAAACTCCCGATGCGGAGATGCAAGAGTTGTATCTCAAAGTAATGAAGTATCCAGCTAATGCGCCACCGTATGGCGCGTTCAACTATGGCAACTCGCGTTTCATCGCGGTGGATACGGAGGAGGTTCCAACTCTGCAAACGCTGCGATCGCCCGGTAAGGTGGTGGGAAATAATCTGAAGCTCGATCCGGGTTTCGTCAGTCTCACGCAAATACAACTGTTGGCAGCTGACCTTGAGGCGAACAAGCACAAGGCCCACATTTTTGTTTTCATGCATCACCCGATGAAGCCGGCGAAGAAAGGCTCGCGACTCAACAAGGAAAATGCTGATGAATTAGAAGCGCTCTTCGCAAAGTACCCGAACGTGTCGTACGTGATCGCCGCGCACGAACATCTTTACTACAACGCAAGTGGCAACACTCTCGATCCCGCTCCGCGAACCGATCCATCGTCCAGCGGTCCAACTTATGTAGTGAGAGGCGGCGCCGGAGCGCCGCTTGATACTTGTCCTGTCCCCCCAAGTCCGAATTGTAGTGCGACAAATCACTACCTTGTCTTCCAAGTCGATGGCGACAAGGTCGACATGAAGGTCGTGACCGTGCCAGCAACGATCAAGAAAGCAAAATCTGGAAGCGCTCCCTAAAGATCAGGGGCTGTTCGAAAGTTACTGGGATGGCCAATTACCTCGGTGCAAATAATAGAAGGATGCCACTTGGTGTACCTTAAGGCTCTTGCTGCCGCCGTCACTGAGCACCGTGCAATGCAAGAATTTCCACACTCCCCAGGACAGCTTCGATGAGACGCGTGCTTATAGCAGCTGGATGCTTACTTCTACTGGTCTCGGCCTGCTCGAGGGTGGGCAACAACGAGCGTGCTTATTTTACAAAACAGGGTCGGAGTTACCTCGTGGAGCTGAAAGGAAACCGACGCTTGATGGCTCACGATCCCATCTCCGCCATTCGCGGCCGGACTTACGAAGAAACCCTCACCATTCAACTGCCGAGGATTGAAGGCGTAATCGAGGGGACGGAAATCCCAGTGCCGGAAGGCAAACTTAGCTACGTCGGAAATGTGGTCATCAATGCACACAAAATGAAGCTCAATCTTTTTTACGATGACCGAAGTGACAATTCAAAAGTGCCAATGGACTGGAATGGCGAGTACACGTTAGTTGAGAAGGAAACCGGCGTCGCGCGCTAGAATCACAAGCGAATGTGCCGGGTGGCTTTGCGAAAAAGACATTCCCCCATTAGCAGTCAGACCTAGCCCATCATCAACATTGTGTTGCTGATCAGGCTGACAATGTGGCGCTCCGCCTAAGATGGGAGTAGACATCTTCAAACCTCTGGCTTATTCCCTGGCTCTGCTGGTAATCGCCGCTGCGTGGCTATTGAAATATCGAGCACTGCGGCGGGACAGGCGATATTCCGAGGGTCGGCAGCCAGTCAACCGGGATGACAGTTTCAAGGTCCTAGGACAGATCATCTTCCTTGCGATGAACGCCGTTACGCTCGCGTCGTTCTGGACAAACTCCAGGACGGTTCTTCTCGTCGGTCTCAACGAAACCTTGCGAGCAGCGGGAATGCTTGCATTGATTGCTGCCACGCTGCTGTACATTAGGTCTCTGGGCTATCTCGGCAATAATTATTCACCCTGCTTCGACGCGCACTTGCCATTTCGAATCGTGACCAATGGGCCCTACCGTTACATTCGGCACCCGCTCTATCTCGCAAATATTCTCCAAGGGATCGGTTACACACTCGCTAGCGGCTCTTTGTGGGTCTTGCTACTAGCGTCATATGGCATCTTTGGCATTATCAGAGCCATCGTCAGGGAGGAATCCTACCTGGTAAAAACGTTCCCAGAGTATGAACATTACCGGGCTAAGACCTCCCGATTGATTCCATTCATTTATTAGATCAAATGTCAGCGTGGGCGGCGGCCTCGAGCCATGGGAATGGTTATCGGTAAGTTAAGGGCTTAAGGCTTACTGCGGTGAAGGCGGCTGAACCGAAGAGGCGTCACTCATTATCGTGGAGCAGGCCGCGTTCGCGATAGAGATTGAGTTTGTTGTGAAGAGTCTTGAGACTGAAGCCAAGCAACACTGCGGCTCGCGTTTTGTTGTTTTTAGTCTTCTGCAGCGTGCGCATGATCATCTGCCTTTCGACTTCTTCGATTGGCGTTCCCACTGGAAACGAAATCGTGTCTTCATCGCGCAGCCGTTCACGCTGGTCGATCGGGTAAGGCGCGAAGTGATGTCTTTCGATTTGCTCGCCCGAGCAAATAATCACGGCGCGCTCGATTACGTTTCGTAGTTCGCGCACGTTGCCAGGCCAGGCGTGGAATTGGAGTGCCGAAATGGCGCCTGGACTAAGAAACCGCGCGGGACGTTCGTGCTTTTCGGCGAGCTGGGTTACCAGGTGTTGAGCTAAAAGCGGCAGGTCGTCCTTCCGCTCCTTCAATGGCGGCAAGTGAATGCGAAATACATTCAGGCGATACAGAAGATCTTCACGCAAACTGCCACCGCGAACTGCTTCCGCGGGATCCTGATTGGTAGCTGCCAACAGGCGCACATCGATACTGATTTCGCTGCGACTGCCCAGCCTTCTGATGGCGCGCTCTTCAATCACCCGCAACAACTTTGCTTGCAGGAGGGCAGGCATGTCGGCGATCTCATCAAGCAACAGCGTTCCCGTATTAGCGAGCTCAAAACAACCTTGCCGGCGAGACGCAGCCCCGGTGAACGCCCCTTTTTCGTGACCGAAGAGTTCCGACTCCATCAACGTTTCCGGAATTGCCGAGCAGTTGATTGCCACGAATGGTTTGTCCTTGCGCGGACTCTTCTGATGTAACGTACGCGCGACAAGTTCTTGGCCACTGCCGGAGTCGCCCGTGATGAGGACTGACGCCGAAGAAGGAGCGACCTGTTCGATCAGCGAATAGATCTGGCGCATCTGTTCCGACTGCCCGACCAATTCGCCGAAAGCTCCGCGCTCCTGCAGCTGGCGGCGAAGCAGAGCATTTTCTCGCTTTGCTTCAGAGAACTCGACGGCGCGGTCAAGCACGATGCGCAACTTGTCAGCGTCGACAGGCTTCTCGAAGTAATGGTAGGCACCTTCGTCTTGCACGACGTGAAGAGCCATCTCGACTGAGCCGGCGCCGGTGACCCAAATGATTGGTGTGTCTGGTTGTTGTGCGCGAATCTCTCGCAACAAAGCAAAATCGTCAGCTGAGTGCTCAGAGCTGCTGGCAACGATCACAGCAGGTTCGATCTCGCCGACAGTGACGAGCGCCCGCGTTTCGTCCGACTCGCTGGCCACCTCGTAATTCCAACCTGCGATTAGGCCTTTGAGAGCCTCGGCACCACTAGTGTCCGAATCGATAATCAACACGCGACGGAGTGACATTGAGTTCAGTCTAACACGAAGTCGTTCTCGCTTTTGGGGGTGACATTTTTTGCGAGGCGCCTGTTTCTGAAGGTGGCAGCACGCTGTACCGCCCTTGTGGTTTCAAGGACGCCCACAGAGGGGCGCCGCTAGATTAGTCGCGGAACTCTTCAGCAATAGCTTCGGTAAGCATTGCCACCGTGGCTGGCGCGGGCAAGACTTTAACATTCAGGCTTTGCTCCATCGCTGCCGCGGCAGTCGCTTCATCGAGGCAGATGACCGATACCTTCCCCAGGGCTGCTGCCAAATCGTGCGCGTCGAAGAGCCGAGCCAGCTGAGCTACTGCAGCCGGACTTGTTAACACTATGCAATCAGCCGCCGCGGAGAACATGGCTGCTGTTCGTCCCGGGTCCATTTCTGGAGACGACTGGATGCGATACGCATGGATCACATCGACACGCGCACCAACGTCGTTCAATGCACGAGCTAGCGAGTCGGGAGCCACCGACGCCCGCGGTGAAAGAAAGTTCAGCCCGCTGAATCCTGCTTGGCCGCCGAGGAAACTCTCGAGCGCTGCAAAAAGAGTTTGAGAGGGCGCGGGTGAAGCAACGTCGACGTGAACGTGTTCTTGAAGAAGCCGCTTTTCGGTGGCGTCGCCCGCGGCGCAGACTCGCAATTCGTCGAGCGCACTTGCATCTAATCCTTTTTGTCGCAAACGACGAAGGAAGGCTTCCACACCGGACACGCTTGTGAAGAGCAGCCAATCGTATCCATAGAGGTGATCGATCGCGTCGTCTAGCTGCTCGTAACTTTGAAGTTCCGCGATTTCAATCTTAGGACAGCTGATAATGTGCGCGCCGTAAGCTTCGAGTTCTGCATATCCTGGCCTCAGTTCTTCCGGATCGATAATCACTACCGTGCGTCCGGCGAGCAAGCGCTTGAATTGATTAGGACCGGCGGTCATGGTTGGTTCGACTGTTCCGAAATGAAACCGGGGATGACAATGTCATTTACGTTTGATCGGTTGTGCCCGTCTCAGGCAAACCTTATCATCGCCGAGTTCATCCCAACTTTCGCTAACAGAATATTTCAAATCGCCGAACCTGCCATATCGCTGGAGATAGTCGATGCATAGGGTAATAGCCCGGTTCTTATTTGTGACACTAAGCGTGGGATTGTACGCGAGCGCGACTGTTTTTAGCGTTAATGTACCCGCCCAAAGGAAACAGCGTGCGGATTCGTCCACGAGCAAGGCTCCGGCGCCTACTCCGTCACCGGAAATACGTCAGCAAGTTGCACCAATTAAAGCCCTTCCCAAAGGCCTCGTGGGTGTTCCGGTAATCGTTACTGACGCTACTGGCCGTTACGTCGCCGACTTAAACCAAAGTGATTTTGAAGTCCATGAAGACGGCGTGAAACAAAACGTCACCTTATTTCAAGCGGCGGAACCGTTCTCATTAGTGTTGTTACTTGATACGAGTGTTAGCAGTCAGGGCAAACTCGGCGATATTAGACGAGCAGGGAACGCGTTCGTCGATCAATTACAAAAGAGCGACCGCATCAAGGTGATTAGTTTTGATGATCAGGTGCGGGAGCTTGGGGATTTCAGCAGTGATCGAGCTGTGGTGAAGAAGGCGATTCTTAGCGCGCAGTCTGGCTACAGCACGAAGTTTTATGATGCGATGAATGTCGCGCTTGAGGCGCTTCGCGAAGTTGACGGTCGTAAAGCGATAGTGATCTTCAGTGATGGAGTCGATTATCGGAGCGACTACGCTACGGCTGAAAGCACGTTGCGTTTTTTGGAACAGGACGGAGTGGTCGTTTATCCGATCCGTTTTAGCACGCGTGCCGCGGCTGAGAAATTGGCGCGCGAACAGGGGGGCTCACCGGCACCAGCACGTGAAATAGTGACGTCGACCACGGGTTCGAAGGAACCTGCTCCCGGAGATATTCCCTCGTCAAGACCTAAAACTGGACCGCTCGGCCTACCCTCCCCTGAAGAGATTTTGAGTAGACGCCGCGAGACAGGGCGCAATCGCGATCGACTGCCTCCAGGCGATCGTCCGCCGGCAGGCGAAATAGGAGTTGATCTACCAACGGGTCGAAGTGATCCACGCGTTTCCTCAAAGGGTCGGGAGGATCGGAAGCAGCCTACTGAGGATCCGATCGTGGTGATGTTGGACCGGCTTTATACGACTGCAGACACTTACCTTCAAAGTGTGGTTGAGAAATCAGGTGGACAAATCCTAAGAGTCGATGAGGTGACGTCGCTTCCTGGTGCGTTTGCGCAAGTCGCAACTGAATTGCGCTCTCAGTACTTTCTCGCCTACGACCCTACGAACATGAATCGGGACGACCAATACCATCTGATCAAGGTTACGACTACGCGTCCCGGAGTGGTTGTCCGCGCGCGCGCGGGATGGAGGCGAGGGAAGTGAAGTTTTAAGCTAGCGTATTTCTGATTGCCAATCTTTCTCCCGCAGCAGTCAAGTCACGGTCGCCGGTAAAGTCAGTTTCACCTCGCGGGACGTTGCCAAACGACGGCAAGGAGTCGAAATGGCAGATCACTGCCATTCAAATGGGCATAAACCTCCATTGTCCCGATTTGCCAACACCGTGATGATCGTTTAGGGACGGTTAGCGGACTGCGCCAGTCCGTTAGGGCAACCGTCTCTACCCGGCAGGGCGACGGTGGCTTTCATTTCCCCTCCGCCGTCCTGTCAATGCAAAATTCTCCGTTGGCGGGGTTTGTAGGGGCGGCCACTCTGTGGCCGCCGCCTGTTGTGATTATTGGGGCGCCCACGGAAGGACGCCCCTACAGCCGAATCAGGACGGAGCTGTTCGGTGGCATGCTACTTGGGGCCTTTGGCTTCACAGTAAGCGCAAGGTAGATAATTCCTCCTTACAAAAACTCAAGCATCAAACTTAAACGACAGCCTCACACAGCAATATTAAAACTAGCCCATTACCTGCTCGGCGTCCTTTCTTGTTAGCGTCCGCTGTCCCGTGCTAGTTTAAATCGCTCCAACAAACAAAACTCTGCCAGTCTTTCACTGCAAGCATGCCTGATCGAAACGCCGCGTGGGAATTGCTGTGTGAATACACAAAGGGCGATAGCCTGCGAAAGCATGCGCTCGCTGTCGAAGCAGCGATGCGGGCTGCAGCAAAAAGCTACGGCGACCCTGATGCCGACGTCGATGAGTGGGGTCTAGTCGGGTTACTGCACGATTTTGACTACGAGATGTTCCCCACGCCCGATCAGCACCCGTTCACAGGCGCGAATATTCTTTGCGGCCGCGGCTATCCAGAACGAATGATTCGCGCGATCATGGGCCACGCCACATACACTGGTGTGCCGCGCGATACGCCGATGGCCCGCGCGCTCTTCGCTACCGATGAACTTTGCGGTTTCCTGGTCGCCTGCGCTCTGGTACGGCCGGATAAGAGTCTCGATAGCCTCGAAGTGTCGTCAGTGAAGAAGAAATTGAAAGACAAAGCCTTTGCGCGGTCGGTAAATCGCGATGACATCAGGCAAGGCGTGGAAGAGCTCGGCGTCGCTTTAGATGAACACATTCGCTTTGTAATAGACGCGTTGCGACCGTTGCAAAAAGAGATTGGATTAAGCGCGGCTGGTAGTTAATCAACCGACGTTGCGCGGCGTCGGTTGCGGTTGAGTGGGAGTATTTCGAGAAGTGAGAATGGATGCGAGAATGAATACGCCTAAGCTCAGAAATGCCGCGAGCACTCCAGTTAGCAGTGCCTGAGTTTTCCGCCGCCGGGCAGTATGGCGGTAAACGAAGAAGGCAGCAAGAATTACGCACGCGATCGGCAAGACGAGCGTCGACGTCACCACCAGATCGGGACTCGACATCACATGCACAGACGTGGACCGCGACAAAATGATGGCGACTGAAGAGCCGGCCCCGACTAAGGCTGCAATCGCTGCGACCGCCATGACCAGCTTCAAGCGCATTGAAACGAATCCTTCAAAGGGAATTATTCCAACGAGGAGGGCCAAGAATACCATAGGCTTCAAGTCCTGGCTCCGTCGCCCAAATCAGATAGTCGCAACCTATAACCGAAGCTGTTAGCTTATTTACTCAAATTGATGTTTGTCCGAAACGTGCGAGTGCGACACCGTCCCAATTCAAGCAGGTGACAAGTAAAACTTCCCAGACATGCTCAGCAGAAGCGCATTAATTTATTTATCGCAAAAAGAGGGTTTAAAAGACTTCGCGGCGCGGTTTCGTCTCTTCAAGAAACTTACGACGCGTTTTGTTGCCGGCGAGACCATTGACGAAGCAGTAGCAGCGATCCGCGAGCTGAACGCCGAAGGCTGTAGTGCTTCTTTCGATCATTTGAATGAGTCGGTGTCAAATGCGCAAGAGGCCGACGGCGAAGTGCAGGAGTACTTACGAATTCTTGAGCAGATAGACAAGACTGGTATCAACTCGAATGTCTCGATCAAATTGACGCAGTTTGGACTGGAACTGGATCCGGAGCTTGCCTACCGGAATGCTCGCACCGTTGTTGTTGAAGCGACGCGCAGGGGCAACTTCGTCCGCGTTGACATGGAGAGCTCGGCAGTTACTCAGGTTACTATCGATATCTTTAAAAGATTGCGCTCTGAATTTGGTCTAAACGACGTTGGGATCGTGTTGCAATCGTACCTGCGGCGGACCTCCGGCGACGCGGTCGATCTGCTAAAGCTTCCGGCTCGCATCCGCATCTGCAAGGGCGCTTATAATGAGCCGCCGGAAGTCGCTTTTCCTGACAAGCACGATACGGATAGTAACTACGTTCGGGTGATGCAGCTGTTGCTGAAGAGTGGCGTTTATCATGGCATCGCCACGCACGATCCGAAAATGATCGAAGCGACACTCGCGTTCATGAAGCGTGAAGGAATTGCGAAGGAGGCGTTTGAGTTTCAGATGCTCTACGGCGTACGCCGCGACCTGCAACACAAGCTGGCCCGCGCTGGCTACAAGATGCGGGTTTACGTCCCTTACGGCAAACACTGGTATCCTTACTTCATGAGACGCTTGGCAGAACGTCCGGCGAATATCTGGTTTGTCCTGAAGAATCTGCTGAAGGGCTAAGCAAGATGGAAAATCTTACCTGGATCCTCTGGTGCGTGCTCGGCCTGGTGCTGATCGTCGCCGAAGTCTTCACGACCGGATTCGTTTTGCTTTGGTTTGGCATCGGGGCGCTTGCTGCGGCCTTTGCTGGACTGATCGGCATCGACAGCCTCGCGCTGCAATTTCTAATCTTCATTCTAGTGTCTGGCGGCCTCACTGCGGCTTCGCGAACAATCTTCGTTAACTATTTCTCACGCGACAAGAGTGGCCCATCTTTGCGAAGTGGCGCCGATGCCCTCCCGGGCAAGATTGGCACAGTGGTTTCATCGAGTCGCGGCGCGCTCAACGAAGGGGCGGTAAAGGTTTTTGGTTCGACCTGGACGGCTTATCCCGCGGCTGGCGAGTCGCCATTGGAAGCAGGCGAACGCGTGCGAGCTGAAAGCATCGAAGGCGCTTCAATTTATGTCAGGCGAGTTGATAACGGGCGCGGGTGGCAGCAGAAATCGCTGGATGAGTAGCGAGGTTTTTGGAGTGCGCGGACTTGTCAGCGCTTTAATACTAAAAAGCGGCAAGCAGATGCCGCTAATATTAGGAAGCTTCGGTGTCCGCTTCGTAGGTATCGTCGAGAGTTTTATCGTCTTCAAGTGGCGGCAACTCAACGGTAATGTGATCGCCCGTGGGCTCCTGTAAGTCCTCGCCGAGAAAACGAACCAAAACTACAGTGATATTATCTTCGCCGCCGCGGTTATTGGCCTCGGCCACTAACTCGTCGCAGGCTTTTGCGAGATCAGAATTACCGGCAATGATATTTTGAATGTCCTCCGAACGCAGTTTTCCCGAAAGTCCATCACTGCATAGCAACAACATATCACCGCGGCGCAGTTGAATTTTCCCAGTCACCGGGATGATGTCGCTCTGAGCGCCGAGCGCTTGCAGAATCACATTACGAAACATGTGGGTCTCGGCTTCGGCTTCACTGATCTGGCCCACGTCGACTAGCTGCTGCACTAGGGACTGATCCTTGGTAGCCAATCGGATCTGGTCGCGGCGAATCATGTAGCCGCGGCTGTCTCCTACCTGCACGAGATCCAGCATGTCGCCTTTAACCGCCGCGCCTGTGAAGGTTGCGCCCATGCCGGCGCAGCGCGAGTCTTCCTGGCTGCGTTTGTGAATTGCCAGGTTGGCATAGACGGTGGCGCTCTTCAGGCAATCGACAAGTGGGGTTTCGACGGCACAGCCATCTTCGGAGTTGGAGCCGATCAGCATCTCCCGCACGGAGTCTACTGCCATACGACTGGCGACATCTCCTGCGAGCGCGCCACCCATACCATCAGAGACTACGAGGACAAGACCCTTATCGCCGAGCTGTAGTTTGTTGATTTCGGCAGGAGGTTTTTCGCCGTCAGAGCCGGTCCAGGTTTTCTGACTGGAAAGATCCAGCACCAGAAAATTGTCTTCGTTCCCACGGCGCACCCGGCCAACATCTGACTTTGCGTGAAGTTCTACAATCATAAAGGAGAGCGGAGTGCGATCTACAATTGGCTCGAAGATTTTAACCCTTCTACAGTGAACCTGTCACTTGTCCCGTTTTTATAGTTGTTTTAAAGCCTGATCGAGATCGGCAATTATGTCATCCGTGTCTTCCAGCCCGACTGAGATACGGACCAGCCCATCAGTAATTCCGAGCTGTTCTCTTTTTTCTACGTTCACAGATGCGTGAGTCATTGTCGCGGGATGAGAGATAAGAGTTTCTACTCCGCCCAAACTTTCCGCGAGCGTGCACAGCTTAACAGATTCCAGCACGGTGCGCGCCGCTTCGAGTGAACCAACATCGAACGCGACCATCCCGCCAAAACCCTTCTGTTGGCGCCGGGCGAGAGCATGTTGCGGATGCGACGCCAAACCGGGGTAGTACACCTTCTGCACCAGCGGATGTTCTTCCAGAAAGGCGGCAACAGCGCGGCCGGTCTTGTCGTGCTGCTCCATGCGAAGCGCGAGCGTCTTGGTGCCTCGCATCACCAGCCAGGAATCAAATGGTGACAGGATTGCTCCCGCTCCGTTTTGAATAAACCCGATCCAGTTAGCGTCTTCCTCGTTGTTCAGGACCACGATGCCGCCGATGCCGTCGGAGTGCCCATTGAGATATTTCGTGGTGGAGTGAACAACGATATCAACTCCGTAATCGAGCGGCCGTTGCAAGTAAGGCGACATGAACGTGTTGTCGCAAACAACACGGGCACCGGCGCGGTGCGCTATCTCACTTACTTCCTTTAAATCCGTGACAATCATTACCGGATTTGTGGGAGTTTCAATAAACACCATCTTCGTGTTGGGCTTAATCGCGGATTCCACGTTAAGCGCGTCCGAGGTGTCGACGAAATCAAACTCGATGTTGTAGTTGGCCAGCACTTTCGTGAAGAGCCGAAACGTTCCACCGTAGGTGTTGTCGGAAACTACGACGTGATCCCCGGCCTTCACTAGGCGCAAGGTTGCGTCGATTGCGGCCATTCCGGACGCGAAAGCGAAACCGAACTGAGCGCCTTCGAGAGCCGCAATGTTCCGCTCAAGTGCGCTGCGAGTTGGATTTTGTGTGCGCGCGTATTCGTAGCCTTTATGCTTACCCAGACCGTCTTGCGCGTAGGTGGAAGTTTGATAAATCGGAACTGTCACGGCGCCGGTAGAGGCGTCAGGTTCCTGTCCGGAATGAATTGCAATTGTAGCGAAGCCCATGGGTGTGGATTGTCCTACTGAATAACGATTGCCAATTGGCGATTGCTGATTCCTTTTAAATGACCGATTGGCTTTGCCAATTATGTGTACCCTCGCCAAAGGGATCTTTTGTTAATGTTAATGAACAACTGGGGTTCGAAATCGGCAATCGGCAATAGTCAATTCTCAATTGTCCAATATTCCCTGGCTGATGTAACGTTCGGCGCCGTCGGGAAAGACGGTGACCACCTTTTTCCCGGCGCCGAGCCGTTCTGCGATCCGGTAAGCGCCGGCAGCTGCCGCCGCTGATGACCAGCCGCCAAGGACCCCTTCCGTCCTAGCAAGCCGGCGAAATGCCGCGCAAACCTCGTCGTTCATTACCATCAGAACTTCGTCTGCAAGGCTCGCGTCATAAATTTTTGGAAGGAACTGTGTCTGCCCAATTCCTTCGATCTTTTTAGGTCCGGGAGGATTACCACCATAGATCGAACCCTCAGGTTCGACAAGCACACATAAAACCTTGGGGTTGCGTTTCCTGGCAGCGCGCGAAACGCCGACGAACGTCCCGGACGTGCCGGCTCCAATGACGATTGCATCGATTTCCGATATCTGCTCGAAGATTTCTACTGCCGTCGTGGTTTCATGAAAATTCGGATTAGCCTGATTTTCAAACTGCTGGGGGATGTAGCTGTCAGGAATAACTGCCGCTAGTTCCTGAGCTCTTTTGATGGCGCCGGTGATGCCCGATTCCCGCGAAACATATTCGATCTCTCCGCCAAGGGCGGCCATCAGTTTCATTTTCTCTAACGCGAACCCTTCAGGCACACAAAGAATAACACGGTAGCCACGCGCGACGCCGATGAGCGCGAGACCGATTCCGGTGTTGCCGGCGGTTGGTTCAATGATTGTCGCGCCGGGCTTGAGTTTGCCTTGCTGTTCAGCCGCGATAATCATTCCGAGTGCCGCGCGATCTTTGATAGAACCGCCGGGACTAAACCACTCGAGCTTGGCGTAAAGGTCAGCCAACGGCGGTGGCGCAAAACGAGAGAGATGTAGTAACGGGGTGTGTCCGACGAGGTCGATGATGCTCTCAGCTACGCCGGAGTTCATGAAGTTAGGCGGGTTGAATGCGATTAATTGAACTGCGATGGTGCGAAATGATCGTAGCCCGCGTCTTTTGTAGAGTCAAACTATCCTTTTAGATCAGCGGGCGCGCTGTCGTGGATCGAGATATTCGCGCAGACCGTCGCCAATGAAATTAAACGCAAGGACGGTGAGGGCAATGACCACTCCCGGAAAAATGAGAGCATGAGGAGCTGCTTGCAAAGTGGAGAGATCACGAGCTTCCTCGATCATGACGCCCCACGAGGGCGCGGGCGGCGGCACCCCGAGACCGAGAAATGATAGCGAAGCTTCGGCCAGCACAGCGCCCGCCATGCCGAGACTCGCCTGCACGATTAGTGGTTGAATCGCGTTGGGAAGAATGTGAATCAGCAAGATGCGGGCGTCGCTGGCGCCGAGCGCACGGGCCGCCTGCACGAAGTCATATTCGCGGACTTTCAAGACCTGACCACGAATTAGCCGTGCGTATCCCACCCAGCCGATGATGCAGAGTGCGAGTATCAGCTTATTCAGGCCCGCACCGAGGAATGCCACCATCGCAATCGCCAGCAACAATCCCGGGAAGGCAAGAAACACGTTGAATACGTAGCCGGAGATGAAGCGATCAACCCAGCCGCCATAGTATCCGGCGAGCGCGCCGAGAAGCGTTCCCACAATTGCGGAAACGCTGACAACGATAATGCCCACTTGCAGGGAGATGCGCGCGCCAAAAACTACTCGTGAGAAGATGTCCCGGCCGGTTGAGTCCGTGCCGAAGTAATGGGATGCCGAAGGGCCAAGGTAGCGAAGACCTAAATCCGTAGCGCCCACTTCGTGAGTGGCGATCCACGGGGCGAACAGCGCTACGATTACCAGAATCGCTACGATGATGATGCCGACGATGCTGAGACGGGTCATTTCTATAAAAACGCCCTATCCAAATGTTCGATCAAGACACGCGTATCCTCGGATCAAGCCAGCGATAAACTACATCCGTCAGCGAGTTGGCGACGATGTATGTCATGCTTATCACCAGCACGCAGCCTTGCACGACGCGATAGTCGCGCTTCGCGATTCCATCTTCAACGAGCAGCAATCCCAGACCGGGCCACCCGAAGATCTTTTCAGTGATGATCGCTCCCGCGAGCAACACGCCTAGTTGCAAGCCCAAAATCGTTACCACTGGAATCAAGCCGTTTTTTAGAACGTGTTTATAAACTACTTTCGTTTCGCTTAAGCCTTTGGCGCGTGCGGTGCGGACGTAGTCTTCGCCG
>JBPCMI010000005.1:0-5037 GCA_051002415.1 Pyrinomonadaceae bacterium
ATACCAATGTGTTGGGTCACTACTTCAACTCCACTCGCAACAGCCGCACCGGTTTCTTGCTCAGATTTTCGACCACATGCGGGGCTTGCGGCTCCATCCAGGTCGTGTAGGGAGTCTTCGGAGGAGCTTTATCAGTGCGTGATTCGTAGAGCAACTTACCATCGGCCTCGTAGTCGCGGATATTATCTTCCGCCATCACGTACATCACGCTCGGCATTCGATGCATGTGCAAGGGCTCTCTTTCTCCCGGACGAACGGTCACTTCAAGCACGCGCACGCGCTCATTCTCCAGCACCACTTTATGATTTTGAGGTGCGGCAACTAAGGCGTCCAGCGAGTCAGGCCAACTAGAGGGATTGTTGGGGTCATATCTGGGTGTTGGCTGCCGTTGGTCTGAAGCTGTTGTCGCCGGCTTTTCCTGCGCAGCCGGGTTCTGCAGCTGATCGTAAGTTACGAACGCGATTAGCATCATTGCGGCCAGGAGAAGATGTCTCATCATAAGGCTCCCTAAGTATTTGTACGGATCACTTGGCTTATCAGGAGAGCAGAAAGATTCCTTTAAACTTCCACTCGCCCTCTTCAATTTCTTATCAGGCGCGGTTGACGATCCTGTACCGTGCCTGAAGTTAGAAATCACTAAGCCACTGCTCGCGTCGCGTGCTTCCGAGATTAGATGGCTGACGATTTTCCAGCGCCTTCGGATTTCATTAACACTCGCAGATGGCTTGTTTATCTGGTTCCCGACCTCAACGTCTGATGGTGTTTTGATCCTGCATAATTAGCCACTTGCCGCCACGCTTCACCACCACGAAACTCCTGATTTGGCGCTCGTTCTCGTGCTTTACTCCGTCAGGAGTGGTGTAAGTGGTGACCTTGCTGGGCACCGTTACGACCGCGACATCGGGGGTTGCGAAACGGATCGAGATTTCCTCAACGGTGTCGGTGACGCCCTTGAGAAAAGTCGAGTGAACTTCCTTTAGTTCTTCGACGACTGCATTCCGTCCGCGTGTCCACCCACCCAGCGGGTTGATGTGGGTCCAATCCTCAGTCGTAAACTCCGGTACTCGCTCGAAGTTATGCGAGTTGAAAGCGTCGTAGAACGATTGCACTGCGCGTCGAACTTGCTGCTCCTCACCAGAAGGCTGGCCGAGCAGTCCACTAACGGAGCAGAGGCTTATAGCAACAGCGAGTAAAAGTTTCATATTGATCTCCTCACCTTCGATTCGGTCGGCCTCTTCGCCACATCTGATTTCGATCGATCCAAGCGCTTGTTATGGCGCGGCAACGAACCTTAGTTCTTGGCTTCTTCAGATCGTTTTGCAAAATGCCAAATACCACCCGTAACCTCAACTGGCAAACGATAACCTAGTTGACGAGCAAGCATGACAATCTGCCCGCGATGATGACCTTCGTGCGCGACGAAATAGGTTAGGACGTGGCCAACATCGAGCGGCAGGTTTCGCCAGGTATACGACGCCGAGGGTGGAATCGCACCGCCGCGGTCAAACCCCAGCTTGAGTAGCTGGATGATGCCGCGACTACTGCGGCTTAGTGCTGGAAGCAGCTCCTTCGGTCCCACCTTGTGACGGTTCACGGGCCGCGGGACCAGGATGCCGTGCTCACTTCCGAGCGTCTTGATCCACATGCAGCGCGCATTGTGAATGTGGCCGGCAATCATCCGGACGGTGCGTCGTCGCCAATCGGCCTAGCCCATGTATCTAATGGCCCAGGCAATTGCCACGAGTATTCCCGCCACTAGGAACATCGCCACCATCACCTTCCGATTCGGCTTCCCATAAACAATTTGCCATAAGCCACCCGCCATGCTCGCAAGCCCAAAGCAAATTACCAAACCGAAAACTGCCACGATCAGCGCCACATCCTGCGACCCGCCCGTGAAGCTCGTGGTTCCTCCCGGCTGTCCGCTTTGCGCAATGATGCTTCCCAGATAAATCCCCAGCGCGCCCATGAACAGGACTAAGCCGGTGCCTATCAAAAGCAACAGCCATCCAAGGATCCGAACTTTCCGCGCTGATTGAAGTCGGCTACCACAACTCGGACATCTGGCGAGGGACTCCGCCGTTTCGAAAGGGCACTTGGGACAACTAAGTATCTTGGGCATCTTTGGGTCTCCTCGAAAACGAACTTTGAACTTGGTGCTTCGAACTTTGTTCGCTGATGAAATTTGAGCGGAAGACGGTACTGCTGATGCGGCTGAGGCAAAGTACTAAGTTCGTTTTTCTTTTCTTGGCGTACTCTGCGGCTCTGAGCGGCTTGGCGGTTTCGTTTGACGTGAAAATGAAACTGGAAAATGATTTTTTGCCCTGCCCTGCCCTCCCGAAACGCGAAACCTGAAACTTGAAACCTATCTGGCCATTAATTCTTCGATCTCTTCAGCCTGCTTTGGAACCTTGCTGGTCAGCACGCGAGGACCATTCGCAGTGCACAAGACATCATCTTCAATGCGGACGCCGATTCCCAGATATTCCGCGGGAACGTCCTTCGCCTCCGGCGAAATGTAGAGCCCAGGTTCGACCGTCATCACTACGCCCGGCTCGAGCGCGCGCGATTCCTTTTCAAAGTAATAGCGGCCAACATCATGCACGTCGATACCAAGCATGTGCCCCAGTCCGTGCATATAAAACTTTTCGTATTTCTTTTCCTTGATCAGATCATCGGGCTTTCCCTGCAACAGGCCCAGCTCGACCAGTCCTTCAGTCAAAACTTTGATTGAGTGAGCCTTGAGTTGATCGTGAGTTGTTCCCGGCCGCACTAGCTCGACACACTCCATCTGCGCCTTCAAGACGAGATCATAGATGTCGCGCTGCGGTTTTGTGTACTTGCCGTTGATGGGAAAGGTACGCGTGATGTCAGAAGCGTAGCCTTTATATTCCGCGCCCGCATCGATCAGGAGTAGCTCACCATCGTGCAGTTCGCCGTCGTTATTGATGTAATGAAGCACGGTGGCGTTTGCGCCAGCGCCGATGATCGAGGTGTAAGCTGGAGCCGAAGCGCCACGCCGCTTGAAAATGAGTTCGATTAAAGCTTCGACTTCATACTCCTTCATTCCCGCGCGCGCAGCTTTCATCGCCTCGCGATGGGCCTCGGCGGCGATGTCGGCAGCACGCTGCATCAACTCAATCTCTTCATCCGATTTCAACACCCGCATTTCATGAACGATTGTTGCCGGGTCGATGATCGTTTGCGGCGGATGGATTGGTTTGCGATTAAGCGCGCGCATGCGCGCAATCTGCCGGATGATGGTGTCGTCGAGATCGGGATTAACGCCGAGGCGGTAATAAAGTTTTTCTGCACCATCGAGAATCGTATCGAGCTTTTCATCGAACTCAACAATCGGAAAAGATTCGTTTGCTCCGTATTCGCTCTTCGCCCCTTCGAGGCCGGCGCGGCGCCCATCCCAGATTTCGCGTTCCGGATCGCGCGGTCGCAGAAACATCGTGAACTGATGTTCGCGCCCCGGAGCGATGACGGCGATCGCTTCCGGTTCTTCGAAGCCGGTGAGGTAAAGGAAGTCCGAGTCCTGGCGAAAGCGATAGGCGGTATCGTTGGAGCGCGTGGCTTCGCGCGCGCTGGGAATGATGGCTACTGAATTTTGGTCCATGCGACGCATGAACTCAGTCAACTGCGAACGAATCATTAGGAGGCTCTCCTTGAATGCATGGAAATTGGGAATGCAGGTATTGTAAACGATGGAGCGATTCAGAAGGAATCAGCCACAGATAAAACGGATTTCACTGACAGAAAACCCAGGTGGGTGTTGGAGCAGGCCGGGTTTTGGTTGGACCTGCGTCTATCCGCGTTATCTGTGGGCTTATGTCCCTTGATGGATTGCTGGACGACTTTGTTGGATAATCACCCCGGCCATGAGCACGCAAACGATTCCAACTCAGACCCGCAATACCGAAATCATCGCCATCGATCCCGGCACCGGGGAAGAACTGGGTCGCGTCCCGATCGTTTCCTCGCCGGAAGTGGAAGAGGCTGTTGCCCGCGCGCGTGCTGCACAACCCACCTGGGCCACACGCTCCTTCGCGGAACGTGGTGAAATAATTCTGAAGGCGCGCGAGCTGATACTGCGGCAAGTGGACGAACTCGGTCTGCTGATCTCACGCGAGACCGGCAAGCCGGTTTCTGAAGCCATCGCCATGGAAATCGTGCCAACGCTCGATGCGATGTACTTCTTCGCACTCCAGGCTGAGAAACTCTTACGTCCGCAAAAGATCGACATCGGTCAGTATGGCTTGATGGGACGCTCATCGCGGATCGTTTACAAACCGATTGGCGTCGTGGGCATCATCTCACCCTGGAACTTTCCGCTTGCAACGCCGGTGCAGGAAATCGTGATGGCGTTAGTTGCCGGTAACTCGGTCGTGCTCAAGCCAAGCGAGTTAACAACACTCACTGCCTTGAAGCTTGGCGAAATCTTTCGCGCTGCCGGTGTGCCGCCTGATTTGTTAGAGATCGTCACCGGAGATGGCGACACGGGCGCCTCCTTAATAGATGCACGCGTGGATAAGATCATGTTCACCGGCAGTGTAGCGACAGGCAAACGTGTCGCCGCCGCGGCGGCCAAACATTTGACACCTGTCGTCCTCGAGCTGGGCGGCAAAGACCCAATGATCGTTTTGGAGGACGCGGACATCCCCAATGCCGCGCGCGGCGCTGTTTGGGGAGCTTTCGCGAATTCCGGGCAAGCGTGCGCATCCGTTGAACGTTGCTATGTGCATGAGTCGGTGGCGCCCGAGTTTCTGGCACGCGTACTGGCAGAGACTGGCACGCTGAAACAGGACGTAGGCACTAATGCCGATGCGGACGTCGGATCGATGACCAACGAACGACAGCTACAGATTGTCGAGGAGCATGTGGCCAACGCTCTCGCTCATGGCGCAAAGGTCGTAAGCGGCGGCAAGCGTGTCACGAACTCTGCCGGCTTCTTTTACCCACCAACCGTGCTGACGAATGTAGATCACAGCATGAAGATCATGCGCGACGAAACTTTTGGTCCGGTGTTACCGG
>JBPCMI010000006.1:0-11103 GCA_051002415.1 Pyrinomonadaceae bacterium
TCTGGCTCGTAGGCATACCCAGCATCGCTTTCCGAGCGCATGCTGGCAGACATTTCCTTCGGATTGTTTTGCGTCAAGTCTGCACCAATCCACTCCTTAACTTTACGCAACAAGGCGGGCAGGACCACCTGTTGTGCCGTTGTAGAAAGTTCATCAACCAGTCGGTCACCAAGGGTTCCCACTTCCTGCTGTAAGCGATCGAAAGCTCGTGTCTCCTTAATGCGACTGACGATCCCGGGTCCTTTGTCGTGACCATTCGCTTCCGTTTGCCGTGAGGCCAGGCCCGCAGCTAAGGGTTCACCGATGTGTTCTGACGCATAGGCTCGTGCTTCGGACGAGTACGGCCGTCTGGTGTCGAAGTAAATTTCCTCTTCGCTCTGGCCCTTTACTGCACCCGCAATGCTATAGCCGAGGCAGAATCCCACTCCCGCTGCTCCCAATGACCACGCCACTGGCCGCTGGCGAAAATGTTCGCGCCAATCAAGTGCATCTTTCACGCTCTCATATTGCTGCGTCACGTTATCTTTGATCTCCGTCACAGTTTGGGTAATTGAGTCTCGTGCTTCTTCCATGCGCGCCTGTAGGGCCTCTTTGGAAAGGTCCTCCTCGTCTTTGTCATAGGCGCGCGCTAATCCTAAAGTTCGTTCTTCAGCCATTGTTTATCCTTTCTCAGTTCCTCCACCGTCCTGTTTGGTACGAGGCCTTGTTTCGCCAAACGGCTCTTCGCCGCGAGCACTACGATCCCGCCAATCACCAGGTAGAAGAGGCCAGTGATCACGAAACCCAGAGCATAACGTGCCGGCTGACTTAAACTGGTTTGAGCAAAGAAAGTGGAGACGCCGAAAGCTACCGCTACGTTCAGAAGGGCAAAGCCTACAGCCGCCACGATGCCACCCATGGCCACCGTTACCGCGCCTTTCGCGTAGACATTCGCCTCTTCCTTAAGCTCAACCTTTAGCAGGCTGAGCTTGGTGTCGAAGAGCTGCATGACGTCATCGCCCAGACGACCGACCAGAGACGGTAAACTTTCCGTCTCGGCCAGCGCTGAGGAATCGGTTGGAGCAATTGCAGTTTTTGGAGTAGCCATTGATTAGCCTCCTTCGTTAGTCAATTCGAACTACGAGCGACGACCTCCGCGGAGGATCAAGCCGAGCAGCATACCAGCGGCAGCCGAAATCAGGATTGCCTGACCAGGGTTCTTGCGCGCGTAGTCTTTTGCGTTCTCGGCAACTTCAGCGAGATCGGCATTCTGTAGTTCTTTGATCTTGTCGCCGACGACGGACACTTTGTCTGTCACGTAATCTTTAGCTTGGGTAGCTGCTTCGGTAATTTTATGACCATAGTCCTGAGCCGTTTGCGAAAGAGCTGTTGCAGTTCCCGCGCTTGCGCCTGTACCGGTGCTGGTGCCCGTGCCCGCGCCAGTTCTCGCTGGGGTGCCGGTATTGGTGTTCGATGAACCTGTGCCGGGACTATTAAGACCTTCTGACATTCTGTTGTCTGACATTTTTTCTTTCTCCTTTTTCAAAGCGTGGCGAACTCAAACTTTGGTAGACGTATCCGCACTCAGTTCGCAGAGTGTCGTTAATCAACGAGCAAGAGATGTGCCGATAGCGATAGTTTTCAAAAACGAGGAAATCTCACAGCACCGCGGGAAATGATCCGCAGTATTGTTGTGAAAAAGTACGAGCACTGCTGCGGCAAGGATGGGAACGATACGACCAAAAACTTTGGTCGGGCTCTTCAGGCCAAACCTTCACGGCTGCCGGCATGAAATTAAATCTCTGGTTGACAGTCCGCCTTAGAGAATGGTAAGTAAGTACTTACTTTACCGAAGGTCGACGACTGAAACTACCTTAGTGACCAAAGAAATCAACACATTCAAAGACGTCTGCGCGGCGTTCCCGGGGGCGCGAATGGCCGGCGACGAGCGACGGTCGCAGATCCTGCGCGTGGCGGTGGACCTTTTTTCCCACGAAGGTTTTCGCGGTACGACCACCAAGAAAATCGCGCAGGCTGCGGGCGTTTCGGAAGCAATGGTCTTCCGCCACTTCGCGACCAAGGAAGAACTTTACGCCGCCATCCTCGATCATAAAGCTTGCTCAGGGGACGCCGTGGATTTGGAGCTGATGGTTGCCGACGCCGTTAAGCGACGCGACGATCGCGCCGTCTTTGAAGGCCTGGCCTTTAACGCACTCGAACATCACGAACAAGATCCGAATTTCCAACGTCTGCTGCTGCACGCGGCGTTGGAGGGACACGAATTGGCGCAAATGTTTTTTGAGAAGTTCGTACGGCGGGTGTACGAGTTTCTGGGTGCTTACATTCGTGAACGCCAGCAGGAAGGGGCCATGATTGAAATGGATCCCGCAATTGTAGTCCGTTCATTTATCGGCATGATCATTCACCACTCGCTCAACAACAATCTATGGGATCCCCAGCGGCGTCTGCTTAACCTCTCGAACGAAGCAGCCGCGCAAAACTTTACCTCAATCTTGCTCCAGGGAATCACTACCGAGCAGACGCAAAAGCGTGCGAAACGCAATGAACGTAAGAGTTGATTGGTTAGCACTAAGGGCTATCGCATGTTTGCTTCTAAAATATTCAGAGTCTTGCTTCTTGTCGGCGTGCTTTGCGCCGTGACGTTGTTCGCTATCTCGTGCGGAGGTTCGAAAGCCAATGTGAGAACCGATGCGGCGCCAGCGACCGCGCCGCTGGCGGTTGAGGTAACCACCGCGCCCGCAATTCTGCGGGAGCTGCCGCGTTTCTTCGAAGCGACTGGCAGCCTGGCCGGCGATCAGCAGACCGATGTCGCGCCTTCAATCGCAGGAAAAGTCACAGCCATTGGCGTGGATTTGGGCAGCTACGTGAAGCGTGGCCAGATGATCGTTCGTCTCGACGATGTCGATTCCAAGTTGCGAGTGGAGCAGTCCCAGGCGCAACTGGAACAGGCGAAGGCGGCCCTGCGTCAGGCTGAAGAAAAGATCGGCATACGGCCGGGTCAGAATTTTGACGTCAACCGCGTTCCTGAAGTCGTTAACGCCCGAGTAGCTCTCGAGCTCGCCGAAAAGAATTTGCGGCGCGCTGAGAAGTTGATTGAATCCGGAGATGTTTCGCGCGCCAATTACGACGAGCAAAAGGCACGGCGGGATCAGCTAAAAGAAGTATACGAAGCGGCTCTCTCCCTAGCTCGGCAGAATTTTGCGGTCGTCGCGAGTGCGCGAGCAAATGTCGCTAACGCCCAAAGCCAGGTAGGACTGGCGCGCCGGAGTCTTTCCTATGCATTAGTGTTCTCGCCGATCGATGGCTATGTTGCGGAGCGCACCGCCGATCTCGGCGAATACGTTTCGCCTACTTCGAAAGTCGCGACCATCGTGCGCATCAATCCTTTGCGCATCCGCATAGACATTCCGGAGCAGGCAATTCCCGAAGTCAGGGTGGGGCAATCAGTGTCAGTAACTACCAGCGCCTGGCCTGACAAGAATTTCAGCGGACGCATTGCGAGAATCTCGCCCAATGTCTCGCCCACTTCGCGCACGCTGACTGTCGAAGCAGAAGTTGAAAACGGCAGTGGCGTTCTCAAGCCTGGGCAATTTGCCTCAGTGCGAATCCTGCAACAACGCGTCGAACCTGCGGTTTTGGTTCCAATGCGTGCAGTGCGGACCGAATCAGGCGTCAGCCGAGTATTTGTAATCAAGGACGGTCACGCGCAGCAACGCCTGGTTCAATTGGGCCAGAGTGAAAGCGATTTGATTGAAGTTAAGGGCGGAGTCTCCGCCGACGAGCAAGTTGCCACCAGTAACGTTGACCAATTAAGTGATGGAGTGGCGGTAAAACAATAGAAAAGTTTCGGTTTCGAGTTCCAAGTTTCGAGAGCGAACTTGAAACTTGGAACTCGGAACCGCGAAGCGTATGCAAAAGCTAGCTGAAATTTGTGTCAGACGGCCGGTGTTCGCCACCATGCTGATTCTGAGTCTGACTGTGGTCGGCTTGTTTTCTTATAAGTCGCTCGGCGTTGATCTGTTTCCGAAGATCGACTTGCCCACGATCACCGTTACGGTAGTTAATCCGGGCGCCTCGCCGCAGGAAATTGAAACGGAGATTACTGACAAAGTTGAAGGCGCCGTCAACACGATCAGCGGCATCGACGAGCTCCGTTCCACTTCGGTGGAAGGTGTTTCCCAGGTCTTCATCACTTTCCTGCTCGAGAAGAATCCCGACATTGCCGCCCAGGAAGTGCGCAACAAGATCGAGCTGATTGCCAACGATCTTCCAGTCACCGCCGAACAGCCAATCGTGCAGAAGCTCGACACTGATGCAGCGCCGGTGGTGCGCATCGCGGTTTCGGCGCCCCGATCGTTGCGTGAAGTGACCGACGTCGCCGACAAAAAGATTAAGCAGCAGATTGAATCCATTAACGGCGTCGGTCAGGTGCAGATCGTTGGCGGCCGCCAACGTGGGATTCAGGTTTGGGTCGATCCGGACAAACTGCGTGCTTACAACGTCACAGTCGCCGAAGTCGCCAATGCCGTGCGCACGCAAAACATGGAAGTGCCGGGCGGTCACGTTGACGAAGGCACGCGCGAACTGACTGTGCGCACGATGGGCCGGATTGTCGACACAGCAGAGTTCAATAATCTGGTGGTGGCGAATCGCGGCACTTATTCAGTCAAACTTAGCGACATTGGTTACGCTGAAGATGGCGCTGAAGAAGCCCGCACCGAAGCGCGTCTCAATGGCCAGCCGGCTGTCACCCTGGTCGTCTCCAAGCAATCCGGGCAGAACACCGTCGCCGTTGCCGACGCGGTGAAAGAGCGGCTGCGAGAGATTGAACCGACGCTGCCTGCGGGTTTCAAAACTCAGGTCGTAGGTGACCAGTCCATCTTCATCAAAGCTTCGATCGAATCAATTCAAACGCACTTGATTGAAGGCAGCATCCTGGCGGCTATCGTAGTTTTCATTTTTCTCTGGAGCTTCCGCTCGACTTTGATCGCGGCCCTTGCCATTCCCACGTCCCTGATCGCCACTTTCGGTTTGATGGCTGCGATGGGATTCACGCTGAACCAGATCACAATGCTTGCCTTGACCCTGATGGTCGGCATTGTGATTGACGACGCCATCGTCGTGCTGGAGAACATTTTCCGCTTCATTGAAGAGAAGAACATGCCGCCCTTCCAGGCGGCCATTGAAGGCACGAAAGAAATCGGTCTGGCCGTGATGGCCACTACGTTGTCTTTGCTCGCCGTGTTTGTCCCAGTGGGCTTCATGGGCGGCATCTCCGGCCGCTTCATGTCGTCGTTTGGCTTTACTTCGTCGTTCGCGATCGCGGTTTCTCTTTTGGTTTCTTTTACTTTGACTCCGATGCTTTCAGCGCGGCTGATCAAGCGCAGCAAGAAAGCGGAACGTTCACCCGATGAAAAGGCGGGCTCCCACGATTCCAAGCAGTCGCGCTTTTATCGGCCAATCGATCGCTTGTATACCCGAATGTTGCAATGGTCGATGGCGCATCGCTGGGTAATTGTCGTTGCTTGTCTGCTTGTGGTTGTCAGCATCGTGCCACTGTTCATGTTTGTCGGTAAGAATTTCCTCCCCGTGGACGATCAGTCGCAATTTGAGATCAACGTGCGCGCGCCGGAAGGCTTTACTCTTGCGGCTACTTCCGCGCTGGCGGAGAGAGTTTCGGCTGATGTGCGGCGACTTCCCGGCGTCACAGACACGCTCACCACGATTGGCGGAGGGCAGCAGGAGCTGGTCAACGTCGCAACGATTTATGTGAAGCTGGACCCGATTGAGGAGCGCACGACTACGCAAAGCAATTTAATGCTGCGCGCGCGATCAGAAATCCTCGGTAAGTATCTCAAGGAATTTCCCGGTCAGTTACGGACGAGCGTGCAACAAGTGGCGGCGATCTCCGGTGGCGGTTTTCGCAATGCCGACTTGCAATATGTGATTGGTGGCCCCGATCTCGAAAAGCTAACAAAATACTCGGACGAGCTGCTCGCGCGTATGAAGACAATTCCCGACCTCGTCGATGTCGACTCAACCCTGGTCACCGGCAAACCAGAGTTGCGGGTTGTCATCGATCGCCCGCGTGCGGCTGATCTGGGGGTGCGGGTTGGGGACATCGCACAAGCTCTGAACACACTCGTCGCCGGCCAGAAGGTTTCCACTTTTAACGTCGGAACCGATCAGTACAACGTGCGGGTGCGGGCCACTGGCGAGTATCGCGCCAGCGTGGAAGGCTTGAAACGAATGATCGTGTCGTCTTCGAAAATTGGCTGGGTCAGTCTCGACAATCTGGTGCGCGTCGAAGAAGGCACCGGCCCTTCTGCGATCGATCGATTAAATCGTCAGCGTCAGGTGATGATGCTGGGCAATGTTAAGCCTGGTGGTTCACAAGCGGCGGTGATTCAAAAGATGAACGACTTTGCCAAAGAAATAAAGATCGACGGCGCTTATAAGACAGGTTTAGCCGGTCGTTCGAAAGAGCTGGGCCGCACTGGCTATTACTTCATGCTCGCGTTCACTCTTTCGTTTGTCTTCATGTACATGGTCTTAGCGGCGCAGTTCGAATCATTCATCCATCCGATCACGATTCTGTTGACTCTGCCACTCGCCATTCCTTTCGGCATCGTCTCGCTGCTGGTTACGGGCCAGACGGTAAATATTTTTTCCGGATTAGGACTGCTGCTGCTTTTCGGCGTGGTTAAGAAGAACGCAATTCTGCAGATCGATCACACGAATCAATTGCGCGCGCAGGGTATGGAACGCTCTGAAGCCATTATCCGAGCGAATCGCGAGAGGTTACGGCCGATCTTAATGACGACAATCGCTCTCGTCGCGGGCATGTTGCCGCTCACAATTTCGAGTGGCCCAGGCTCGGGAACCAATCGCTCAATCGGCGTCCTCGTGGTAGGCGGTCAATCACTCTGCTTGTTGTTGACCCTGTTGGCAGTACCCGTCTTCTATTCACTTTTTGATGATCTTGCTCGCCACCGGATCTGGGCAGGAATCGGCAACGGGATCACCGGGTCTTTCGCCTGGGCCCGGCGCAAAACCGCGAGCGCCACCGCGTCCCTGCTGGGGTCGTTGGGGTTGATAGGGAGGCAATAGGTCTACTGTAATGCAACGTATCTTCGCAATTTTGATCGTGATGTTGGTAACACTCGGTGTGCACGCGAACGCGCAGGAGCCTGTTGTTGCGGCACCGACGCCTCAAGTTCAACTGACGGTTCCGCCAATCGCTCCAGACTTCCATCCCGAGCAAAAGCCATTACCGGAACTCGGCCGAGTCGGCGTCGACCCGGATCGGCAACGCCCAATCGCGCTGCGCGAAGCGTTGGCGCTCGCCCTCGAAAACAACAAAGAGATAGAGCTTGCCCGCGACAACGTGAAGATTGCGGAATTCGATCTGCTGGGATCGCGCGGCGCTTACGATCCACGGTTTAGCTCCTCGTCTTACTTTGAAAGGATCGAGAGTCCGATCTCGAGTTTTTTAAGCGGCGGTACCAATGGTTCTGTTGTCCAGAACGATTACACCGCGAACGCGCGCTTCGAAGGACTGGCGCCCAGATTCGGTGGAAACTACCGTATCGAGTTTTCCTCAATCCGCTTAACGAGCAATAACCAATTCGCTGCGCTAAATCCCCAGTACCCAACGGCGCTGACATTCACTTACGCGCAGCCACTATTGCGCGGCTTGAAGTTTGATAACAATCGCCGGCTGATTGAGATTGCCAAAAAGAACCTTTCGCTCTCCGATGCGCAGTTTCGCCAACGTGCGATCGAAACAATCACTGGGGTGCAGCGCGCTTACTGGGACCTTGTTTTCGGACTTCGCAACTTACAGATTCAACGCGACGCAGTGCGCGACGCGCGGACGCAGCTGGAACACAACAAGCGCTTGGTTACTGAAGGGGCGCTGGCGCCGATTGATGTGGTGGCGGCGGAAGCACAGGTTGCTGGATTTGAACAGACCTTGTTTAGCGCGCTCGAAGAAGTCTCGCGCAGTGAAAACAATCTCAAGAACCTGATCGCTGTCGATCGGCAATCGGAGATTTGGAGTGTTTCTCTAATTCCTACGGACGATGTTGAATTGCCGCCGCCGCCCAGCATTTCGCTGGAAGAAGCATTACGGGCCGCATTGGAAAATCGACCGGAGTTGCAACAGTCAAATCTTGTCCGCGAAGTGAATGAGATTGATCAGAAGTACTTTCGCGAACAGACCAAGCCGCAACTTGATCTGGTCGGCAGCTACGGTATGGTGGGATTAGCAGGTTCAATTAGCGGTGGCGTAAACCCCTTCACCTCTTCTTCGCAAGAGCTGCGCGATCGCGTCAATTTACTTTCTCAGAACAGCGGGTTACCACGGTTGACTGATCCGCCGGCACAGGCGCTCGCTCCCGAACTCCTGGGTGGCTATGCTCAGTCGATCCAGAACCTATTTGGGAATCGGTATCACAACTACCGGGTGGGCTTTCAAATCAATCTGCCATTGCGCAATCGCACCGCTGAAGCTCAGCTCGGCCGCTCGTTAGTTGAAGGTCGGAAGATTGCTACGCAGCGCCAGCAGCTCGAGCAATCAATTCAGGTGGATGTGCGTAATGCTTTGCAGGTGGTTCGCAGTGCCTCAGCGCGCTTGCGGGCCGCTAGTGTAGCTCGCGAGGCTGGGGAACAACAGTATGCTAGTGAGCAAAGGAAACTAGACGCAGGGCAGTCGACAGTGTTTCTCGTGCTCGACCGGCAAACTGCCTTAACGGCGGCACGCGGTAATGAACTGCGCGCGCAGACCGACTTAAACAAAGCATTTGCGGAACTGCAGCGAGCGACGGGGAATGCCCTGACAAGTAACAGTATCGTCGTGCGAGTGCGCTAATAGTCTTCCCACTTTGCAGCACCACACGCCTTCATTTCTTAATGGATGACTTTGCCAGGTTCGCCGGCCTCAGGCGCGCGTCAAGAAGTTGTCCAACAACATGAAGGTGCCGTAGCAGGCAATAATGATAAGTAGTAAGGCAATGATGTACCACTGAATCAGTTTGGTTTTGCACGTCGGACACCTTGCCCTCATCCAGGACGTACTCCGGCCGCAGTGTCCGCACTTCATTCTAGAAACTCTTCTCCGTAAAGTCTGGGCTGAGACCGCTTTGGGGACGTTGCTACTCTATCACAAGATGAACCTTCATTTTTGCAATGGGCTTTTTCGAGGGCATCGCTAATGTGGTCCAGAGTGGCCAATGATCTGAGATACAAATCTTTTCATCAACTCCATGATTCGTTGCACGCAACCCGCGTAACCAGATCCAATCAAGCTTTAAACTAATTGGTATGCCGAGAATTCTTCGGAGAAACGTTTCGCGATCATTCGGAAAAGGCGTCGCGAAGTTTTGTTTTAGAAAAAGGTTTGACGTCTTCTCGAGGGACTTTGGTTCCCAGGTGTTGAAATCGCCAAGCACAATTGCCCGCATATCCGGCGGATACGCGGAAAGATCCTGCAATACACTACTCAGTTGATCCAGCTTTTTAGTTACGGCGATCCTCGTTTCCGCATGGATTGAGTAAACGCGGATCGGTATGCCATCGATCGTAGCGGTTGCTCCTACCGCGACGCGTCGCCGGCTGCCCGGCCCGGGGTGGGGAAGCACGATGCGATGCACATCAGTGAGCGCGTAGCTGCTTAATATTGCGACACCAGTTTCTTCTTCCTCACCTGCCTTTGCAGTTGGTGGTGCCGCCCATGCGTAATGCATTCCCAACTGTTCCGCGATTAGCTTTGCGGTATTTGTATTTGCCGTGCGCTTCTTATTCCGATCAACTTCCTGCAATCCAAGAATTCCCGCACCACCAATTTCATCATCGGTTTTGAATAGTTGAATGATTTCTTGCAGCTGATCCCCACTGCGCCAGCGAATGTTGTAGGAAACGATCTTAAGTGCCGGAACATTCTTGCTTGATGACGTGTTCGCGGCTACGCTCCCAACTTCAAGTAGTGTTGAATTGTCGTCAGCTTCATTGTCAAGGCGCACGGCGGAAGAGGGCGATACGATTGTGATTAGGATCAGGATCAGTATTGCCGGCAAGCGCATAAGGCAATTCCAAAAATAGAAGGGCATCAAGATGGGGATTAGATTTTCGCCGTTGACGGTGGTTTGCTGCGGACTTGACTCCGCCGCCTGGTTGCGGGTGCGGAATCATTAATTTCATAACGCATGATGGGGCGTGAATTCGATCGGCGCGCCACTTCTTTAAATCCCGCGGCCAAAAAGGCAGAAGCGATACCGTGCCAGAGAAAAGGATCGGGAGTGTTCACCGCGGGTTCCACTGGATACCCTTCAACGATGGTGGCGCCGTGTGAAGCTGCAAACGCAACCGCTGCCCGCAGCGACTGCGCGGAGACTCCCTGACGACGGTAAGGCTTCCTGATGAACAAACATGAGACCGACCACACCGGCTCCTCATCCACTGGTTTTAGAATGCGTGATCGCTCGAGTGCGATGTAATCTGCACGCGGCGCCACTGCGCACCATGCTATCGGTTCGTTGTTCAGATAACCGATGATGCCGGGCTCTCGTCCAGCGGTCACGATTCGTTTCAACGCTCGTTTGTTTCCGTCGCCTTTGCCGGCATCAAACTTCTTGCGGGGCAAACGCCAGAACATGCACCAACATCCACCACAGGCGCCGCGCTCACCAAACAATTCTTCTAAATCCGGCCAGCGCGCAACAGAGGCAGGGTAGAAAGAAAGATTTAAAGTCATTGGATCATTGAATCATTGGGTGATTGAGTCATTGAGTGATTGAATCATGGAACCATTGTATCGTCCCAAGCCCATGGGAATCCATTTAACAGGATCCCGGATTTCATGACTCAATGACGCAATGACGCAATGACCTATGAATGTTGACACCGACATTGGCGGACCTCGTAATCGTTTCCCCGTCACCAGCCATTCGGCGATCGCGGCGGCTGCGAGCAGCGACGCCGAATTGCGCCAACGCGCGCTGGAAACCATCGTGGCGAGGTATTGGAAACCCGCTGACAGGGACATCCGTATCAAGTGGCAGGCGTCGAACGAAGATGCAAAAGATCTGACGCAGAGTTTCTTTA
>JBPCMI010000007.1:0-9907 GCA_051002415.1 Pyrinomonadaceae bacterium
GCGTGACGCCTCCCAGCGTGAAGTGCGTTTAAGTCAACTTCAAAATACTTTGGCTGCTGCAATGGTTGATGTCCAGCGGGGCGAGTACGAACCTGCACGGCAACTTACAAGCGACTTTTATACAAACTTGCGTACCCAGATAGACGCAGCGAATGCATCCGTCTTCACGCCCGCACAGCGTGAAACTCTTAGGCCATTGCTGGCTGAACGTGATGAAGTGATTACGTTACTTGCGCGGAGTGATCACGCCGCCGTAGATCGTCTCTTTGCTGTTTACTCTTCTTACAACAAGATCACCAGCAGTGCGAGTTAGCGTCGGTACGTCCGCATTATTAATGAGACAACGATGCGTGCACAGGCCAGTGCAAAACTTTTATTGAGGACGCATCCTGTGTTTTGTTTGAAGGCTCTAAATTATACGGAGTCTATTGTTAGGCAGGAGCATGATTGAAGGCTCCGGAACTCGCTGCCTTAGTCGTCCTACTGATAGGTAGCGTTATTCACGGTAAGCGTTAACGTGTTCACACCGGGCTTAACCACAACCTTGAGATTCCAAACCATCCCGCCTCCGCGAAACGGCTTCTGGACGCGATAGAATCGGCCATAGAGATAGTATGTGCCGGCTGGCACCCGCGGGAAGGTTCCGCTCGCACTAGCGTCGGTGGTCATCTGCGCCACGCTGTGTGAATGAATCGCCTTCATAGCACAATCGAACTCAGCTTTGGCTTCCGGCGCCTCCAGGTCTTCCTTCTTACCACCCAGCAATCCGGTAATCATCTCCATTCCGGGTACGTTTTTTACCTCGCCGAATGCATCGTAAAAACTAACGCTTTCTATAAGCGATAAACGAACAGGGAAGACTACGGGCTTGATGCCAGCTTGCTGGAAAACGGTTTCGGCGTCCTCATCAAGTAGGTAGAGCGTGGTATTAGAAAAATTTCCGCGCTCGGTGGATGAATGTGTTACCTCGCCGGTGCGGCGGTTGGTTTCCGTGTAGGTGTAAACATAACCCCCGCCCCTCACAGCCAGAGTGCCATTTGCCGGAACGCCGGATGGAGCACGCCTGGGCGTGTCAGTTACCTGACAAGGTTGAGACGTGGCGACAGACTCGCCTTGTCCAGCGGCCGGTTTTGTGGCCGCCGTATCTGCGTCGAGTCGCGCGGCGTTAGCCTGGTTAAGGACGATCGAGTTTGAACCCGGCTTGAGGTCAACTCTCAGATCCCAAACGAGGAGCTGCTTGTTATGGACAGCTATCGTATAGAGATAGTAGGTGCCTGCAGGTACTCCGGGGAGCGTCGCCCTCGCGTTCTGATCCGTTCTGGCTTCAGAAACAGAGTTTGGCCGCATCTCGTACAGGGCTTGCTGACAAGCCGGCGATCCCGTCTGACAAGCGTAAGCCCAAACACCAAGCGGGGATTGTTTAATGGTTGATCCGGGTGGGCCTTGAAACATTCCCTTTTCTTTTTAGGAATCCACCAAAGCTCTCCTTAAACAGTACGACCCCTTTTCCGGCAAGCGGATTAACTGTCGCGGGTTGAGTGGGCAAGCCACTCGCTACTGACAAGACTGCATTTCCCGTTTGCTGCGAAGTGACGACTGGAATAATCAAGGCCGCACTCGTACTTGGTTCCCCAAATGGGCCCGCCTTACCGGATGCTTGAAGAAATGCGGCAAGAGCTGCGAAAACGAGAAAAACGCGTCGGGTTTTCATATTCGTTTGACTCCAGGAAAGTTGCCGCACGAACCAAATTTACGATGATGCGTGCGAGGTGGCAGTAATGATAACCAAAAACCTCAAAACGAGCATCAAGAATCAGTTACGGTATTCCGGATCTTTCTAGCAGAACGGCCGCCTCGATAGGTATTAGCTTCGACAAGCCAATCAGAAGGTCGCGCAGTCCGCAGCGGGCTTCCTATCGCCACAATTTTCACCTAGACGTTTAATGGCTCACTCTTTTTTTGCTCAAGCACACTTGGGCTCAATTTCATCCGGCCTGCACAAACCAGAATAACTAGCTTGCATCAGCTCGTAGCTTAAAAGGCACTCTTTACGCATCCACTGCCGAACCCTGAGCTCAACCTAGCGCGGCGCGGTCCAATGTCATCGTGTAGAGTAGCTGCGAGGGTTATTAAGCACACTCGCCAGAGAGTAAAGATTCTAAGAGGATGGACTTTGGTCTCGTTCTATTTTCTTGTTCCTGACAGCGAGCGAGTAAGAAATCTATCAATCATCCATCTGAGTTTCATGAGTTCAGATGAATATGGATGGAGTGCGACCCAACAACCCAAAAAAGATCGTGTGACCCTTCTGGTTCGGCTATCGATCTACCTCGTACCATCCGGCAGCAAAAGTTTGTCGCTAACCAACTTTCGAGGAGAGAGGCACAACCTGACCCCAAACTTCAACCACGACGATAGTGAATGTTTCATGCCCTTCCTTCCCGAAGTGCTAAAAGGGTGCTTGTGCAGGATCGTGAATCGTTGCCCTCTTTTCGACGCAAGTCTTCTCAGCCGCTTCACAAACTCCAGTTCCTCGAAGATGTAGTAATCCTCGCGAAAGCCTCCGATCCCGGTAAACGCATCCCGCCGACATAAAATGAAGCCACCGGGGCACCACTTGAAGGTTCGCATGCTCCAATTCTTGCTCGCCCACGTAAACTTGAACCACCAGGGACCATCAACCACACGGAGTGTGCTGCCACAGCCTAGGTACTCAGGGCTCCGAAGAAGTGGAGCCATGTCGGCGATCAGTTCTGGAGAGGCCCAGGAGTTAGCATCTACAAACAGGAGCCATTCGCCAGTCGCGACACTTGCTCCTCGATTCCGCGCTTTCGAGATTTGATTGATGGGTTCAAAGACGACTTTACAACCACAGGCTTCGGCAACGGCTGCAATTGTGTCCGTCGAATTGTTATCACAAACAATGATCTCGTAAGCGTTGGCAATGTCGGCAGACGCATCGTAGGCTTCTCGAATACGCCGAGCGCACGTCCCAAACCATTTCTCTTCATTGAAAGCAGGAATAATGACAGAGACTTTTGGCGAGCCCGGCTTCATCACATTTGCCAAATACGGATATTATGAACCAGGCAACTTGTCTGCAAACTAAGTAAGCAGCGAGAATCGACGCACCATCAAGAGCAGGGCCTTTCGTCGGAGGCGTCTCGCGTTATATGCAACTCTTTCTGGCGTTTTTGCTGCTGGGGTGACTCCAAGCTGCTTGAAAAGACATCAGCACTATTGATCAACTTGACGTAGTTCATCGTGAGAAAGTTGTTAGGAACCCCCGCCAGGAAAGTAAAGATTTAAGAGGATGGAGCTTGGTCTCGAACTATTTTTCTTGTTCCTGACAGCCGCGCTACTGGTGGTCGCCTCGAAGACCATCCGCATTGTCCCACAAGCTACAGTAATGATGGTTGAGCGCCTTGGCAGGTTCCACAAGCTTGCAGACAGCGGCCTTCACATCCTCGTCCCATTCATTGACAAGCCCCGAGGCGTCTTCTGGACTGGCTCTCTTCCCGGCATATCTTCCATTGATTTGCGCGAACAGTTTCTCGACATGCCCTTGCAGTCCGCGATTACAAGGGACAACGTTCAGATAGTCGTCGACGCAGTGGTCTACTGGCAGATTACAGACCCACTCAAGTCAGTATATGAAGTAGTGGATTTGATCGGAGGCATCATGCAACTGACCGTGACCGGAATGCGCAGCGTCATGGGAGATAGGGAGTTGGATCAGTGCCTCTCTTCGCGTGAGGAGATTAACGTCAAACTGCGTGTGATTCTCGATGAAGCTACTGACAAGTGGGGCGTTAAGGTGCTGCGCGTTGACGTGAAGAACATCAACCCGCCGACCGATGTGCGCGACACTATGGAAAAGCAGATGACGGCGGAGCGCAACCGCCGCGCGCTTGTCCTCCAAGCTGAAGGGGAGCGCCAAGCCGCTATCACCCGCGCTGAAGGCGAGAAGGAGGCAGCAATTGCGATGGCTGAGGGGAACAAAACATCGGCCATCCTGCGGGCGGAGGGTGCAGCCCAGGCGCGCATGCTGACGGCCGAGGCAGAAGCGGGAGCCATTGCCCGCATCACCGAGGGTATGGCTCAGTCGCTTCCGCAGGATCGCTTGGAATCCGACGTGACCACGAGCGTTTCCCCGGCAAAAGCAGAACGCAAGAACCCGGCCCAGTATTTGATCACAGCGCGCTACATCGAAGGCCTCAAAGACATGGCGAAATCAGATAACGCTAGGGTTGTCTTTATGCCCGTACAAACCTCGCGCGTTTTAGGAAGCGCCGGGGCAATCAAAGAGCTGTTGTCTCGGATCGGCGAAAGGACATAACTACCTGCGGGTTCCGCTAACAACTCGTGTGGGAGATTTTTGACCAGAATCTCCAGCACACAACGTATACTGGACCGTAAAGGATGGGACGGAATGTAAAATCCCTAGTAAATCTGTGGTGGCTGCAACTTTTGAAAAGGCAATAACTTACGTTTTTGCCGAACCCTTGGTTTGGGACCGAGAGGTCGGAGGTTCAAATCCTCTCGCCCCGACCATTCATATCAACAACTTACGGCTGCCAGCATTGGCGGCCGTTCTTCTTGTGTGGCCAATTTGTGACCAAAATTCTGAGAACTCACTTTTCTCTGCAGTTGCACGGCACGAATATAACGCATCGTGGTCTTCAGATCCTTGTGGCCCATCAGTGTCATTATTGTCAAAGGCTCGTATCCCGCTAAGGCTAGACGCGTGCAAAATGTGGCGCGCAGATCATGCCACCAAAGCCCGTCGATTCCTGTGATTCGACACGCCGTATGGAACGATCGCTTGATGTCTGTGAATGGCTTACCTGTATCTGGATTTCCAAACACATAATCATCTGGCTTCCTGCCGCTACACAACTTTGACAGAACCCCACGAACTTCCGGATTCAAAACGTCCATAGGAATTTCGCGGTTCTTGCGCCCTTTGGTCTTCATGGCGACAACAACATTCCGCGAGAAATCTCCTTGATCGCGTCGGAGATGCAGTTGTTCACGTTTTCGTAAGCCAAGACCAAGAGCTTACGCCGCCCGCGAAGAACCAACACGAGGAGAGGTGCGCGGCCTACCATCTGAGAGCAGCGAGAACCAGGTAAAAATTTGGAATGTGAAGGCTGGGCGTGAGCTGCGCACTTTAGTGCCCAGTAATAACGCGATCGATGCGGGATTTAGCGCTGACGGCCGAATGCTGGCGATCCTCGACAGCATGGGAAAAATCTTGTTGTGGGATACAGCTAGTGACAGCAAGTTACGCGACTTAAGTGCGAATGGCCGCACGGTCACTTCATTCGCTTTCAGCCGGCGGGAACTCAAGGACGAATCTTGAGACAGTCGGCTCGGCAGTGTTTTTGGACATAGCGAGTGGGCGCCAGCTCGGCGCCCTTGAGGGCCACGGCAAAAGCGTTACACAGGTGGCTTTCAGTAGTGACGGACGACTGCTTGCTTCGAGTGGCACAGATAACACGATCAAAATTCGGGACGTGAGGATTCAGCGCGAGTTGCGCACCTTGTCGGACATACTGCTAGTATCAACTCAATCGACTTCAGCCCAGACTCGCGCCTGCGCGCGTCGGCCAGCGATGACGGCTCGACTTTCTTATGGGATACAAGCACAGGCGAGCACTTATTGACACTCATTTCCCTGGATGATGGCGGTGAATGGATGGTAGGAACGCCCCAGGGTCTGTTCGACGGTACGCCGCCTTCCGGGAATCAGATTCTCTGGCGCTACAACCACGACACTTTCAACGTAGCGCCGATCTAGTGGTTCTTTAACGAGTTTTATTATCCCGGCCTACTCCGCCGACGTCTTCGCCGGAAAACGCCCGTATGTAGCCCAGGACGTTTCAAAAAAGGACCGCCGCCAGCCAACAGTGAAATTAGCGCTCGCACATGAGGAGGAGTTGCCCACCCCCATCGCTTCGCGCACCATCAAGGTAAAGATCGACATTACGTTTGGCCAGTTGAGGCCATCCCTCGTGTGGCAGATAGTACATAAAGGGTTGTCAGACGAGGCATGAGCAGTAAATTGGACCAGATGATTATGTGCAACATCTGTTTCAGCAGAAGAATCGCGTGACGCCGCAAACTTAGATCTATATCGCGCACATCCATGGGCACTATTGTAGTTAACTATCGTGATGATTGGAACAATTCATTTTAACAATCAGATTGCCTTCTCTATCATGTAAGAGAAGTTAAGAAAGATGTGGAAGGACTTGGGTTTCAGGCCATGACCGCTGTAAATAGTGACTCGAAGGTAACGCCGATAGACACTGCTACTGATGAGGTCTTACGCGAGTGGCGCGCATCGGCTTTCTACTGGCAAAAGCACGCAGATAAAATCCGCACAATGTTCGGTCCCATCACACAGGCTCTCATCGATGATGCCGACATTATGGAGGGTGAAGGAGTGTTGGATGTGGCGTGTGGTGCGGGCGAACCATCGCTAACCATTGCGGAGACGGTTGGACACAGCGGTTCGGTTACAGCCACGGACGTTGTGCCAGAAATGGTCGCTGCGGCCGAGAGTGAAGCCCAGCGCCGTGGATTGATAAACATTACGTTTAAGCAGTGCTCGGCTCAATCTCTGCCGTTTGAGAGCCAATCGTTTGACGCTGTGGTCTGTAGACTTGGAGCAATGTTTTTCCCAGATCCGATCGCTGCGTTTAGCGAGATGTTGCGAGTAGTAAAGCAGCACGGCGTCATATCCCTCGCTGTGTGGGGGAAAAGCGAACTCAATCCGTTTTCTTACGCCATCACCGACGTAGTTGCCCGTTACTTTGAAGCTGCTGCTCCCAGCGATCCGAACGCTCCCGGCGCTTTTCGATTCGCTGAGCCTGGCAGTCTGGTTCGGATTCTTGCAGAGGCCGGAGCCGGTGACATTAAGGAACGTGTCCTTAAGTTCAATATTGCCGCGCCAATATCGTTGGAGCAATTTTGGGAAATGCGCTCCGAAACCTCTGGGACGCTGCGAGAGAAATTAGCCACGCTTCCTACTTCGCAGGCAGAGCTGCTGGCAAAAGAAGCCAAGCAAGCAGTACGTGAGTTCTTCTCGAATAGCGGAATGAGTATTCCCGCGCAAATGATCATTGTGACGGCGTACAAACCCAATTGACCCTAACTGGAATTGCGAACGACGAATCGAGAATAACCACTGCTCAATTAATTGAAGCGCTGATGGAGACGCGCGCGCACACGCTCGCACTCGTCGCGGATCTCTCCGAAGCCCAGTTAATGGGTCCCCGTCTGCAGATTGTAAATCCACTTCGTTGGGAGATTGGTCATCTGGCGTGGTTTCAGGAGTACTGGGTCTTACGGCGCCTCAGTGGTCAGCCGCCTATTCTCAAACAGGCCGACGAGCTTTACGATTCGGCGCGCGTGTCCCACGACACCCGTTGGGATTTGCCGTTATTCGAGAGAGACAGAACCCTCGCTTACATGGAGCAAGTTCTTGAGCGGGTGATTGAGCAGGCCAGTTCCGAGGGTCTCAGCCTGAAAGATGCCGAAGGCTACGATCAAGAGTATTTCTTGAACTTGGTGCTGCTACACGAGCAGATGCACGACGAAGCGATCACCTACACCCGTCAAACTCTAAGCTATCCCTCACCAACGCTCGCAGTAACTAACGAAGTGCGGTTTCCGGAAGACGCCCGCCTTGTTCGAAACGGCAACGACTTAACAGGCGACGCAGAAATCCCGGGCGGCAAATTCACTCTCGGAAGCATTGCCAAACAAAACTTCGTCTTCGATAACGAACTAATGGCTCATGAAGTTGAAATTGCCCGTTTTGCGATTTCTAAAACCCCCGTAAGCAATGGCATGTTTAAGAATTTCGTTGAAGATAATGGCTACAAGAGGGGCGAGCTGTGGACTGAGGAAGGTTGGCAGTGGCGAACTGCTGCCAGTGCCGAACATCCGGTGTACTGGCGCCGAGAAAGAAACGATTGGTTGCGCCGGAACTTCGATGAATGGATCGCGCTCGATGATCGCTTACCCGTCATCCATGTCAATTGGCATGAGGCTGATGCTTTTTGCCGTTGGGCGGGTCGGCGTCTCCCATCCGAAGCAGAATGGGAGATGGCTGCGAGTGCCGAGCCAAACTCAAATGGGGGAGGTCTTGCAAAGCGCAAGCGTAGCTATCCCTGGGGGGATGATTTGCCAACGCCAGAGCGCGCAAATCTTGATTGGCGAGCGATGGGATGCATTCCGGTCGACGCATTACCTGCCAGCGATAGCGCTTTCGGATGCCGGCAAATGATCGGCAACGTCTGGGAATGGACCGCCAGCGACTTCAATCCCTATCCGGGATTTGTTGGAGGTCCTTATAGGGAGTATTCGGAGCCTTGGTTTGGAGATCACAAGGTGCTTCGCGGGGGTTGTTGGGTGACTCGTTCGCGTCTCATTCATGACAGCTATCGAAACTTTTACACGCCCGATCGTCGCGACGTATGGGCAGGATTCCGAACCTGTGCGGTAAACATCTGAGAATGAGGATTACCATAGTCACCCCAGCCCCGCCGGGCTCACGCTACGGAAACCGAATTACCGCATTGCGTTGGGCCAAGATTCTCAGACGACTTGGTAATCGCGTCTCGATCTCACAGACCTATGACAGTAAGCCGTATGATCTCTTAGTTGCTTTGCACGCACGGAAGAGCCACCCAGCAATCGTCAACTTTCGACGCCACAACCCTTCATCGCCGATCATCGTCGCACTTACCGGAACAGATCTCTATGGCGATATTGGGAGGAATCACACGGCGCACGAGTCGCTCGACATATCAACCAAGATTGTCGTGTTACAACCGAAAGCAATCGAACAGCTCCGCCCAAGTTGGCGAAGGAAGACGAGGGTCATCTATCAGTCAGTTGAAGACATGCAGGAACGGACAGGCGCGCGTAGCTGTTCAGCGAAATCAAGGACCAAGGCTGAAGCGCGAACGAATGGCAACTTTGATGTGTGTGTGATCGGCCATCTGCGTGCTGTGAAAGATCCGTTTCGCACCGCCATGGCGGCTCGGTCACTTCCTCAGTCGTCAAGACTCCGAGTCCTGCAGATCGGTGGCGCGATGACTGATGCAATGGCTAAGAGAGCGCACAGAGAGATGGATACAAACGAACGCTACCGATGGCTCGATGAACAGCCGCAATCGCGCGTCCGCCGCATTCTGAGCAAGAGTTCTCTTTGTGTGCTCTCATCCCGCATTGAGGGAGGCGCAAACGTGTTGTCGGAGGCGATAGCAGCTTCGGTTCCGATTCTTGCTTCGCGCGTTGATGGCAATGTTGGCATTCTGGGCGAGGAATATCCCGGATATTTTGAGGTCGGCAATACCATTCAGCTAACACGGCTGCTGACGCGCGCCGAGACTTCTCCGCGGTACCTTGCAGAACTAAAGGCGAGGAGCAAGAGGTTAGCCTCGCTTGTTGATCCCACGGGAGAAGAGCAAGCCTGGTCGGACTTAATCGGGGAGTTGGGATAGAAGTGAACAGGATGAAATGAACGACAGTGGCTGGAGCACTAACAAGTTCAGTTTCTGCAGCATAACGAAACAGCTGCAGTGATTATTTCAATCACTAGGAGTCAAATACTATGAAACACATACTTAGCACCTTTGCGCTGACAGTCGCTTTTACTTCGATAGCATTGTGTCAGGCACCTCAGAAGCACGAGATGACAGATTCGCAGAAGGCTGAGATGCGTCTCTATCCGGCGGCTGAGATTGAGTGGAAGGATGGACCAGCATCTCTGGCCGCCGGAGCCAAGGTTGCAGTGCTCGAAGGTGACCCAGCCAAGGAAGGCTTTTTCACGATGCGTCTTTGGCTGCCAGACGGGTTCAAGATTCCACCCCACTGGCACCCCAAGGTA
>JBPCMI010000008.1:0-10688 GCA_051002415.1 Pyrinomonadaceae bacterium
GGGATTACAAGAAGAACTTATGGCAGGAAGTGCCTGCTAATCGAGGGTCGCGGCGCGAACTTGTTGCTCCTGTTTCTCGCGAAACTGCTTCAGTCGTTGACGCAGTTCTGGACGTTGATTTGCCAGGATTGCGATGGCCAGGAGCGCAGCATTAACGGCGCCAGGTTTTCCGATGGCGAGCGTGCCGACCGGAATTCCCGCCGGCATTTGTACCGTAGAAAGCAACGAATCCATGCCGTTAAGCGCGTCGCTTTTCATCGGCACGCCGAGCACGGGCAAGGTGGTGTGAGCGGCAAGCACGCCAGCAAGATGGGCGGCGCCTCCAGCAGCAGCAATAATAATTTCTACGCCGCGCGACTCGGCATTGGAAGCAAAGTCAGCGGCGAGGTGTGGAGTGCGATGCGCCGACATTACTCTACATTCATGCGCCACGCCGAAATCTGTAAGCGTCTGATCTGCGTGCCGCATCGTTTCCCAATCCGACTTGCTCCCCATGATTACCGCGACCAGGGATGAGGGCTGAGGGATGAGGGATGAATCGGAATTCTGTGCTGCGCTCTTAGCTTGCGGTTCAGCCGTCCTAACGCCCTTACTCTTCGCCCCGGATTGATGCTCTGTAGTTTTATTCATCCTTCATCCCTCCGCCCTCATCCCTCATTTACGCTCCTTGATCCAGCGAGAAGCCGCGTTCGCCATCAAAGTTGTAAAGGTTTTCAGTCTTGATGAAATCGAAACCGGCATGCGACACGCGCTTAAGGAGGGCCACAATCTGATCGTGAGAAAGTGAGCCGTCGTCTTTTCCCGACAAGAACCGGCAGCGCCAATGATCCGAGCAGAATGTTTCCGCGTGTCCGCCGGGCCAGACTTTTACGCCACGATTGCTCATCATTTCGAGCTTGAGACTGTCGTCCCCGAGCTTATTTAGCGACTCGCCTAATTCGTTCGCCGACCCTCTAGTCCAATCAAGAAACACGTCTACACCCACAAGCTCCTTCTTCTGCACTGCAGTCGCCACCGTGCTCTTAACCTCGTCAGCGCTTTCGGACGCAGTTTGATACCTGGCCACTTTCAGCGTCTGCGGCAGTTGCCCTACCCGGGCCACGACCGCGGCGGCAAACTCTTTGGTGCCGACCTTCTCCTTACTCACGCCGTCTTTGTAGACATCATAAGTGTGGATGCCGTCTTCGAGTGTGCGCAGCCAGGCGTTGTGAACTCGCTCGGCAACATCCGTTTGTCCGACGTGCACCAGCATCATCACGGCGCCGAGCAGTAGCCCTGAAGGGTTCGCCAAATTTTGCCCGGCCCGACGCGGAGCCGATCCGTGTATTGCTTCAAACATCGACACGTGTTCGCCAATATTGGCAGAACCCGCCAGACCAACTGAGCCCGCAATCTGCGCCGCCACGTCCGACAACACATCACCGTAGAGATTCGGCATCACTAACACATCGAAGGCTTCCGGCGTGTCGGCAAGTTTTGCGGCGCCGATGTCGACAATCCAGTGTTCGTTTTCGATGTCGGGATATTGAGCGGCGATCTCGTCGAACACTTTGTGGAAAAGACCGTCGGTCAGCTTCATGATGTTGTCTTTAGTGAAGCAGGTGACCTTTTTCCGGTTGTTGCGGCGCGCGTATTCAAAAGCATAACGAACAATTTTTTCAGAACCCGGCCGCGAAATAAGTTTTAGGCACTGCACGACCTGCGCCGTTTGCCGGTGTTCGATGCCCGCATAGAGATCCTCTTCATTCTCGCGCACGATCACGACATCCATGTTCGGATGTTTTGTTCTCACGAACGGGTGGTAAGACACACAGGGACGCACGTTGGCATACAGGCCGAGCGTCTTGCGCACGGTCACGTTGAGGCTCTTGTAGCCACCGCCCTGAGGCGTGGTGATTGGAGCTTTCAGAAAAACTTTGGTGCGTCTCAGCGAGTCCCATGAGCTCGGCTCGATTCCGGAAGAGTTTCCCGCGAGATAGACTTTCTCGCCGATATCGATCATCTCAATTTCGAGGGCCGCTCCCGCGCCTTTAAGAATTTCGAGAGTGGCGGCCATGATCTCAGGCCCAATGCCGTCGCCGTTTGCGACCGTAATAGGAACAGTTTTAGACATAGTAGTGGGGAGCCCTTTCCACGATCTGGGTATTTCTGATGCAGCAGCTTATTGATTGCCGATTGGCGATTGCCAATTGCCAATTCAAACAAACTGCTGACCGCAAGTGGTGTTTACGGAAAGTTATTCAACTCTGAATTCCAATCGGCAATCGGCAATTGCAAATCGGCAATGCCTCACCGTCGCGCCGCCGGCGTTAGCTTGAAGGTCAACCGTTCCGTCCCGCGCATCACTTCAACTTCGTACTCCTGCCCCGCCTTCATTTCGCCCAGCACGTACGTATAGTCGTAAACGTTGCGCACGTCACGGCCGGCGAGTTTCACGATCCGGTCGCCTGCCTTTAAGCCGGCTTTGGCCGCGGGAGAATCTTCGCGCACGCCATCCAGCAGCAGGCCGTCCCCGCTGTCCGAGTAGTTGGGAATCGTTCCGAGAGACACGCGAAATCCAGTCGAGCGTCCGGTTGCTTCAGTTTTCGCAAGCGTGTAAGTCGGCCGTTTCTCGCCGACAGCGATACTCTCAACGATCTTTGCTACGACCCTGAGAATGCGTGATTCGTCATCATAGTTAATCTTCTCAGCAGTGTCCGACGGTTTGTGATAGTCCGAATGCGTTCCGGTCCAGAAGAAAAGCACCGGAATCTGTTTGGCGTAGAAGGAAGAATGATCGCTCGGACCATAACCATCGGCGTTAAGCGTAAGAGTGAACTGCTTGGCCGGATCGTTATGAACGACGGGTTGTCCATTTGCGGCAACTACGATTGGCATGCCGCCAGCTACTTGCGACCCAGCCGGCGTACCACCCTGCGACGCAGTCACAGTCATGCCCTGCAACTTATTGGCATTTTCGACAAGGGCCGCCCACTCGGTCGCCGTTCCCATGCCACCGATAGTCAGAGACTTGTTCTTCATCCGACCAATCATGTCCATGTTGATCATCGCAATGGTATCGCTGAGCGGCACGGATGGATGATTCACGTAATAGTTTGAGCCAAGTAAGCCTTCTTCTTCGCCGCTGAATGTTGCAAACAGGATCGAACGGCGGGGCCGTGGGTTCTGCATTGAGAAAATGCGCGCGAGCTCGAGTACTCCGGCAACGCCGGAAGCGTTATCGTCAGCGCCATGATGAATTTCGCCCTCTTTGGGCGCGAGACTGCCGGCGCCGCCATGACCGAGGTGATCGTAGTGAGCGCCGATGACAATCGTCTCGTTTTTCAACGCGGGATCGGTGCCTTCAAGAATTCCAATTACATTCGCGGCTGCTGCCTCGCGCCGCACCAGATCGGTGGTGAGTGAGATCTGAATCGTCTCGAGAGGAAACTTCAGGGTTTCTGCATCTGCCGCCGCAGATTTTGCGCGCAGGCGTTGCTCTATCTCGGCGAGTAGCGAACTGTTCTTAGCGAGCAAGCGCTCCGCAGCCTGGCGCGAGACGGCAACGACGGGCATGCCGGCGTCGCCGCCACTGTTGTCGTAGCGCAAACGCGATAGTCGATCATCCTTGAAGTTGGTTTCGTTGGCGATTACCAGCAATGCTTTGGCGCCGGCATTGCGCGCGGCGATCGCTTTCCAACGAACATCTTCATAACGGGCAAACTGTCCGTGCGGATTATCCCCATCGGGCGTGCCCGCAAACGCCACCGCAATGCGGCCACCGGCATTCGCGCCTGCGTAATCGTCATGTTTCAATTCGGACACTGTCAGGCCATAACCGACAAAAACCGCGTCGGCTTTTTCGAGGTTGGCGTTCGTCGAAATGCCGAGCGGCGTCCAGTCTTCGCCTACACGGAGGTCCTTTCCGTTGTCAGAAAATTGAAGTTTGTTCGTTTTGCCTAAATCAATTCCGGCGACGTACGGGAAAGCCTGTAGGTAATTTGACTTGCCTGCGCCGTGTTTGAGCTTTAGCCGTCCAAACTCTTTCGCGATGTAATCGGCAGCGGCGTTTGCTCCCGGCGTCCCGGTACGTCGTCCTTCAAGTTTGTCGGAGGCAAGGTAAGTTATATCTGCACGCAGTCGCTCGGCGCTTGGAGTGAGTTGCGGCTGCTGCGCAAAACATCCTGCTGATAGTGCAACGACAACCACAAGGGAGAGCGACGTTTGAATCGATAATTTCTTATTCATAATTCTCACCAAAGTTTCGAGTTTCGGCGTTTCGAGTTTCGCGTTTGGGTGCTGGGTACCGGTGACGGGTTTCAGGTGACGGGCTTTGTCCTCCGGTGCACGGTAAGTCTTTGACTTACCGTGAGTTGCTTTCATTTTCAATAGGCGAGGGCTTAGCCCTCGCAGCATGGTTCATAAAAAGTAATCGCTGTCGGTAAGTCATAGACTTAACGCGCACCGGAGGGCAAAGCCCGTCACCCGACGCCGTCACCTGACACCCGACACCTGTTCCTCACACCTAACACTCGTCACCCGATACCCGTTACCCGAAACTCTTACTCCACCCAGTCGGCAATGAAAACATTAGTTTCGCCGCGGTTCTTAGCGTTCCGGTTCGAAGCGAAAACTAGTTTCTTGCCATCGGGTGAAAACATGGGGAACCCATCGAAAGTGTCGTTGTCGGTGATGCGTTCGAGGCCGGAGCCATCGACATTGATCGCATAGAGATCGAAATTGCGGCCTTTCGGATCGTCCATGTTCGAAGCAAAAATGATCCGTTTACCATCGGCGAAGAAATAAGGCGCGAAGTTAGCTTTGCCGTTTCGCGTTATCTGCCGCTTGTTTGAGCCATCCGCATTCATCACCCAAAGCTCGAGGGTGGTGGGACGAATCAAGTTTGCCTTCAGCAAGCCCAAATAATCGGCTTTATCCTTTTCGCTTTGGGGGTGGTAGGCACGATAGACGATATGCCGGCCATCACGGGAATAGAAAGGCCCACCATCGTAGCCAATCTCATTCGTTAGGCGGCGCACATTCCGGCCGTTGGCATCCATGGAATAGATGTCAAGATCGCCATCGCGCGTCGAAGTAAAAACGATGTTCTTGCCCGAGGTTGAGATGGTGGCTTCAGCGTCATAGCCTGGAGCGTTGGTGAGTTGTTTTATCTCTGAGCCGTTAGGCCGCGCAGTAAAAATGTCGTAGCTCGGATAAATGGCCCAGACATAGCCTTGCGAAAAGTCCGGACGGGGGGGGCAGTCTTTGTTTCCGAGATGTGTTGATGAGTACAGAATGCGTCCCAGGTTCGGGAAGAAATATGAACAAGTTGTACGGCCCGTGCCAGTCGAGATCATCTTAACGTTCGAGCCATCGACGTTCATCGTGTAGATCTGATCGCAACCGCGCCCGTCGCGCGTAGACTGAAAGATAAGACGTCGACCATCAGCCGAAAAATAGGCTTCGGCATTCTCGCCACCGAAAGTCAGTTGGGTGATGTTGCGCAAATGTTTTTCCTCGGGTGCCGCAACCACAGCCGGAGTCTTAATGGGTCTGGTGTAAGCGGAGGCCAGAGCAAAGCCAAGGATGGTTACGGCGCAGCCCGCCATTAGCATTAGTTGTTTCGTTCTTTTCATTTTTGAAGAGCCGTTGAATTTATGATTTCAGACTTTGGAATTAGGCGCGAGCCGTAGTCGGATTAGCGATTCGGTCACCCTTCGCGAGTCCCGCGGATTTTCGCCAGCGGATGATAAACGCGATCAGGGCGCTCACCGCCACAATAAGACTAATCATTTGCGAAGTGGAGAGACCAGTCAGTGAAGTTAAGCCTAACAAGTCGCCGCGCGGATCGTCGCGTACAAACTCGACCGCAAAGCGAACCACGGAATAGAGCAACGCGTAAGCGAGAATAACTTGCCCGCTGAAGCGTTTCCGTTTATGAAGCCATAACAGAAAGAAAAATACGATCAGCATTGAAAACGATTCGTAGAGCTGCACCGGATGTAGAGATACGTCGATGGGCACTCCGGTAATGCGATGACCCAGCTCGGAAAACTGCACGCCCCAGGGCAGCGTTGTCGGTTTGCCCCAGCAGCACCCGGCCGCAAAGCAACCCTGGCGCCCGAAAAAATTGCCGAGGGCAATGCCGGGAGCGCAGGCGTCAGCGGTTTTCCACCACCGCAGTTTGTAGCGCTTCATCAGGAAGTAGCCGGCGACCACGGCTCCGATCAGCCCGCCGTAAAAGACGCCGCCTGAGCGCAGGAAGTCGAGCGAGAGAAGTTGCAGTGGGTTTGCGCGGTATTCCGGCTCCACAAAAAACATCAGGATCTTGGATCCGATCAGCCCTGCCAGCAGCATCCACAAGCTGAGATCGTAGAGGCGTTCGCGCGGCAACCCATCGCGCGCACCGAGCCGGACGGTGATCATGATGGCGCCCAGAAACGCGAGTGCCAGAAACACGCCGTAGGTGTTAATAGGAAAATTAAAAATGCGGAAAAGTTCTGGATACACCTTAGATATTTCCGATTGGCAATTGCCGATTGCCAATTAGTCAGTTGTCAGTTGTCAGTTGTCAGTTGTCAGTTGTCAGTTGTCAGTCTCGTATGGCAAGCGCGGTTAGAAAATGTCAACCCCAAATTACAAATGAAAAATGACAAATGACAAATGGCGTATGACGATGGAAGCCATACGAGTCACTTAACCTGTGACTCCTGAGAACTACTGACCACTGACCACTGACTACTTAACTCCTGACTCCTGACTCCTGACTCCTGAGGTCTTCCTTCCATCAACCACGAAATCGTAGGCAAGCAGCAGGGCTCCCACGCAAATGCTGGCATCGGCAACGTTAAATACTGGCCAATGATAACTGCCCGCATGGGCGGAGATGAAATCGATCACGTACCCGAAACGAATCCGGTCGGTAAGATTTCCTGTGATGCCGGCCAACAGAAGCGCGCACGCTCCCAGGTGCCGGTCGTCAATTCGCGCAGTTCGTAGGAAATAAAAGAGCACGGCCACGGCTGCCGCTACTGCCAGTGCTACGAAAAACCAACGGCTGAAGGTTCCACCGTTCTGCCACTGTCCAAAAGCAATGCCGGGATTCTCGGTATAAACGAGATCGAGGAAGCCATTGATCAAGGGAATGTCGTGACCACTGCGCAGCCACTTCACCGCCCAGGCTTTGCTTACCTGATCCACCATGTAAACGCCGAAGGCGGCAAGCAAATAGCCTCCGCGCCAGCCGGCGCGAGTCGCAACTGTTAAGGATGGCTTGTGCTGTTCATTCAACACCATGAAGGTACTCAACGAGAAATCGACTGCGCGGCGCCGTCAGGCGCGAAATGTTTATAGTCGAACGTCATATCAACTATTTTGTTTCGGCAAAAGCGAAACTCAAACGTTTCGCTCTTGTTGAAACCTTCTAATAATAGAAACACCGCTTCGCTATAAACGTTGTGCTCCTACGGAGCTAGGCGTTCCGTTCAATCTCTTCGAGAGCAGTCACGCAACGTTCACAAACAGTCGGATACTTCGCCGACTCGCCAACGTGCGCCGAATAGTTCCAGCAGCGCTCGCACTTGTTCCCTTCGGCAGCAAGAATCTTAATTGCTACTTCATTGGCCGCGCTCTCTGCACGCAGCACGTCGACTTGGGAAACGATAAATAAGTAACGCAGGTCGTCAAGATGTTGTTCGAGTAGATTATACGTGGCGCCTGCAGCTGAGATCTCGACGCGCGCCTCGAGCGAGCTGCCAATGTGCTTGGCGGTGCGTGCCTCTTCCAAGGCGCGCAAGACATCTTCGCGAACTTCAAACAGCTGTTCCCATTTTGTAAAGCGGTCGTCGTCTGCTTCTTCACGAGCTTCGGGAAATGTCGCGAGATGAACTGACACCAAACGGGCTGCAGCGCCGTCCGGCAGGTTTTCCCAAATCTCGTCTGCCGTGAACGCCAGGATGGGGCCCAGCAGTCGGGCCAGTGCATCCGCTATCTTGTAGAGCGCTGTTTGCGCTGAGCGTCGGGCGTGGCTGCGCGGGGCAAATGTGTACAGCCGATCCTTGATGATGTCGAAGTAACGCGCCGAGAGAGCCACCGTACAAAAATTGTAGAGCGCATGATAGACGGCGTGAAATTCGTAGTCGTCGTATGCCTGTCGCGCTTTCCGCGTCACGGCATCAAGTTCAGCCAGGGCCCAGCGATCGATTTCGAGCATGTCTGCTTCAGCCACTGCGTGCTGCTCGGGAACAAAACCGTGCAAGTTGCCAAGTGCAAACCGAGCGGTATTTCGTAGCTTGCGATAGCCGTCGGTTACGCGTTGCAGGATTTCCTCTGAGCAGCGCATGTCGTCGAAGTAGTTCGAAGAAGCACACCAGAGTCGGAGAATCTCGGCCCCTGATTCTTTGATGACTTCGTCAGGTGGCACTGCATTGCCGGCAGACTTATGCATCGCCTTGCCTTGCGCATCAACGGTCCAACCATGTGTCAGGACAGTCTTGTACGGAGCCCGATTGTGGACAGCGAGTCCGATCATTAAAGATGAATTGAACCAGCCACGAAACTGGTCGCCGCCTTCGATGTAAACGTCGGCGGGCCAGCGCAGCTCTGGACGATGCTCCAACACAGCGATCGAGGACGAGCCGCTGTCGAACCAGACATCGAGAATGTCAGTTTCCTTGGTCCACTCCTGGCCGTCACACTTGCTGCAGCGATAACCTTCAGGTAGCAACTCGGTCGCAGAGCGCGTGTACCAGGCATCCGCCGACTCTTTCTCAAACACATCCGCAACACGATTGATGATCTGCGGGTCGGCAACTGGTTCATTACATTTCGAACAATAAAAAACCGGAATCGAAACGCCCCAGACTCGTTGCCGCGAGACGCACCAATCGGGCCGGCCCTTGAACATGTTGCGCATGCGGTCTACGCCCCAACTGGGCAGCCATTGCACTCGCTCAATCTCCGAGATAGCAGCGGCGCGCAAAGAGTTAGCGCCCGAAACACTCGCGTCGGAAAAGTTATCGGTAAAATTGCTGCGGTCGCGGCCGTCTTCGTCGCGCTCGACTACCGGCCCGCCCGCCCGATCCATGGAAATGAACCATTGCGGCGTAGCGCGAAAGATGACGGGATTCTTGCAGCGCCAGCAGTGCGGATAACGGTGTTCGTAGTTTTCAGTGAAGAGCAGAACGTCGCGCTCGCGCATGAATTCAACAATCTTTGAATTCGCATCAAATACACCCCAACCGGCAAAGTGTTCAACTTCAGGAGTGAAGTGCCCGGCGTTATCGACAGGACAGTAAATCTCCAGACCGTATTTCTTTCCAATCACAAAGTCGTCGTGTCCGTGCCCAGGCGCCGTGTGCACGCACCCGGTTCCTGATTTTCCAGTTTTCTTAGGATCGCGTGCCTCACGAACATCGAGCTCGACTTCCGCGTCAGCTTCGCCACCGAGCGTTACGTGCTCGCCGACCATCAGCAGGGAAGGCCGATCCAGCCACGCGTGACCACACTCGAGACGATCTAGCTTGGAACCGGGAAAGTGTGCCAGCACTTGCAGCGGTCCGGCGGCAATTGCGAGCAGTCCACATTTTTCCGCGACGGACTCGAGCAGCTCGCTGGCAACGATAAAAACCTCATCGTTGTGCGCAAACGCTGAGTACTCGAAATCGGGATGGACGGCGATTCCCAGGTTGGCCGGCAAGGTCCAGGGCGTAGTCGTCCAGATCAAAACGAAAACCTTGCGTCCGGCGAGTGCCGGATCAATTAAGGCCGGGTCGCTGCGCAAAGGAAATTTGACATACACCGAAGGACTGGTGTGTTGGTGGTATTCCACCTCAGCCTCGGCAAGCGCCGTTTGATCGTGAATGCACCAGTAGACTGGCCGCGCTCCTTTATAGACGTAACCACGCTCGACGAAGCGACCGAATAAACGCGCCGTCTCTGCCTCATAATGGTTCGACATGGTGAGGTAAGGATTGTCCCACTCTCCAAAGATGCCCAGCCGCTGAAAATCGCGAGTCTGTCGTTTCAATGCTTCTGATGCGTGCTCGCGGCAAGCGCGCCGAATTGCAACCGGCGGCATGTTGGCTTTCTTCGCACCGAGCTTGCGATCGACGTAGAGCTCGATCGGCAGGCCATGGCAGTCGTAACCGGGAACATACGGCGCATCGAAGCCCATCATCGTGCGCGATTTGACGATGAAATCTTTCAGAATCTTGTTCAGGGCCGTGCCCAGATGGATGTCAGCGTTGGCGTAAGGCGGCCCGTCATGCAGGACAAACTTCTCGGCGCAGGCGCGATCCTGACGAATCAGTTCGTACAGTTTTAGTTCCGACCATTTCTTCAAACGCGCCGGTTCGTTCTGCGCCAGGTTTGCCTTCTGAGCGAAGCCGGTTTTTGGAAGATTGACCGTCTTCTTTAGATCAAGTGGGGTTTCGGTAGACATAAGCTTTCGAGACTTCAGGAATCATCAATACTAACAGTAGAAGTGTTTGCGCACCAAAATCGCTATTCGGACGGCAACCACCACGAGCAAGTAAAAACCCGAGCCAGCTCCCGGAGGAGGCGATGGTTCGGGTTCGAGTGAACGATGGGAGCAAAATTCAGCCGATGAACATCTCATCATCTCCGTAGATTTGATTTACGGGCTTCGGCGCGGGAGCCACCAGAACTTCGAGGCCGCGGCGGAAGCCCGCCATAATCGCAGCGATCTC
>JBPCMI010000009.1:0-6925 GCA_051002415.1 Pyrinomonadaceae bacterium
GCGCGTTCCCAGCCGAGCATTGCGGGCACGTGTGCGTTTTCGGCGCCGGCGGCGATGACCTTACCAACGTGCTGCCGCCCGTTTTCGCCCCAGTACCACATGAAGAACGGATGCGCTCCGTGGTACGCGTTGCCGCGACGATACATTTCGACGTAGCTGGGGTTGTTAGCAAACTCCCGCTCATACTTTTCGCGCAAAACGAAAGCGTCGCGTGTCTCCGGCAAAAGGCGATTGAAAAACTCAATGTAGCTGGGATGAAATTTGTGATCGAATTCGTCGTAACAGGGGTGATGAATGATCATCACGCCGCCTTTCTTTAGTAACGGCTTATTGCGATAAAAGTTGAAGTGATATCCCAGTCCCATCACCTGGACGAGCAGGGGATTTAGAATCGAATACACGTTGTAAGGCGAAATGTCGGGAATCCCGGTGATCAAAATGTCGCACTGGCCGCGCACCGGAATCGCATATTGCTCGAAGGCCTTGCTTACGATCCTGTCGTGCACCGGCTCCGTCTTTCCGGCGTGACATGCAATCATTTCGTATTGCGCGGGGCGAGAATGAAGTAACTTGCGCCGTGCCGGACGCGGCAGCTTACTCATCGTGTAGCGCATCGCTTCAAACTTCATGCGGTCGAACGCAGTAAAGTCGTCTTCGTTGCGCAACAAGAAATCCATGTCGCATTTGTACATGCGATTGTTGATGGCGGTTTCGATATGAAACACGTTCAGGTGTTCGTCAACAATCTTACCCAGCCGCTTGACCTTGTTATTGAGTTCCGAACGGGCCGGATCCATATAGCTGTCGGAATCGCGAATCGTTTGCGGCTCATGATGCGCTCTCAGCGACTCGTAGTCGCACAAACCTACCGCGACTGACTTGTGCCCGCCGTCCATCGGCACCAAATTAATGTTCACGTAAATCAGGAGATCGCTTTCGGCCGCGCGACGATTCAATACCAGCGGTTCCTTGTGCCTGGTTTCGCCGATCTTGATTAATCCTTCGGTCCACTCAGCATCGTGGTTGTAATATCGATCGGGATAGTAAGCGTCGAAGATCTTCGCGCCGACCATTCGCCTCATTTCCCACTCAGTCATCTTGCGATGGAGCGAATTGGCAATCACGATATGAACATCGTCAACACCGTGTCCGGTCAGCATATCGAGAACCACTTCAAGTATTGTTTGCCGGATATCGGGAGTAGCCATGGGCGGCAAAGGCAGGCTGATATCATCGACCGCGACCGTGACTCGCATTCCCGGTTCGAGTTGCGCAAACAACGGATCCGAATCATGCGGATGATTGAGCGCATATCTAATGGCAGCTTCGCGATTGGGTAATCCTTTGATCGAAGGATTCGGATAAAGCACGCGCGTGCCGATAGGAAGATCCTCGAGGATGAAGTCCTCGCCGGACGGCATGATGCGCGGCGCGCTATCGCGATCGATGTAGACTACGGACTCGTGCGTTTTCTTTCGTAGTTGGAGTGCCATGTTTTTGGGAAACTATTTCAGGTTAAGTATCGGCCAATCGTGATGCAGCGCAGTTTGCCGCAATCGCATGTCCGGATTGATCACCGCCGGATGACCGACTATCGAAAGCATTGGTAGGTCACTCATGCTGTCGGTGTAGGCAAAAGAATCGCTCAAGCTCAGCCCTTCGCGTTCGGCAAAGACCCTCATCCACGAGGCCTTGGTGGCGGCCGCCATTACGGGCGGTAGCAGTCTTCCTGTCGCGATACCGTTAACAAACTCCAGTCGGTTACAAACGTACTCGGTGATTCCCAGGTGTTCCATGAGTGGCTTAACCGAAACGTCGAGGGCGCCGGTTACCACGACCTGACGGAGGCCGAGGCTGCGAGATTTCGTTAAGAGCTCGTACGTGCCCGGAAAAACCGCCGGCTTTAGGACCTGCTCGAAGAGCTCGTCGGCCAGGAAGCGCAACCGATCCTCTGACTGTCCCTTGTATCGTTTGAAATAAAGGTCATTAAAAACTTTGCGGCTGTATTGGTCCGTAATGGCAAAGACGGGAATGCTCAGGAGGGTTGAAGCGCTCTTCTTAAAGCTGTTGAGCAGACCGGGTTGGTTACGCGAATAGAAGCCCAGGGTGTGGACCAGGTTCGTGCTAACTAGTGTGCCTTCGAGGTCGTAGAATGCTGCCGCCGCCACTCATCCTCCAGTGGTCTCGAATCCCGGGACGTCCGAGAGCCGATGTCCCTACCAGCTCTGTCGGAGGACGCACTATACCCGATCTCGGCGGGAAGTTATACCCCAGGTTTTATCTGTATGGGGCTGCTATACAATCTTCGAGGGAATCTGTTAAGTACCGAGGAAAACGCTTGTCTCGCCATAACTGCTTCGGCGAAAGGAGGGATATGGGAACAGGTCTTGGGGGGGTAATCGGGATAGACGATGGCAGAATTCGGTTGCCTCGTTCACGAGGCAGGCGCGTAAACGCGCCCCTTCCACACTTAGCTGGTCGATTGATTCTGCGCCATAGTGGCGCCTCGTTCCACTGGGACGTGCTACGGCTTTCCAATTGAGCGTCGTAACTCGTCGAGCGTGCGTTTGTGCTGTTCGAGTTTTTGGCCGGCCTCGCCAAGTTTTCCCTGCGCGGTCAGGCGTTGGTACTCCTCGAACTCTTGAATAGCTCGCAGGATTAGTTGCTGAGTGTTCCCCGCCGGCGGAGGAGCAGTAGTGGGAGGCGGTTGACCCGTTGCCGGTTTTTCTGACGTTGGGGTTTCGGATGCCTGCGCCGAAGTCCCAGCACTGGCACCGATAAGGTTTGCTAACGCCTCTTCGAAATTCTGTCCATAGGCGACTCGTTCCTGAATCGCGAGCACAACCAAACGGAGCTCAGGCATGGGACTTCGCTGGGCCTGCAGGTACACAGGCTCAACATAAAGCAGCGAACGTCCAATCGGGATCACGAGTAAGTGGCCGCGGAGAACGCGCGAACCCTGCTGGTTCCAGAGGCTAAACTGGGCGGAGAGCTGTGCGTTTTGATCGATGCGAGCTTCGATTTGCAAAGGTCCTTCAATCAGCCGGGACTCGGGAAAGTTGTAGACGAGCAGTTTGCCGTAGTTCTCACCATCGCTGCGACCTGCCATCCAGCCAATCATGTTGTTGCGGTTTGAGGGAGTGAAAGGCAGGATTAGAACAAACTCCGCCGGGCCTTGCTCTCCAGGCAGTTGCATCAAAACGTAATAAGGATCGATCGGTTGCGCCTGCTTTTTATTCTGTTCGTCGATTCCGAGCTGACTGGCAACGCTCCAAACGTCTTCCCGCTGAAAAAAAACCTTGGCGCTCTGCGTGTGGTAAAGACCGTAAACCTCAGCCTGCACGCGGATCAAAGTCTCGGGATAACGTACGTGGGCGCGCAAGTCCGCCGGCATTGCAGAGGCATCCTTGAACAGCGTCGGAAAAACTGCGCGGTACGTTGCGATAATCGGATCCTGTGAATCAAACACATAGAAGTCCACTGATCCGTTGTAGGCGTCGATCACTACCTTAACGCTGTTGCGAATGTAGTTGACCGTGTCGTTGCCGACCGCGTGGTGTCGCGAATAAGGAAAGCGTGACGCTTCGGTGAAGGCATCGAGCATCCAGAACAAACGACCATCCTTGCTCACCACGATGTAAGGGTCGTCGTCGTAAATGAGAAACGGAGCAATCCCGTTGACGATCTCCAGGATGTTCCGATGGATAAGGACGCGGCTCTCCGAAGTAATATCGTCAGAGAAGGGCAGCTTCGAAAGATCGCCCAGCGACCAGGCGAGAAGGGTGCGCCGCAACCGCCCGCCAATTGGAATCCCGCCGGTCCCTTCGTACGTTGTATAGGTGTTCGACTCGCCTTGCGGAAAATCAAATTCCTTCTGTGTCGTTTTGACGTAGACGTCCGTGTCTGTTTTTTGTCCGAAATAAATCTGTGGGCGCGTGATTGTCGCTTCGGGCGCACTTGATTTGATCGGCATATCCGAAAGCACGAAGCGCGGCATGCCCTCGGGGGTAAAACCGTTGGCTGTGTTCATGGTCACGCCATAACCATGGGTGTAGATCAACTTCTCGTTCACCCAGTTTCGAGAGGATTCCGGAAGCTTTTCCACATCCAGCTCACGCGCAGCTAGCATCACCTGCCGATTTTGGTTGCCTAAGGCGTAACGGTCCACGTCGACATCCAGGAAGTCGTAGTAAGTGCGGATGGTTTGAACTTGCTTAAGCGTGTCCTGCAGTGCGCGCCAGTCCCAGAGGCGGATGTTCTCCAACGTCGGACGATTCGCATTTAAATCGAGGGCTTCAATCGAAGGTTCAGCTTCGAACTCGCGTGGCTCAATCTGTTCGAGTCCGAAGGCGCGCCGCGTCCAGGCGATGTTGTGCTCGATGTAAGGCGTTTCCCGGCCAAGCTCGTTTGGCTTCACGATAAAGCTGTTCACGTAGGCAGGTACGATCACGACGCCGACAACATAAACCAGCGCAGGAAGCGCAAGCGCTACCAACAGCAAGCGTAAGCCTCGCTTCGTAAAAGCGTTCAGCACCGCGATCAATGCCGCAATCACGATGGCTACGGCGACAAGGGTCAGTGCCGGAAGTAGGTAGTGGGCTTCGGTGTAAGTAACGCCAGTAAACGTTTGATGGTCACTCCACAGGTAAGGGAAGCGGGAAAGATAAACCTTCCACGCAAATGCGAGTAGAAAAGCTGCGAGAGCGCCTGAGGTCGCGGCGAAGCTGGTTGCCGCCGAAAGCGAGCGCACATTCTTGACCATCGTTTGCGGTAGCGATAACAGTGAGTAGATAAGAGCGGCACAGAACAACACGAAGGTAATCGTCACGAGCCATGAGCTAAGCGCATCGAGCACGGGTAACGAGAAAAGATAAAACTCCAGAGGTTTATTGAAGATAGGATCGCTTATTGATGTCTTGGTGCGATTTAGATATGAGGCAAACTCCAGCCATCTACCTTTCATCGCGAGGCCGGCGAAGAGCGCAAACATTAGAGCAACTACCCAGGCCACCGGTCGCAGGTAACGGGCAGGAGCAAACTGAACCGGTTGGTTGTTAACAATTATGGTGCGCGGTGTCGAAGCGTGAGCGGCGAAGATCCGTTCCAGCAGCGAAAACCCTGCGCGCAGGATCACGGCAGTCAAGATCAGAAAGATCAGAAAAAGAGCGACCTTCAGTTTGAGGATGTACCAATACACCGGCGAATATCCGACCGAACCAAACCAAAGCGCCGAGACATAGATCGAGAGGCTGCGCGAAAGCACGATGAAGAGCAAAACGACTGCGCCAATTAACCAACGACGCCAACGACGGCGTCTGGGCGGAGGGACATCGATGATCTCCGAATCGGACAAGGTGAAAGGGTCACTCATGCGCTTAGCATACCCTTTATTCGACCAAACCGCGCACTGGCCGGTCTAATTGTCGTATGGGTCCGCTTTGTCGGGGAGAGGCCGGCAGATCATTGTGTGCCACCGTTCTTGCCGGCATCATGACGTGTATAATGCCCAACGAATGCATTGCCCGGCAGAGTCACGGCCGCTTTGATCATCAAAGGCCATTGTTGCGTAACTCCCGGATCGACATTGAAAACTTTTGTAATGCTTACGCCAGAAACAGTTCTACAAGGTCGCTATCGTATCGTCCGTTCCCTGGGAGAGGGCGGGATGGGAACTGTCTATGAAGCGATTGACGAGCGGCTCGACAGCACCGTCGCGTTGAAGGAAACGCTGTTTGCTGATGAACGGTTGCGCAAGCAGTTCGAGCGTGAAGCGCGTCTCTTAGCCCGTGTTCATCATCAGGCACTGCCACGCGTCAGCGATCATTTTTCTGAAGGCGAAGGTCAGTTTCTAATCATGCAGTTCATCCCGGGGGATGACTTTGCCGAGAAGTTTAGTCAACGACGCACTCCTTTTCCCGCTGCTGATGTGATGAACTGGGCCGATCAACTGCTCGACGCGCGTGATTACCTGCATACTCAAGAGCCGCCGATCATTCATCGCGATATCAAGCCACAAAATTTGAAGGTGACTGCGCGCGGACAAATGATTCTGCTGGATTTCGGACTTGCGAAGGGACAGGCAAGTGATGTCTCGCGAGTAACAACTTCGGCAAGTATCTTTGGCTACACTCCCAACTATGCGCCCCTCGAGCAGATTCAGGGACTCGGAACTGATGCGCGCAGCGATCTCTACGCACTGGCTGCGACTCTTTATCATCTTGTGACCGGCGTTAAGCCGCCTGACGCGCTCACCCGCGCCGCTTCGCTCGTGAACGGAGAAACTGATCCTTTGCAACCAGCGCACGAAGTTAATAGCGCGGTACCACAGGTCTTGAGTAACGTCCTTGCTCGCGCGATGGCGCAGAATCGCGAGCAGCGGTTCCGTCATGCTGCTGAGATGCAACGTGCCCTTCATCAGCAAGGAGGGGAAAGCACGCTTACGAATCGTAGTGAAGCAAATACAGTTTTATTTCCAGCTGCCAGTCCCGCTCCTACACAAGCCGGCGACGCCGTTCGTGAAACAGTAGGTTTTGTCGCGGCCACCAAGCCACCGACAGTTCCACCCACTGGGGAGACGACCCTGGTTGCGAAACCCGCAGGACGGCGGGTGCTACGTGGACAGTTATCGCCGCAGCTCTAGTGGTTTTGGTCGGAGGCGCCGGCGCCTTTTACGCTTATCAAAAGCGGAAGGCTGCAACGCCCACTATCGCTGCACCCGCGCCCAGTACTGAACCATCGCCCGCACCTACTGCCACTCAAGCGGAAAACCAGGCAGGCAGCGCCGCAGGCTCAGGAGTGAATTCGGTTTCGTTTGATTCCAAAAAGGACGAAGCGGATAAACAGCAAGCGGCGAACGATGCGAAGCCGGTTAAGAAAGAAAAAAAGCAGAGGGTAACAACGGCAAGGCAGACAGACACTGATGAGG
>JBPCMI010000010.1:0-15752 GCA_051002415.1 Pyrinomonadaceae bacterium
GCCTGAACCGCGATTCATTAGTTCCTTCAACTCATCGACGTTGGACGAACGCTGCATCGCGATATCAGCTGTGATCAGGCGCTTGTGATAGAGCGTTGCGAGGGCCTGGTTAAAAGTCTGCATTCCATACTTGTCCTGACCGGTCTGCATCATGGAATAAATCTGGTGCACCTTGTCTTCGCGAATCAAATTACGAATGGCGCCGTTGGGCACCAGTATTTCCAGAGCCATCACACGGCCGCCGCCATGAGCGCGCGGTAGCAATGCCTGGCAGAGAATGCCTTCCAGCACGAGTGAAAGCTGGGCCCGAATCTGGGCCTGCTGGTCGGCAGGGAAGACATCGATGATGCGGTTGATTGTCGAGGCCGCAGAATTTGTGTGAAGCGTCGCGAGCGTAAGGTGGCCCGTTTCAGCGATGCGTAAGGCCGACTCGATCGTCTCGAGGTCGCGCATTTCGCCGACGAGGACCACGTCCGGATCCTGACGCAGTGCTGTGCGAAGTGCTTCGGCAAAGCCGTGCGTATCCGCATTGACTTCGCGCTGATTGACGACGCAGTTCTTGTGGTTGTGAAGAAACTCGATCGGATCTTCGATCGTCAGAATGTGTTCGTGACGGTCGCGATTGATTTTGTCGACCATCGAAGCGAGCGTCGTTGACTTTCCTGATCCAGTAGGTCCGGTGACGAGAATCAAGCCGCGGGGCTTTTCGCACATCTGCTTCACAACCGAGGGCAGTCCTAGTTCCTCGAAGGCTTTGATCTCGTAGGGAATTGCGCGAAAGACGGCGCCTACAGCACCGCGTTGATTGAAGAGGTTCGCGCGAAAGCGCGAAAGGCCCTTAACACCGAATGAGAAATCGAGTTCCAGGTTTTCTTCAAAGCGATGCTTCTGGGCGTCAGTCAAAACTGAGTAAGCCAACTGTTTAGTATCGGCTGAAGTGAGGACGCGATAACCATCGAGTGGGCTGAGGTGACCATCAACGCGAACCTGAGGCTGAGAGCCGGTGGTGATATGGAGGTCCGAGCCCCGCAGCTCGGAGAGTTTTCTGAGCAGGTCAGACAAGGAGATTTGAGGGGCGCTCTCGTTTATTCGCATCGAGCTGTATTCCTCCGAGGGTAGGAACTGGGAGTTGAGTCTTATTTGCTGGCAGGTTTAGAAACGGCATGGAACGAAGAGATGAAGCTTTCCGCTTCTGAAGCCATGCGGCCGGAAAATTCCTGCGGCGTGTTGGTCGTGAGCCGGTAGATGCGTCCGTTAACTTCGGTGAAGTAGAAGTTCCACGATTTATCAGGTGAGCGGCCGTCTCCGGGAGTTTGTGCGGTCACGATAAACACACGCTGCCCAGCGACGTCACGGAAGTAGTCGTTAGTGACCCAACCACCATCGGAGATCATCTTGTCGATCACGAGCCGACGGAGGTCCGCGATTGCAACTCCTGCGAGCAGGCGGCGCTCTTCGCGCGCGGGCATATAGATTGGATTGGGACGGCTCATGGCGACGACACCAAGTGACGCCTGTCCGTTTAGCACACCGGCAGAGGTTTCAGTGCGGAATCTAACTTCACCATTTTTGCTGGCTGCCTGAGCGTTCCAGCCTGCCGGTAGATGCGGTCCACTAGCAGCAGCGGGAACGGTAGAGCGAACGGCAGTGGCAACTGGTGTTGCGGCTGTTGCCAAGGTTGTTTTCGCAGCAGGCACGGGAACTGTCGTCGAGGCTGCCGACACTTCTGTTTTCACCACCGGCGCAGGAACGGCCAAAGCAGGCGAAAACTTCACTGTATTCAAGGGACGAGCTGATATGGTCTGCGAAGTTGGAGCGGTGACTCTTTTCGAAGGTGGCGCTGGAATCGTTACCGCAACCGGAGCTGAAACTGTGGCCTTAACAAAACGCGGGGCCGGTGCCATCGCCGGAGTGGGAAGTTTCCGCGAAGCCGGCGGGATAATCGCTGCCGGAACTGAAGTCGAGCGCGGTACTAGTGCCGGCGGCGCTGTTACAACAACTGTTGCTGGAATGGTTCCTGGGATAGTTGATAAGACCAGTTCAGGAGCAGGGATCGAAACCGGGGCCGTCGCAGCCTTAGCTAACGCCACTGGCATGATTGGCATCAGCACGGATCTGCGATGTGCCATGATTGCCGCTTCCTGTCGTCTCTTCATACGAAGGCGCGCCATGCGGGCGCGATGACGACGCCACCAGGCGCGCGAATGCCGCCGATGGTGGAAACTGCGCTTCGAGATGAAATTCTGGCGCAGTCCATGCGCTGATGAACCAGCGAAGGGCAGCAGCACTCCAGTCGAGAGCAGCAAAATCATTACTAGTGCAACTATACGCAACATCTTTTTATCCTCTGGTTAGGCCACGGTCTCGCGAACTACTTCTTCGAGCGTGGTGAGTCCATTGCGAATCTTGTGAAGTCCAGACTCGCGCAAGGTGATCATGCCGTCATCAATGGCTTTCTTGCGGAGTTCCAAAGCCGAAGCGCCAATCAGGATCAATTCGCGAATCTCGTCGCTGACTTCCATGACTTCATATAACCCGATGCGTCCCTTGTAACCGGTGTTGTTGCAGGTAGAACAACCCTTACCTTTGAACGTTTTCAGCTGGCTCGCCTCGTCGGCAGAGAAACCAACTTCGATGAGGGCTTCCGGAGGCATAGACTCTTCGCGCTTGCAGTCCTTACAGATGCGCCGGATCAGGCGTTGCGCCTGAATCAGGTTAACGCTGGTGGCCACGAGAAAAGGCTCGATACCCATGTTCATCAGTCGCGAAATCGTGGATGGGGCATCGTTCGTGTGCAGGGTGGAAAGTACGAGGTGGCCCGTTAACGCGGCCTTGATGGCAATCTCTGCCGTTTCAAAGTCGCGGATTTCACCCACGAGAACAATATTGGGATCCTGACGGAGAAAGGCGCGTAAGGCCGCGGCGAAGTTCAAGCCAATCTGCTCTTTCATTTGCACCTGGTTGATGCCCATCAAATTGAACTCAACCGGATCTTCCGCGGTCATGATGTTAGTTTGAATCGTATTCAACGATTGCAGCGCCGAATACAGCGTGTTTGTCTTACCGCTGCCTGTCGGACCGGTAACCAGAACCATGCCGTAGGGCTTGGAGATGTTGCGGCGGAACTTGGTGAGGGACTCCGGTTCGAACCCCAGCTTGTGCATATCAAGCATCAGGTTTTCTTTGTCGAGCAGGCGAAGCACCACCTTCTCGCCAAAGAGGGTAGGAAGAGTGGAAACACGAAAATCGAGTTCGCGTGAACGCGCATCGACCTTCACTTTGATCTTAATGCGTCCGTCCTGCGGCAATCTCTTTTCCGAGATGTCGAGCTTCGACATGATTTTCACGCGCGAGATTAATGCGTCGCGCAGCTTAAGAGGCGGATGCATCACGTCGTAAAGCACACCGTCGATGCGGAAGCGAATGCGCAGCTCTTTCTCGTAAGGTTCAACGTGGATGTCTGAAGCGCCACGTCGCAATGCATCAACCAGCAGAACGTTAACAAGCCTGACTACCGGAGCGTCTTCGCTTAGCCGTGAGAGTGTCGAGAGATCAATTTCTTCGTTGTCTTCTACAACTTCTACGTCTTCAGTGCGGCCAACCTCGAAGTCAATGCTATCGAGCGAGACCAGGTCGGCGTGCGTGATGCCGCCATTGCCGGTCTTCATGTCCACCGGTTCAAACACGGCATCGTCGACAGTGACTGACGACAACTCGATTTCTCGTGAGGTGCCGTAGTACTTGGCGATCGCCTGTTGAATGCTCACCTCCGCTACAACCACAGGTTCGACATTCAACCCCGTCATGAACTTGATGTCGTCCATGGCAAAGACGTTAGTCGGATCGACCATGGCCAGAGTGAGCGTGGCCCCTACGCGCGAGAGCGGAATGACAGAGTATTTCTGGGCCACTTCCTGGGGAATGAGGCGCAGTACCGGTTCATCTATCTTGAAGAGGTCGAGATTGACGGACGGAATACCGTATTGGCGCGAGAGCACCGCCGTAATCATGTCGTCGGTGACGAGTCCCAACTTGACCAAATTGTAGCCAAGCCGGCCACCATGCTCGCGCTGGTAGTCGAGAGCTTCACGCAGATGCTGAGCACTGATGAGGTTCTCGCGGACGAGAATTTCGCCTAATTTTGCAGACATTTCGTTCGGAGTTCGGACTTTTGAGAGACGATTTACCGGGTGGGGCTAGCGCTGGAAGAGAAGCTTTTGGGTGCGCTTGGACTGCACGAGCGGTGTGATTAACACCGTTGCCCAAGCATAGTACAGGTTGTGAGTTTGACCTGTCAAGAAGTCATTTTGTTGGTATTTCGAGGGAAATTGGCCACAGTAACGGCTCAGCGGAAAGGAAAAGCCGCGCGAAAATGACATCGTGCGGCTTGGTTTTGCGAAGCTGAGAGCGCTTACGGGCGGCGCCGGCGCACCGGAGCCGCGGTTTTTTCCGCTGTGACCTTCTGCTCGCTTTTAAGGTTATCGAGAATGGCTTTCGCGTCGTCTTTGAATGGGTCGGTATCCGGCGCCTTGTTGACAAACAGCTGAAGGTAGTTGGCCGCTTCCTGATACTTAGCCTTGTCGTTGTTTTGACTCGCGCCAATGTTGAAGAGCAACATTCCGGCCTTTACGAGGGCGTCAGTATCATCCGGATTCGATTCCAGAATCTTCTTGTACTCGGCGAGCGATGGCTCAAATGAACCTGCATCAAAGAGCATTTGCGCCAGATCACGCTGAGCTTTTACCTTTTTAGCAGGATCCGTCTCTATCGCAATGTATTCTTCATAAGCGGTCTTGCCGGCGTCCGCTTGTGTCTGGTCAACCTTTGTTACAAATAAGCGCATGGCATCCGCCCGGGCCGCATACGCAAACAACTTGTTGACGTTGTACTGCGTCGGCTCAGCGGGAACCGGCTGGGCTTTGATCAACTCGACGGACTTAGTCATTGACTCGGCGGCAGCACGAAAATCGCTCTTGGCCCCGTCAAAGTTCGTTTTCTTTTCAGCGTCGTTCTGGGCCGCGATGCCGGCGTTATACCTTTGAACTCCGCGGGCTTTGAGAGCCACTGATTTATTAGCGAGGATCATTGGCTGTTCTGCATCTGCGGCCAGGCCGGCGTCGTACTGAGCGATCGCCTCGTCGTAGTTCTTAAGGCCTAAAGCAGCGTTTCCCGCATTAAAGGTGCGCTCAACGACAGTGTTCGTTTCTTCGATCTTCTTATTCTTAGATTCGATTTCAGCGTTCTTGCGCATCGCCTCTTCGCGCTTAGCTCTGTCAGCCCCAGATTCTGTTCCCGAAACCGGAGTGCCGCTGGCGGCTCCCAGACCCTTGATGTCGTCAAGTGACAGCCGTTTGCCGTCCCCCGGGCTGACAGTCAGCACAACGTCAGCATCGCGACCCGCTTTTACGCCTGGTTGCCAGGTCGGCTGGGCAGTCGGGTGACTAACTGCGACGGTGTAGGTGCCGATGTAGGGAATACCAGCAAAAATCCATTCCCCTTTCTTATTCGTCTTGGTGTTGTACTTCGACGAGATGTCGGTTCGGTAAACGTCGATGACTGCGTCAGCGAGCGGAACTTTGGTCCCATCCGCCTGTTGCATGAAGACGTGACCGTGCAGCTCTCCGACTTGAGCCGAAGCCAATATGGCTGCTGAAAACAGCATTGTCGTCGCCGCCACGACTGTGAAAAGTGATTTACGAAACATCCAAATATTCCTCCAAGAGGCCGTCTACCAGGGATTGAATTCCAGGAGAGACCGATAAGATGAGCCTTAACTTCAATCAGTTGTAAATAGTGTACGAGAAGCGCCCTAAACTTAATAAGCTCAGGCGACGGTGTCAAGCAGATAGGGTATCGGATCGGCGATTCCAGCCTCGCGAAATGCGCGAAGTCGCAACGCGCAGGAATCGCATATTCCACATGCGCGCTCAGATTCTTGATAACACGACCACGTCAGCTCTAGAGGCGCGCCCAGTTCGACACCTTTGGAAATAATCGCAGCCTTTTTCAGAAGAATCACCGGCGTCCTAATCTCTACATGAGTTTCAGGTTTGGTGCCGGTTTCAATCACCTTTCGGAAGGATTCGTAGAACTCCGGGCGGCAATCCGGATAGCCGGAGGAGTCTTCCGCGACGGCACCAACATAAATCCGTTGGGCGCCGATTACTTCTGCCCAACTCGTCGCAATAGAAAGCAAGTGCGCGTTGCGAAACGGCACATAACTGGTCGGTATTCCCGCACTGCTCGCCATGCCCCGAGAAACTGGGATAGCCGGATCCGTCAGCGACGAGCCACCGATGCGGGTTAGATATTCAATCGAAACAGCTAATCTGAATGCGACCCTGAAATGAATAGCGAGTTGTTCAAAAGCGCGCCGTTCGCGATGTTCGGTGCGTTGACCGTATGAGACATGCAGGAATGCCAACCGATCGGATTCTGTTTGCGCGATTGCTGCGGTGACACAGGAGTCCATGCCACCCGATACGAGGCAAATTGCCAGACTCGATTGCGCCGCGTCTCCCGTCGCAGCAACTTCGTAAGCGTTGTCTTCAGTGCCTCCCACTAGACTCCGTGAACCTCCGGTCCCCAGATGTATTTATGCAGTTGCAATTGCATGCGCACGTCAAGACCACTGGCGACAATTGATTGAGCAAGTTGTTGCAAATCAACCGCTCCCCAGGCAGGGGAAATCAGAATCGCTTTGGCACGCTTCTCTAAATCTAGTCTCTCGATCAATTCGCGTGCGTACTCCCAGTCTGCTTCGTCGGCAATCACAAACTTCACTTCATCCTGGTCGGGACGGAGTCGCTCAAGATTCGGCCAATGGTTCCGCGGCTCCTCACCAGATGCTGGACACTTAACATCGAGAATCACCTTAGCTCGCGGATCGACATCAGCTGTGGAGACGAATCCTCCGGTTTCGACCAGCACCTCGTAGCCCTTGTCGCAAAGCCTCTCGATCAACTTAAACCCTTCTTTTTGGGCGAGTGGTTCTCCGCCAGTGACCTCCACTAGTTTGCCTCCGAATGACTTCACCTGTTCGAGGACCGCATCGATTGAGACATGATCGCCGCCGCTGAAGGTGTACTCGCTGTCGCACCAGACGCAACGCATCGGACAGCCGGTGAGCCGCACGAAGATGCAGGGTCTGCCCGCATGGGTTGATTCGCCCTGAATTGACTTGAATATTTCGGTAATTCGCAGCATGACAATTGAATCATCGGGTCAATGGGTCATCGGGTCATTGAATCATTGCATCATATTGTAGCTTCGCTACAATCGAATGACCCAATGACCTAAGGACTCAACGATCCGATGACTCAATGACTCAATGATTCATGATTCAATCACCCGATGATTCAATGATCCGATTGACCCGATGATTCAATAAATACAGTTGCCCGACAGAACCCAACAAGTTGAAGCCTTAGTGGCCGCGGGCGCGGCACGTTTGCTTGCTCGCGCAAGCGAAACTCATGCGCTCGAAGTGGCAGAGTTGGCGCCCCGCATCCGCAACGCCGTCGCTAAGTATCTTCTGAAAGACCACCCCGACGCATCGCCTCCTTCGATCGCGGAATTTATTGACCAGTTACAAGCGGACGATCTCTGTTTGATCGTCGCTTGCGAGCAAGGCGATGAAGCCGCGTGGGGTGATCTGGTGGCGCGCTTTACCACGACGGTTCGTTCAGCAGCGCGCTCCGCAAGCTCGAACGAAGATGCCGCCGAAGATCTGGCGCAATCAATTTGGGCGGAGCTTTACGGTTTGCGTGTGCGCGAAGACGGGAAGCCGACCAGCAAGCTAGCCTACTACTCGGGACGAGGTTCGCTGGCCGGTTGGTTACGAGCGGTGGTTGGGCAACTAGCTGTCGATCAGCACCGCAAACAATCCAGACTTGTGCAAACTGACGAAGATGCCGATCTGGATCGTTTGGCGCAGCATCGTGACGACGGCAACGAGCAACTGCTTTCGTTGGGCGCGGTTAATCCGGAACAGTCGCTGTCAGATAAGTTTGCCGGAGCGGAGATGCAAAAGGCGCTCGCGCGTTCGGTTAAGGAGCTGTCAGACGAAGACCGCTTGCTGGTGAAACTCTACTATTTTGATGGCCTTCGCTTGCGCGAGGCAGGAGCGGTATTGGGTGTCCACGAAGCGACGGCGAGCCGCAGGTTGACTAGAATTCACGGCGATTTGCGCCGCTTTGTTGAGCGTATTTTGATGGAAGAAAAAGGCTGGACTAAAACTGAGACTGATCGCTCGTTTGCTGAGCTCGCAATTCATCTCGACGGAGATTTAGAAGCATTGATAACTATTGACGAAAGTTCGACGCGGCAGCAATCGGTCACTTAGCTCAAACATGTGCATCTGTGCAAGTGTTCACGTTTTCAAGCGTTCTTAAGAGGTCAGCTCGGATTTGCAATGAAACAAACTGAAAATAACGAGATGGATCTTTTGTTACGCAGCCTTGCAAAACGGGCTTCGTCTATCTCGGAAACCGTCAACGAAGCGCAGCTTGACGACGCGCATCTTGACGCCGATGAGTTGAATGCATTTGCTGAACGCTCGGTGCCGCCGGCGGCGCGCGCGCGTTACACGGCTCATATCGCCGACTGCTCACGTTGTCGCAAATTGGCGGCGTCGTTAACCGCAGCGGCTGGTTTGCCCATCGGTGAAATTAAGACTGAAGAGCGTGCGCAAATGAGTCTCTGGCAACGACTGCCAGCGTTTCTTTCCCCAGCAGTTTTACGTTTTGCCGTACCGGCGCTTGCCCTGCTTGCTGTGGTAACAGTGGGACTCATTACTTTCCGCCAGCAGCAGTCAACAGATTATGTAGCGCAGAATCGGGAAACTACGACACCGCAGCCAGAGCTAAAGTCCTCGCCGGAGTCGACAAGCCCGGGAACCGAGGGCCAGATCAAAACCCATTCATCTTCGGCACCAGCGCAGAACCCAGCGCCCGCTGCGGAAACGCCAGCCAAGCCCGGTGAAAAAGTTCAGGCTGTGGACGAGATAACCTCAGTTGATTCTTCTTCGGGCTACTTAGCAAAAGATGCCCCCAAGGCGGATTCGCAGAAGACAGCAGAACCGACATTTGCTCCTGAGCCCGCGGCGGCTCCTCCCGCCAAGCCGCTGCCTACGCCAAGTCGCGAAGCTGACAAGAATGAAGCCGTTGCCAAACAGAATGAAGAAGCGGCAGGAGACAAGGCTACTCGAGAAGCCAGAGATGAACGACAGGCGGTTGAAGATCGAGAAACTCTTTCGCGCAGTCGGAAAGCCGCTTCTGCTGGAAGAGGCGGCGCCCTTAGTTCGGTGGAAGCACGTCGCGGCGAAAGCAAACAAAAACGCGCAGATCAGGATGCGGAAATTCGTGAAGTGGCCGGACGGCGTTTTCAAAGACAAGGCACCACCTGGATCGATGTTGATTATGACCCCGGTCGTTCCGTTATGACTGTGGTCCGAGGTTCCGAGCAGTATCGCGTTCTCGTCGCTGATGAGCCTGCCATTCGTACTATTGCCGAAAGACTCGCCGGCGAAGTGATCGTAGTTTGGAAAGGCCGCGCTTACCGCATCCGCTGATAACTTAGAGCGATTGCCAATCGGCAATCGCCAGTCGCCAATCGCCAATCGGCAATCCCTTCTCGAGAGTGATACATTAGACCTTACAAACCATTGGTGCGGAGGTGCTGCATGTTCTGTCCCGCTTGTGGCAACGAACTCACCGTTGAGCTGAAGTATTGCAATCGGTGCGGCGCGAATCAGACTGTAACCTACGACAACTTCCCGCCCACCGTTGTCGCACCGGTTAAGTTATTGGCGCCAACGCTGGTACTTGGTCTGACTGTCGTTGTCGGCTTGGGGATTATTAGCAGCGGCGCGGCGTCGCTGGCCGAGAGGCACGTTCATCCTGCCTTCATCACCTGGATAGTGCTCTTCAGCATGCTGACAATGTTTGGAAGCACGGCTATGCTTTTGCGCTTCTGGTCAAAGATTCTAAATTTGCAGAGACACATTCCCGCGCCGCCGCCGCAGAATCGAAACGCAGCACCTGCGACGTTCGTTCCCCAGCAATGCCGCCACGTTACGATCCGGCATCGAGCGTTACTGAACACACGACTCGAACGTTCACGCCGATCTATCGCGGACCCTCGGAACCGAGCTAAGCCTTATAACGATGACCGCCCATCAGATTTGCGAGGTGCAATGAGATCAAAGCTCAAGCAAGTGATCGTTTTGCTGTCAGCATTGTGCTTGATCATTTTGACTAGCTTTTCATCAGTTAATAGTCAGCAACCGCGCAGCCCCAGGGCGCGCCGGACATCTGCTACCCATCCCGCGAGTCGTAAACGAGAGATTCCCAGAATCATCAGCGAGATCAAAGCGCGAAACATCGAACTGACGATTCGTAAGCTCGTTTCCTTTGGCACGCGCAACACGCTCTCAGCACAGGACGATCCCAATCGCGGAATTGGCGCCGCGCGCGACTTTCTTTATCAGGAGTTTCTCAAGGTCGCGAAAAAATCCGGCGGGCGCATGACAGTTGAGAAGCAAAGTTTTCTTCAAGAGAAAGCCGCGCGCGTTCCTACGCCCACAACGATTACAAACGTGGTGGCGACTCTCAAAGGAACCCAACCTCAATCGGAGAACCGCGTCTACGTTGTCAGTGGGCACTACGATTCGATGTGCTCAAGTCCGACTGATGAAAAGTGTGACGCGCCCGGCGCCAATGACGACGCTTCCGGCACGGCTGCGGTATTGGAGATGGCGCGGGCGATGGCCCCGTACAAGTTCGAGGCGACAATAATCTTCATGGCAGTTGCCGGTGAAGAACAGGGATTGCTGGGGGCCACGCATTTTGCCGAACAAGCGAAGCAAAAGGACACAGATATTGAGGCGATGTTCACCAATGACATCGTTGGTAACACGCTCGGCGGCAATGGCGTGCGTGACCGGCGCACGCTGCGGGTGTTTTCTGAAGGCGTGCCTTCGAGTGAAAAGCCTGAGGAAGCGACTGTGCGTCGCGGTGTCGGCGGCGAGAACGATTCCGCGTCACGCCAGCTTGCGCGCTTCATCAAGCAGGTTGCGGAACGTTATGTACCTCATATGAAAGTGATGATGGTGTATCGACGAGACCGATATCTACGCGGCGGTGATCACATTCCGTTTCTTGAGCGTGGCTTTGCGGCAGTACGTTTCACGGAACCTAACGAAGACTATACACATCAACATCAAACACTTCGCACCGAGAACGGAATCAAGTATGGCGATCTGCCTGAGCATGTCGACTTCGCCTACGTCGCGGACGTTGCCCGCATCAACGCTGCGAGCCTGGCGGTTCTGGCGCTCGCCCCGGCAAAACCGAAAGGCGTTAGCGTTTTGACTGCGCAGCTCACCAACGACACTGATCTCAAATGGGACGCCAACACAGAACCTGATCTTGCCGGCTACGAAATCGTCTGGCGCAACACAACCTCACCGGTCTGGACCGACTCGCGTTGGATTGGAAACGAAACTGCTCACACAATGACAGGAATGTCGAAGGACAATTATTTCTTTGGCGTGCGTGCAGTCGATCGGGAAGGGAATCGGAGTCCCGTAAGTTTTCCGCGACCGCTAGGTCGCACCGGCCCAGCCACTTCACCCACGCCGAGGCCAACCCCGGGGCAGTAGTCAGGAGTCAGGAGTCAGGAGTCAGAAGTTAGTAAGCCGTAGGCAGTAGGCAGTAGGCAGAATGCCTACTGACTTCCGGCTCCTGCCTCCTGCGTCCTTCCCCAAGTTTCTCAACCGCCAAAGCAGTCACCGCGTCTAACTCGGTAGGGAAGGATCCTGAACAAATCCAAAGGAAATGATGAGAAATGCAACTATCGCTCTATAATCTTCGCCCGGCAGTCGCCGCTCTATCACTTGTGGCATTACTGGCTACCGGCTTTCCAAGTCTTACACGTTCGGGTTTTGCGCAAAAAGGAAAGCCCCGTGTCCAAGGCGATCGCCTCACGGAAGATCAGCGCATCACTCACGTGCTGAACCGGCTCGGCTTTGGCGCGCGTCCCGGAGATTTAGAGCGCGTAAAAGCTCTTGGAATCGAAAAGTATATTGAGCAGCAACTCAATCCGTCTCAAATCCGCGATGAAGTTGCCGAGGCAAAGGTGAAAGATCTTTCTACCCTCACGATGACCACGGCACAGCTCTACGAGAAGTATCCGCAGCCAGGCCAGATCCTGCGGCAACTTCAACGTCGCGGCGAGATGCCAAATGAACCGGCAAACACGGGCGACGATTCGAACCAGGCTCCTCCCGACACCTCGAATACACAGGGGCAGATGCCGAGACCCGCGCAGCCGAACGCTAATCCCAACGCTGCCGGTCGCAACGCGGCTAATCGCCGTGCGATTCGTGACTACTACGCTGCGAACGGTCTCTTGCGGCCACAACGCATCCTCGTGGAATTGCAGGCCTCACGCATTCTGCGAGCGACTTACAGTGAGCGACAACTGCAAGAGGTGCTCGTGGATTTTTGGACTAACCACTTCAATGTGTTCTCCGGCAAAGGGGCCGATCGCTGGCTGTTGGTTTCCTACGATCGCGATACGATTCGACCAAACACCGTCGGAAAGTTTCATGACCTGCTGTTAGCTACAGCGCAGAGTCCGGCAATGCTTTTCTATCTTGATAATTTTCAAAGCGTCAGTCCCAACATGCAGACTGCAGAGCGGCGTGGACGCGATCGCGGTTTGTTTGGCTTAGGTCGCGGCAATCGGGGTGAACAGCGCCCGGCGGATCGCAATCCGGGCGCGTTGCCCGATCGCAGCAACGTGTCCCAGCCGCCCGCTAATGCGCAAAGACCACGTCGCGGGGTCAATGAGAACTACGCGCGAGAGTTAATGGAACTCCACACACTTGGGGTGGACGGAGGCTACACGCAGAAGGATGTGCAGGAGGTGGCGCGGTGCTTTACGGGTTGGACGATTCTGGCGCCGCGTGGCGGCGGCGCGGCCGGCGCCATGTTGAACGAGCGCCGGGCCGAGATGTTGCGCCAAAACGCGGGTCGGTTTTTCTTCAACGCGCGCGCGCATGACGACGGCGAGAAAATCGTCCTGGGTCACAAAATTCCCGCGGGCGGCGGCATGAACGATGGTCTGCGCGTCCTCGATATCCTTGCGCGTCACCCGGCGACAGCGAAGTTTATCGCTACTAAACTCACTCGTTACTTTGTTAGTGATACCCCGCCGGCCGCACTCGTCGATAAGGTCGCGGCTGCGTTTACAAAAAGTGATGGCGACATTCCTGAAACCCTGCGCGCAATCTTCTACTCGCCTGAGTTCAGCTCTGCGGCGGCTTATCGCGCCAAAGTGAAACGACCATTCGAACTGACAATCAGCTCGCTGCGCACGCTTGGAGCAGAAACTTCGGGAGGTCCACAACTACACCAATGGATTGCTCGCATGGGCGAACCGCTCTACGGCTTCCAAACGCCAAACGGCTATTCAGACAGCGCCGAGAGTTGGGTTAACACCGGCGGCCTGCTCGAACGTTTGAATTTTGGTTTGGCTCTCGCCAGCAACCGCATCCCTGGGACGCGGGTAGATCTCAAACGCTTTGCCGGAGGTACCACCGCGGATTCTAACTCCGACAAAGTTAAGATCATGGATCGCTTTTTGGAGATCATCGTTGGCGGCAATGTTGCATCAAAGACGCGGGAGCTGCTCTTAGCACAACTGGATCAGGAAATTGTGATAACGCCGGCGCCAGCTCGAGGGGAAATGCGCCGCGTTGCTGAAGCCGGTGAGGTTGATGAGTCGTCACCAGCAATGCCTGGGGAGATGGAGCGAGAGCGTTCTGAATCGCCCGCGGACCGAGGCCGAGGCAGGCAACCGGCGCGCTTGGATGCAAGCATCACCGATCCTGTTACGAAGATCGTGGGATTGATTTTAGGTTCGCCGGAGTTTCAGCGGCAGTAATCAGTGGTCAGTGGTCAGTGGTGACTAACCAGTGGCCTGACAACTCGCTACTGACAACTGACCTCTTAGTGAGTTGAATTATGAATAGAAGATTTTTCCTTAGATCGGGAAGCATCGCCCTGGCGAGCATCGGTGTTTCAATCTCCGCACCGTCCTTCTTACAGCGCGCTTTGTTGGCACAAACGCGCGAGGGTCTGACGGGCGGCCGCCGCAAAACACTGATCGCGGTTTTTCAGCGTGGCGCGGTTGACGGCCTCAACATGATCGTTCCTTACGGCGAACGCAACTACTACGACCTGCGACCATCGATAGCGATTCCGCAGCCACAATCTGGAAACGCCGAGGCGGCGCTCGACCTTGACGGTTTCTTTGGATTGCACCCAGCGATGTCTCCGCTGAAACAGTTCTGGGACCGGAGGCAGCTTGCGATCGTGCATGCCGCTGGTTCGCCCGACAATACGCGTTCTCATTTCGACGCCCAGGATTACATGGAGTCAGCGACACCAGGTCGCAAAGGAACTCCCGACGGTTGGCTCAACCGCTATCTACAAACCAAGACCGATTCTCAGCGTGCGTTATTTCGCGCGGTATCCATGACTCAAACAATGCCGCGCATTCTTCAGGGAAGCGCGCCCACGTTGGCGATTTCTAATCTCAACGACTTCACGATTCGCGCAGGACGATCTTCGGCGAATGTGCAAGGCGGGTTTGAAGCTATCTACGATCAGACAGTAAACGATGTCCTCGGCGGGACAGGTAAAGAAACCTTTGAAGCGGTCAACTACCTGAAGCGAGTAAATCCCGGCCAGTATAAACCGGAGAACGGTGCCTTATATCCGCGTTCAGCTTTTGGTAACTCGCTCCTGCAGATCGGGCAGTTAGTGAAAGCTCAGGTTGGTTTGGAAGTCGCGTTCACGGATGTTGGCGGCTGGGACACGCACGTCAATCAAGGAAACGCGCGCGGGCAGCTCGCGTTGCGGTTGCAGGATTTCAGCAACGGCCTCGCGGCCCTCGCGACGGACCTGGGCAAGCGTATGGACGATGTAGTGATCCTCACGATGTCAGAGTTTGGACGCACCGTGCGCGAAAATGGCAATCGCGGAACGGACCATGGTCATGCGAATGCGATGCTCATGATTGGCAACGGCGTGCGCGGGGGCAAGGTGCACGGACAATGGCCGGGGTTGAAGAGCGATCAGTTGTATGAGGGCCGCGACCTTGCTTTGACTACAGATTTTCGCGACGTGTTTGCAGAAGTAGCACAGAAGCATCTGGGCACAGCAAATGTTCAAGCAGTGTTTCCCGGGTACCGAACGAACAAGGTGGGACTGTTTTAAGAATTCGTGCTTTGATCTTTGAACTTTGAGCTTTGTTCGGTTGCGCCGCTAGAGTTCTCATTCTGGAACTTAATTCTTAGAGAAGAACAAAGTACAAAGATCAAAGAATTAAGTTCGGTTTCTTTGTCCAAAATGGTTGATGAAATAAAGCAACACCATTGCAATCAGTGAAACGATCACCGCAAGCATAAAAGCCTCATTATCTCGTCCCGCCTGTGCCGCATCATAAATCGCCACCGAAGCTGTTTGCGTCTTGCCCGGAATGTCTCCGGCGAGCAGGAGTGCTAAGCCAAAATCCCCAAGAGCTCGCGTGAAAGCCAAGGCAGTTGCCGCGAGCACGCCGCGAGAAGCAAGCGGCAGGGTCACGCGGAAGAAAATCAGGCGATTGCTGAGGCCGAGAGTACGCGCTGCCGATTCCAGCTCAATGTTTACTCCTTCAAAGGCCGCGCGCAGACTCTTCGTTAC
>JBPCMI010000011.1:0-5050 GCA_051002415.1 Pyrinomonadaceae bacterium
GATCGAAAAACTGTGGTCTGGCTGATTTCGAACCAGGTGGTAGACGTGCTGCGTGTGGCCCTGCTCTGGGCGGAGGGTGCATGGGAGTTTGATGCGCGCCCGCGTCTTGCTGATCCCCTGCGCGTGAAAATAGATATACCGAGCTTGCTCCTACAGGCGACTCGCAAAATGCAACCCGCGACCATTGCCGCGCGTTTGCCAAACCGCGACGAGATTTTTAGCCCTGCGGCAAATTTACCTGATTCCACTGGTCTCTTGCCGGCGGAGGGTTTTCTCTTCTCGCGGCTTGAAGATTCTTTGAGTCTCAACGAGTGGATCACGCTGAGTGGACTCTCCGGCGATGAGGCATTGCGCACAATTTACGGTCTTGCGGTTGCCGGATTTGTGAAGCGCCAGCGATGGCCTGGCGCGCTTACAAAGGAACGGCCATTCCTGGCTCCAATTCCAGCGGTACCCGAAGAAAGCGGCGAGGAGCCAGGTCCAGCTGAAGTTTCTGTTCACACTCTAGCTACCGATCTGGAGGAGTTATTTGAACGTCTGCAGAACGCTGCGAGTTTTTATGAGGTGCTAAAACTCGGCAACGACGCCAGTCCCCAGGAAATCAAGAACAGCTATTATGCCCTCGCCCGTCGCTATCATCCGGATCTGTTTCACATGCAGGCCGGCACGCCTCTACACGCTAGCGTTGAGTCTGCTTTCGCCAAAATCGCGCAGGCGTACGTGACACTGACCGATCCGGCGCAACGGTTGGCCTATGACGCTAAACTTGCTGCCCGAGAGAGAATCCGCAGCTCGACGATGGAAATTCCCAAGCAGACCGAACAGGATAGAGTGCGCGCTAAGGCGGCTAAGGAAGCAGCTAAGAAGGAGCAAAGCGGTGCAGGAGGCGAAAATGACTTTGCACGAGCGGAGACCAGCTTCCAGGAAGGATTCATCGCTTTGCAGCAGGGGCAAATCCAAGCCGCGATCGTCAGCCTGGCCGCCGCCGCCAGGCTGGCACCGGGTGAGGCACGCTTTCGCGCTCACTACGGACGGGCGCTCGGAGCTGTTGAAGCCACACGGCGGCTTGCCGAAGCGGAGCTGCAGGCGGCACTTAAACTCGACCCCACAAACTTTTCCTATCGCTTGATGCTCGCCCAACTATACTTTGATCTCGGCTTCTATCGTCGTGCCGAAACCGAACTAAAACGCGTGCTCGCGGTGGAGCCCAACTTACCTGCCGCTCACAAGTTGCTGCGTCGCCTGGAAACGACGACGACGCCTTAGGAGTGTCGCGGCTGGTTGTCGCTTGGTTAGACAAGTAGAATCATTCACTACCGATGCCACTTATGAGGACAAATGACAAAGAGCACGTTGACGCCTTTACCCAACTAGCGTCGGCGACCGATGAGTTTGAGCAATATAAGAGCGTTCACGCTGTTCGTATTGCCGAGCTCGCGGACGAAATCGCGCAGCATTTCTTGTTGGCTAGTCGTGATCGCCGGTCGCTGCGTGCTGCCGCGTTGCTCCATGACCTCGGTGAAGCGGCAATGGAAAGAGACTATATTCAGCGCGCCGGGGCCTTGAGCGATGAAGAGCGCATCGATCTGCAGCGGCATCCGGTGATCGGCGAACAGGAGTCAGCGCGCGCCGGCGCTGATCGCGCCACCAACCTCCTGGTCCGCTGGCATCATGAGTGGTGGAACGGCGGCGGCTATCCGGACGGATTAAGAGGTGACGAGATTCCGCTCGCCGGCCGGATTCTCCGTCTAGCAGATTCTTATGTGTCCCTCACGGCGAATCGGCCTTTTCGCGCAGCTTATTCTGCGGCCGCGGCGCGGCAAATGATTATTGAGTTAGCGGGCGTCGAGTTCGATCCGCGCGTGGTGCAGTCGTTTCTGCAGCTTGAGCTTACTGAGCAAGTGGAAGCGCCCGATGAAGTAGAGCCCGTTACTGCTCCTTATGAGAATAAGGAATTATTTTCTTCGTTTATGAAGTAAGGCGCTGGGGAAGGTTATAGAAGTGGCTTACAACAACATCGACGCATTCGGAAATGGTTGGCTCGCATTTGAGCTCAACGTCCTGCGCCGCATGAAATTCAAATCGGTGGCGCTGCCTTTTAGCGGCGAACCGAACCTGGGCCTGCACTTGAAGCGTTGGGATGTGCGGGTCGTTGCGAATGATCCCTTCATCTGGGCCTTCACCAAAGCGACTGCGCTAATCGAAAACTCATCTTCAATTTTGGATGATGATGATTGCGAAATCGTCCTGGACGATGCTTACGCGCCTCGAGATAAACTGGACAATGTTGCTTTAGTGAAGTGGTTCAATGAAAGCGATGCCTGGTGGTTTGATAATGTGCGCTTTAACGCCGAGAAACTTCAGGACCCGCATAAACGCGCCATCGCTCTGACACTGGGAATGATGGTGGGAGATTACGTTCTTTCTTTTGATAAGCAGACTTTTCGCATGCGTGAGCCGTTGTCACTATCAAGAGTTTTCTGTCAGATGAAAGAGTTGCTGCCGAAGCCCTACGACAACACCTTACGTAACAGGAGCACGAACCAGGACCTGCGCAGCTTTGTCGCCGAGCGGCAACACACCGACCTGCTTTTTCTAAGATTGCCGGCGCCGGTGGTGCAGGTGAAGCCCGCCCGCGGTCATTCGAGTTGGCGCGAAGAATGGCTTCAGGGCGGAGATCACTTCTGGAATGAGTTTGACCTGCGGCGGTCGGGCCGGCTTGGTGCAGCAGTGCAAAGCAAACAACAGTACCTGGGGCTGGTCGAAGACTTGTTACGCACCGCGTCGCACATCCCTGCGTGGGCGATTGCTTATACCGAGAATGGTTTCATTTCCGGCGAAGAATTGATGGAAACGGTTGGCCGGATTAGAAAAGTGGAGGCGGTCTACGTCAAAGACTTTTCCGACTTGCTGGGAGTGAAGGCTTCTATTATTACGGCCGGTGGATGAGAGGATCAGGGACAGCTTCGTAGGGGGAAAAAACATTTCCATTTGTCATTGTCATCAAACTGCGTTCAGTCGCGAAATAAATCAAGCACAGAGACGCGAAGACGCAGAGGCGCAAAGAAAATACAACACAGCCACGCGAGCGGATTTCGTCAAATTCTCTTTGCGGCTGTGCGTCTTCGTGTCTCTGCGCTTAAATCTGCCGCTCGCCTTCCAATGACAAATGAGAAATGGCAAATGGAAAATGCTCTTTTTACTCCTTCCCACCCCTCACAAACCGATATCCAAGTCCTCTCACGGTCAGCAAATGTTTAGGACGAGAGGGCTCATCCTCAATATAGCGCCGTAGACGGACTATGAAGTTGTCGATTGCGCGGGTGTCGGTATCCTCGTGTAGCCCCCAAACCTCTTCCAGCATCGACTTCCGCTTCACGATCTCTCCTTCATGCTTGATCAAGTAGCGGAGTAGTTGCGCTTCCATCAGTGTTAGCCGCACCGTTTGCTCCCCTGTGTGCAATTCGAGCGATGCCAGATCAATGGTCTTCCCGTCAAACGAGTAGACTTCGCTTTGCGCCGCAACCGGCGCCGAGTCCCGTTCGTTTTCCCGGGCATTACTGCGCAACCAGTCGCGCCGTCGCAACAAGGCGTTGATGCGCGCCATTAACACCGATAACTCAAAAGGCTTGGGGAGATAGTCGTCGGCGCCTGATTCAAAACCTTTCAGAACATCCTCCGGGCGTCCCCGCGCGGTGAGCATCAGTAGAGGCACATATTGATTTGCTGCGCGCAGTTCGGCAGCAACCGTAAAACCATTCTTGCCGGGGAGCATCACATCGAGCACCACCGCATCGTAACTGCGTTGCTCATCCAGGAGACGCGTCAGGGCCGTTTCGCCGTCGCCCACAGTCTCAACCGTGTAGCCTTCGGCTTCAAGGTTATAGCGCAACCCGTCAGCTAAATGTTTTTCGTCTTCAACGACCAGCACGCTGCTCATCGCTTAAACCCTCGGCAGTTGAATTGTGAAAGTGCTTCCCTGTCCCACGCCTGGGCTTTCGGCAAACACGCGGCCACCATGTTTTTCCACGATCGAATGAACAATGAACAAACCGAGGCCAGTGCCCTTAACGCGCGCCATTACCAGGCCGGGGGCGCGATAGAACCGCTTGAAGATGCGCTTTAATTGCGCTCGTGGAATTCCGATGCCACGGTCGGCAATCCGGACGGCCACGTGTTTTTCGTCGATGTTCGCTACTTCTACTGAAACTAAAACTTCCTGGTCGGAATACTTAATTGCGTTATCGAGGAGATTAGAAATCGCGGCGCGCAGATCATCAACATCACCGGCAACACGGGCTGATTCGCCCTGCAGCGTTTCATCAAAGTTTAGCGCTCCCGCCGCGAGGTTGTGACGGACCCGCGTCAGATCCAGACACTCGCGCACAATTTCGCTGAGATCGATCACGGCTCTGTTTTGACGCCGACGGCGATGACTGACACGACCCGCACGCAACACCTGCTCGACGGTATGAAGCAGCCGATCACTATCAGCAAGCATGATGTCGTAAAACTGCTCGCGCTGCGGCTCCTCGACTTTACGCGTCATAAGGGTCTCGAGGTAGAGCCGAATTGATGCGATCGGAGTTTTTAGTTCATGAGTGACGGCATTAATAAAGGCATCGTGCTGCTCGTTGCGGCGGATTTCCCGGACCAGGAAAATTGTGTTGAGAACGACGCCAAAGATGATCAATGAAAAGAAGATGATTCCGAGACTGAGAAGGGCGACCTGACGCCAGTTAAGCAGAATCCAACCGACATAAAGAGCGATGGCCAGCGAAACGAGGCAGGCCCCGAGTGTTATGAAGAAGATTACAGACTTGCGACGGCCACTTACGGGCATATGTCATTGTAGCGTGGTGTGCGAGGAGTGCATAAGTCGGTGGCGAGAAGCCGAAACATTTGCCATTTGTCATGGGGCAAAAAACGAGCTTAGTGCTTTGAATTTTGAGCTTTGAACTTGGACCTTGGAACTTGGTCGACCTATATAAACAAACTATTAAGAACAAAGTACCAAGAACAAAGCACTAAGCTCGTCCTTTCCTCCGCA
>JBPCMI010000012.1:0-12915 GCA_051002415.1 Pyrinomonadaceae bacterium
AGATATTGCTGAGCAGGTAATAGGCCTTGAGGGCGGCATCAGAAACTTCCCCGGCGAAAACCACTTTGTCTTCCAGGACGAGAAAGTTAATCAATTTGCGGAGTCGCGTGGAGTAGCTCTCAAACGCCTGCTCCTCGCGCCCGATTATTAAGAGCCGGCTGTTAGTGTTGTAGTAATGATGGTAATGCGCGAACGCTTCGATCAGGGTCTCCTGATTTTTGTGAGGAGCGACGCGACTAACGCTTAATACGTTTGTCTGCCCGTCTCGATAAGTCCCAAGCGTTTCTTCGTCACCGTTGATTGCGTCCAGCCGATCGATGTGATGAAACGGAGGTACGACAAAGTTACGAGCCGGATCAGCACCCAGTTCGAGCAACTGGCGCATGTTAAAGGCCGAGTCGGAAAAGTAGGCTGCGTAACCGGCATTCGCGATGAACTCCAGCTGACGCAAACCCTCAACACACTTCTCTTCATGCCACGCGCTCAGCCCGGCAAAAAATTCGGGAGGCGTCACATTGTGATACTTGATGATCGTCTTGCACTTCATTCGCTGCAGCATCGAGATGCCGATATCCCAGCCAAACGAGTGGTGATAAATCAGAACATCAGCGGCATCCTGGAGAAACTCAGCGATCTCTGCGAGAGGCCAGACTTTTGGTTCTTCAAAATCGGTGCTGCCCGCGTACAAGCGCGCGTCACATCCGTGGTTCTCCAGAACTCTTTGCATCGAGACGACGTCGTTGCTGACGGCATCCCCGGAGGTCAGGTGCGAAGTTACGATTGCAAAGCGGGCCATTGATGAAATGGGAAGGAGTTGCGTGGTTTAGGGCTTCAAGCCTATGGCCGCGAAGTCGCGAGGCCCGAATAGCCAGATATGAAGTTCGCGAGAGCCGGGTTCGGAATTGTTGAAAGGACTGCCCTCGGTTGGGTGCAGATAGGTGATGCGCGTTTGGACGAACCCGACTGCGTCCAACAGAAACTGAAGGGTCTCCGGAAAGAGTGGCTGGCGATGAGTTGGATCAGCGTAAAAGTTGCAGGCGCCCACGACGAGATTTTTCGGATTTGGGGTTTCCAGGATCACCAGTCCCCCGGGCTTGAGAACTCTGCGAATCTCTCGCAGCACTTGGAGCAAGTCGTGAAAGTCAAAATGTTCGACCAGATGAAAGCCGGTTACCGCCTGCAGGCTGCCTTCCGGTAGTCCTCTCAAGTGTCGAATAACGTCACCATGAATTATTTCGAGTCCGCGTTTTTGTCCCGCTTCGGCCAGATGGGTGTTTGCTTCCACTCCCATGGCAGGCAGCCCCGCGTCCTTGAGGTATTGCAGCCAGATTCCGCGGCCGGAACCGAGGTCCAGTATCTCGCCCGTCACGCGCGACGCATTGAGCAACGACAGGTAGAAATCCAAATCCTGCTTCAGCGAGTCTGAAGTGCCGCGCAGGTGCTCAGTTAGAGAGGCCTCGATCTGGTCGATATCACCCATCGCCGAGCGCTCACCCCTATCTGGGCCAGCCACTCTCCGGTTGATCGGGTCGTGGTTGCGCAGGTTTTGTTGCTCGCGAAAAAGAGCATTTACCTGCTGGTGTTGTAACACTGCTATCTGCTTCTGGTGTTGAGCAAACATAGTCTGAGACTTCCGCAGGGCGACCAAAGCTTCGCGCAGAGAATCCGCTTGCCGCCTCGCATCGGCACTGTACTCTTGGATCCGGTTATGGGTCTCTTTGATCTGATCTAACAATTGATGATTTGTTTGCGCGATATGTGTGGCCAATCGCTCTTGCTGGGCAATTAGATGGTTCTCGCTCTGTCTCTGACTGCGAACTAAGAGGGGCAGGCGCGCGATCGTGACCAGCATCTCTGCGAGATAACCGATGACCGGCAGGCGATAGAACTTCCGGATCAACGCCGGCGTGCGCAAGCCCTCGATGGTGACGCCGGCACGCTGTCCTTCGGACGAAGAGTGAAGACTGGAGAGGATGTCGATTTTATTGCGAGTGCCGCTCCGCAAGAGCGCAAGAAAGTCTTTTAGACCCCGCTCATCGGGTTCGCGCTTCAAGATCGCTTTGTATGCGTTCCAAATGAATTCGCGGTCGTGATACTTCAACAGGGCGTTAACGTGATAGTGGTTGCCAGCGGCTGGCTCAAACCTGGGCTGCAACTGAAGCCGAGCAAAATCCCCAACAGTCGTCAAATGCTCAGCTTGAGAACCAGCTTCGCCAAAATCGAGCGAGAAAAATCCATCGGCAGAAAGCAGCTTGAATAACTCGGCGGAAGCATTTATGAACGACGTTTCTCCCTGAGCTTCTCGCACCCGCACCGCTTCCCGAACTTGAGACATCAGATCTTCCAAGCTCGATTCCTCGGAGCGCAAGCTCGATGGCAGGCTTTGTCGCGCATGAAAAAGACCAAGCTGGTCAGCTTTGGGCTCAAGCACGATCGACCATCCTTGCTCCTCGAAGAATTCCTTGAGCGCAAAACGATCGAAACGTTCAAACTTCCCGGGAACTTTCGCGCGCTCGGGGATTTGCTCCGCAGGTACCTCGTGATATTCGCCGCAAATCTCTTCAACGATTTGCAGCTGGGTAGAAGTGAAGAGAATCGGATACTCCGATCCTTCGCAATCGATCTTCAGCAGGCGAATGGGTTTTTTGAAACCTTCAGACGCTTCAGAAAGAATCTGATCGAGACTGATCGTTTCGACCGCTTCCCCCTCATCGTTCCAGAGCAAGGAAATCCCGCCGGGGTTGCTGTTACCTGACAGGTCTTCGTTGTAAAGAAATTGTGAAGGTTGGTCCGACCGCCAAACTGCCTGTTGTTGACAACTCACACGCCCGCCGAAGCGCTCTACGTTTTTAGAGGCTATTGCGTGATTTTCCGGGTGAGCCTCGAACGCATAAACCTTTCCCGCGCCGCGCGCCAGAGAAGCATAGGAGAAGCCACCGATGTGCGCGCCGATATCGATCACAATGTCACCGGGTTGAAATCGCGGCGGCAGGTTATATTCATTTTCGTCTACTACTAGTTTGAAGATCGCCGCATCTGATGTTCCAGTTCGAGCCTGGAACTTATGTCCGGTAGCCGAAACGAATGCCCCCAACGCCGGAGCGGATCCAGCCGCACCGTTAGATTCTTCCACAACGGGTTGAGAGCTACCCGCTACTTTTGTTGTTTCAGTTCCGTTCATTGATTTCCAGGATCTCCAGCTTGGGTGGAAACTCGATTCTAACCTTCTGCTTCAGTTTTCGTAAGTGACGTCTTCGTTTGGATATGGTCGTAGAGCACTCTTGCCTCTAGGTTAAGTCGGAAGTTTGAGAGCTTCAGTTTCGACCCGCACGCTACCGCGTTGTGGTACTGACCTCGTTTCCAAACTGACTCATTACCCTGAAATCAGCAATCGGCAATCAGCAGCTATCCCACTGCTAATGCTGTTTCCTCAGTTTTGTAATTAAACCTCCGAATGGCCGCGATAGCGTTAAGGTTCGCGACTCCATCCATCGGGACCTGGCTTACTACTTGAAAGAGCAAGACTCCGTCGAGCCAGTCGTAGCTCACGCCTTCGCGACTGTGCACGGCGACGGTCACGCTGTACGAATCCGACGCGAGCCAGCAGTCAAACGGAAAGGAGATCTCGATGATCTCACCGCGTTGTGCTCGACCTATTCTGAGCTGCTGCAAATCCGTGTTCGTTCCATAAAGGTGAATGCCATGACGATTACGCAGCAGGAAGCCAAAGATTGGTTCGGTCACGTCTCTATGGAGGCGCACCAGAACCCGAATTGTGACCGATTCTCCTGTTTCCACCAGCAGGATAGGACGATCAGTGTTGTCGAGTAGCTGAACACGAACAACTTCCGCGCTTCCGTCACCATGCCGGTATGAACATTCGATTTTCGGCATGTCGCGGTGGACCAGGTCTATGTCCTGCTCCGGATTCGATGTCTCAGTAAGCTCTTGCCGATCATAGGCATCCTCGCGGGCCATGATGATCTTTTGATAGTGGTTGAGAACGGTAGCCGGTTTTCCATCGGCTACAGCGCGACCGGCATGCATTAGAATTGCCCGTGAGCAGAGCGCTCGCACTGAGGCAAGGTCGTGCGAGACAAAAAATATTGTTACACCGCTCTCTTGCATTTCTTTCAGCCGGCGCATGCAGCGATGTTGAAAGACAGCGTCGCCCACCGCGAGTGCTTCATCAATAATTAGAATCTGCGGCGCCGCACTGATGGCTACGGAAAACGCGAGGCGCACATACATTCCGCTTGAATATGTCTTGACCGGCTGATAGATGAACGGTCCGATTTCCGCAAAGCGTTCGATCTCCGGCAGTAACTCCTCGGTTTCGCTTCGCGAAAAACCCATCAACGAAGCATTCATGAAAACGTTTTCCAGCCCGGTAAACTCGCTATTGAATCCAGTACCGAGTTCCAGTAACGCGGCAATGCGGCCTTCGTGCCAGACGCTCCCATGTGTTGGCTCAAGTGTGCCGGTCATAATTTGCAAGAGAGTGGATTTGCCGCTGCCGTTGGGCCCGATGATGCCGGTAGTAGTTTCTGCTTCAATTTCAAAACTTACATCCTGCAGCGCCCAGAACTCCTGATGGCGCTTCCAGCGACCGCGCGTGAGCATTTCCCTGAGGCGATCATTCGGGCGCTCGTAGATTCGATAGCGTTTGGAAACGCCCTCGACGCGCAATGCGGTAGTCATGCGAGGAACGATAACTGTTCTCGACTAGGTCGTAAAGTCAGCCGATTTAGAAGCAGTCGGAGTCGGACGTGAGCATGACTTAACCACTGACCTGAGTCTCTAAGTCTAACTAAGCGTGCGCTTGCGGTTAAGCGCGGGTTCTGCGTAGAATAGCGCTTCTTTTAGCGGCCAGCGTTTAAGAGAAATATATTTCACTATTTAACTGGCGCTGGACTGCTGCTCAGGCTCCCATGGGCATCTAATCCGCTCCTATTCGCTCTTTATTCCGGAGGATTTCGTGAAGCTAGTTCCCAGAATGTTCTGCGCCCTGATTGTGTTTACGCTCGCTTCAGGCGCGTTTTTTTCTGCATTAGCGCAGACCCCGAGCGCCACTCCCGAGCCCTTTCTCTCACAGCTCACTTCCGGAACCGCGGGTTTCAACTCATTCGCTAAAGACATCACCGCGAATGGACGCTTTGTAGTAGTTGAGTCGAACGGCGATATCTCTACTGAGAAGATACCGACGAGAGACTCTGCGGGAAATCTCAATCCGAACCCACGCAACAACGAAGACGGGAATCGCGAGGTCTTTCTGATCGATTACGCGCAGCGTCGCATTTTCCAGATCACGAACACCAGGAACGTGCCGAAGCCGACGCCATCGCCGACACCGACGCCTACTCCGACCCCAACACCGAGTCCCACTGCGACGCCGACGCCGACTCCAGTTCCGACTCCTCCGGATCCCGCGAACATTCAGATCGAGATCAGCAACAATCGACCGATGATCACTTTGCGGCCGGGCATCAATGGTCATTACCGCATTGTGTTCAGCGCCAATGCGCCTAATCCGGCGCTCTTCAACGGCGTCGATACAGGTAGCGTGTTAGCGGCGGATGGGAATCAGGAAATTTGGATCTACGAGCTACCGATTGTTTCCGATGTCGACCTGACGACCGGCGCCGACTTGCCGGTGCAGGACTTAACACTAGGAACGTTTACAAAAATTACGGATACACCGGCCAGTCGCGTGCCGTCCCCGGGAGCTACCGGGATCTTCCCCTTTGTTGCGGATGACAATCGCGAAGCGGCGATCTCCGAAACAGGAGAGATTATCGCGTTCATCTCAACCCGGAACCTTGCGTCCAATAATGCCGACGGAAATCCCGAACTGTTTCTACATACAATTTCCACTCCGGGAGTTTTCGTGCAGGGAACCGCCACAGCAGACAGTTTTGTTGGGCCGGTGCTTTTTTCTGTGTTTCAAAACTCGCCGTCGTTGTCAGCAGACGGGAGTGTTGTCGCGTTCGTTTCCAATGGAAATTTGAGCGGCAACAACAATGACGATGGTAGCGGCCACGGTAATGCCGAGGTGTACATCGGCTCTTTCAACGGTGGGACATTCACGATAACCAGACAGGCTACGCGAACAAAAGCTGACGCCAGTGGCGCGAATTTCGGCGCGACCGTAAATGTCTTGAGCCCAGGGCGGCGCTTGAGTCGTGACGGAAGTCTCGTTGCTTTTGAGTCTCTCGCCGATGATCCCAAAGCGAATGCCACGACGAATCAGACATTCCTCGCGGTTTTTGTCTATACGATTGCTCAAGACAGGTTTGACCTGGTGGGAAGAAGAGCGACGGCTTTCCCTGGCGACGTGATCCACTTTCCGACATTCACCGATTACAACGCATCGCTGGTTCCCGGAACTCTGATCTACGCCTCGGCGCTTAATTTCAAAACTGATGGCACGTTTCCACCGGCAGCAGAAGACAGCACCGGCTTAAATCCGAGTCGATCGGTGCAGGTTTTTTCCACTGCGCTTCCAATCAGCGCTACAAATACTTTTAGACGCATAACTAAGAATACGGTTTTCGCCGCGTTCAGCCCGCTCTCAACTGCGACTATTGAACGCACCGTTTTCAGCGCCGGTGGCGCAGAACTCGGTGGTGGCAATTCTGATGGTTCAACGGAAGTCTTTTATCTGTTGAGTCCTCCAGTGACGACGGAATCGGCAACGGTTCTGTCGTTCTCCACGGGCGCCAGCAACATTCCCTTGCCAGAAGCCAGCCCGAGTCCTTCGCCATCGCCGACTCCGACTCCAAGTCCCGGTACTGCAACGGGTCTAGCTCCCGGCGAATTGGGTATCATCCGCACGACAATTGAGTTTGTCGCCTCAGATGCGAATGCGACTGGGGGATCGGAGACGAAACGAAGTCCAGCACTTCCGGTGGAACTTAATGGAGTTTCTGTCTCTGTAAACGGCGCGGCCGCAGGTTTGTATTTTGTCGGCCAGGCGTCCAAACAAATTAATTTTGTGGTCCCCATCGGATTGACGACCGGAGTTAAGACCGTAGTCGTCAATAGCAGAATGGGCGGCGGCTTTCAGTTCAAGGGTTCGCTTCTGATCGTTGCCGCACAACCGGATATCTTTACGACAACGAACGACGCTGGTGGTCGCGCTGCGGTTGTTAACGTAACTAACCCAATGGCGCGGACGCCTGAGCCATTTAGCGTGACCTCGACAGACGGTAGTGGCAACACAGTCCCAACTGTGCTGGAGATCAGTCTCACAGGAATTAGGACCGTGGTTGCAGCAGAAGTGAGGATCTCAATCGTGACTGCCACGGGTACTACAGACATTACCGGCGACTCGATCCTACTTGTCAGTCCGAATCGAGAAATGCCCGGGTTCGACCTGATTCAGTTCAGGCTGCCGGCTTCCTTAGCGGGCGCTGGGGACGTCCCAATAATTGTGACAGTCACGAAAGGTGGCGGCACTTTCGTAAGTAGGCCCGCAGCTACGGCGCCCCATATCACGATCAACTGAAGCATTTCTTCTGCGCATTCATTAAGGGCTCGTCCGATTCGTCGTGCGAGCCCTTTCTCCTGACCGAGCATTCATTTTGGTTTGAGCTTTTGTAAAAGTATTTGAGGATTTACTATCCCTGCACATGATTTCTGCGCAAACAGCACGAAGGGCCGTCTGGCGTCCGCTCTGGGAGTTGCCGAACCGTTTTGAGCTGATTCTTTCCCTGGCGCGCCGCGAACTGCTGGCTAGATACAAGGGTTCAGCGCTCGGCGTAATCTGGGCGCTGCTGACCCCCGTCGTAACGATCGCGATCTTCACGTTTATCTTCGCGGGAATATTTGGTGCGCGCTTTGGCGTTAGTTCTTCACCGTGGGATTACGCAGTTCATCTCTTCTGTGGCTTATTGCCGTGGACCATGTTTCAGGAAGCTGTGCTCCAGTCGTCAACGACGATCGTTTCACATGCAAACCTCGTCAAGCGCGTTGTCTTTCCTCTTGAGACGCTGCCGATTGCTCAAACTCTATCGTCACTGGGCAATCAACTCTTCGGTACTGTCGCCTTATTGATCGCGATTGTTTTGATTCGTCAGCAGTTTCCCGTTTCGATATTTTGGTTGCCGGTGCTCTTGATTCCTCAGCTGCTTTTTACGCTTGGGGTCGCCTGGCTGATCGCCTCCCTCGGCGTTTTTCTGCGCGACATCGCGCAGGGAATCAATCTCGTCATGATGGCGTGGATGTTCCTGACACCGATCATCTATCCGGAATCAATCGTCCCCGCGCGCTACCGTCTCTTTGTGAACCTCAATCCTTTCACGCCGCTGATTCGGAGCTACCGTCGTGTTTTGATTGAAGGCACGGCGCCGGATTGGTCCGGGCTCGCCTACTTCACCGCCTTCGCGCTCGTAAGCTTCTTCTTCGGCTACTGGTGGTTCGCGCGCACGCGCAAGAATTTTGCCGACGTAATCTGAAAGCCAACCTGTCGCGCCCGGTCTCAAAGAAAACAATTGATAACCTTTCACTAACGACCTACTAGCTGCGGCCAGGTTCCTGTTTAATGTAGGGGCCCTCCGTGGGCGCCCCATGCAAAACAAGGGGCCATTAGAGTGCCGTTCCAATGTAGGGCGTCCCTTCGTGCCCTATGCAAAACAAGGGGCGGCCACAGAGTGCCGCCCCTACAGAACAGCACCTCAGAATTTTTCTCTCCCAAAACTAAATACATTAGTTCATTAGTCGGAGGCTGTATGAAACAAGCATTTGCCTTGCGAAAGGGCGGAGTGTTATCTGCAATATCAAGCAAACAACGCGTGAGTTTACGGCGAGAAAATCAAATGAGGGCTATCGAGTTTTCGATCGCTTTGGCACTGTCCACAGGTACACGGTGCGATAGAGTTTGCCCCACGGCACGCGCACCGTCTGTTCCGGCCTCCAATCGCCCATGCGGAAATCGTGAGAAATGATCCGCGAGCCCGGCCGTAATTCTCGCAACAGTTTCGGGCGCAACAAGACATTCAATTTATCTGAAAGGTAAAGCGTCACGATGTTGGCCTCGCTGACATCGAGGCGAAACATGTCTTCGTTGCGAAAGCGCACGACCTCTGCAACGCCCGCCTGACGCGCGTTCGCCTCCGCTTCCGTTATCAGTTTGGGATCGATCTCGATACCCACCGCGCGAATACCAAACTGTTTGGCGGCTGCGATTGGAATGCGCCCATCGCCGCTGCCGAGGTCGTAGAGCACATCTTCCTTCTTGATGTTTCCCAGCCGCAACATCTCAGCGACTGTTTCGGGAGGCGTGGGGTAATAGATCACATCGGGTTTGCGATTGCGACGCTTCTTTCTCGAGGTTTGCGCCTGGGGACTGGGCGGAGGAGTGACATTCGCGATGGAGCTCGCTAATACAGACTCTGTGTGGGCGCAGGGTGGCGCAAGAACCGGGTTACAACCGCACATTAGTACAATGAGTAACAGGGAATATCTCATGGACAATTCTCAACTCGACTTCAAGTTGAAAGTGTAACTCAGCGATATTGTATTCCGCCTGCGGCGCTGCGCCGTTCTTGCTACCTAATTGACCCTCGCTGCAATTCTTTCTGGCGTAGCGAGCACAACTACGATTCCCATCAGCCACCAGAACACGAGCGCAACCTCGCCGTCTCCAAAATTATAGTTGACAAGGGAACTGGCAAAGAAGCCCGCAATTGCCCCGCTGGCGCCAAGCAACACACCATAACTATTGGTATCCGCCGTGTCCCTGGCTTCTCGCTCAGCACGTATCGTCGTGAGCCAGAAAACCAGCATCAGCCAAAGCCAGCACAGCAAAGCCGGCAGGCCGCGGTCGAAGGCGAGCTGGAGGGGCGTCGAATGCAATCCCAGCATTTGGTCACCGGGAAAGCCCCACTCGTTCCAATGCTTGTGCACTGCATCCATGCCGTGACCAAAAACTGGATGCAGAAGAATTCGCGCTGCTCCGACGCGAGCGACAGCTAAACGCAAAGCAGAGCTGGAGTCTTGTAAAGCAAGCGCGTCCTGTGCGCGGGTTTGCCAAACAAAAAAAGCTCCGAATATGAGAACGAGACCAAGCGCGGCGGTCGCGACCAGTCTTGTTTTTCCCCTCGCCGCGCGGAAGAGGATCACGCTCGCACCAATTGCAAAGGCAACGAGTACGGTTCGCATCGCCGTAAGCGCAATTCCCAGCGCCAGAATCACGCTGGCTGCCATGGCCAGTTTAAAGCGTGAGTTCGCACCGTGATTGCGCAGGTGTGCGAGGGCCAATCCCAGTGCCAGCTGCGCCAGGACTTGCAGGATCTCGGAAAAGGTTTCGTAGTGACGAGTCCAACCTGAAGCGCGAAATCGATGTGTCCTTGCGGTCCCGGTAATGCCGGCGGGCGTCGCTTCTTGTTTCAACTTTTCTGTAACGACCAGACCCGGTCGCTCTACGTGTTCACCACGTGAGATAACACTCAGCGATAAGGTCTTGTCTGCAGGCGCTGCCTTCACTGCCGCATCGATATCAGCGGCGGAGTACACGCGCTTACCGTTAACTCTCCAAATTGCATCGCCGGCTTCGACGTGTGCTTGCCGTAAGGGACTGTCTGTCTTGATCGTTTCCACGATCACGCCGCGACCGCGCGCCAAATCAAACATGCTGTACAGGGTGCCCGCGATACCCGAGACAATCATCACGCACACGAGGACGATGGCGGTACGCCGCGTGACGATCGCCTGGGTGATGTAGAAGAGGAAAAGGACGCAAACCGATTGCAGCTTCGCAATACTAATCCGTGGCTCTTCGGATAAGAGGGAAGAAGCGATAGTGAAGCCCGCGAACAGCCAAATCGGCAAATCCATCGTTGTGCGGCGCAGACCGAGTGAACCGGTGGCGATTGTCCGCAGCAGCCAGCCCAGACCGGTAATGCCTAGTGCTATCTCAGCTGCGGCGATGGAATGGGGAGCGAAAACGGCATACAGAACGAGGCCCAGAATAGAGATACCCTGACCCAACGAAGCCCCGCCTGAGTCGCGTGCGGCCAGGCACTGGGGAGCTGAAGTTTGGGTGGAGGCGATCAAGTTGACGATGGCGTTGCCGAAAGGCGCTATGAACTCAGCAAATGTGCCGCAAACCGTTGAAAATCAATGTCGTTGACACGTCCTGAGGCGTCTGTTAGTTTATTCGAGACCGTTCTCTCCCGGGAATGGTTTCCAGGAAACGATTACGCGGTCCGGCCCGACCCTTCACACTCCGCCGCTGGATTGACGCCGCTACCCTATTAGTTGAGACATAATACTCCCGATGGCTTTCGAAAAAGCGAAGGTTTTAAAAGCCGCTGAGAAATTCCTTTCACAAGGAAAGATCAACGCCGCAATCAAAGAGTATCGCCAGATCATCGAGAACGATGACGCCGATCTGACCACGCTTAACATGCTGGGAGACCTGTGTGTGCGGGCGAGTTTGAACGATGAGGCCATCTCGTGTTTCTCTCGTATTGCCGAACACTACCGCGAAAAAGAATTCAATCTTAAAGCGATTGCGATGTACAAGAAGATCGAGCGGCTAACGCCACGCGATTCGGCCATCGCTTTCAAGCTAGGCTCACTGTACGCGCTGCAAGGACTGGCGGCCGATGCCAAGGCGCAGTTTCTCATCGTCGCAGATGCTTACAGCCGTGCCGGCAAAGCTAAGCAATCCCTGGAAGTGCTTCACAAGGTTGCTGATCTTGATCCTCACAACACCGAGATTCGTCTAAAGCTGGCGAATGGATATCTCAAGGAAGGATTAAACGAAGAGGCCGCCAACGCTTTTTCCGAGGCAGGCTCGCGACTTTTCCATACGGGCGAGTTTGAAAAATCACTGAACTCCTACCAGAAAACGCTGGAGCTCTATCCCAACAACGAAAAGGCACTCAAAGGCGTGGTCTCGGCTCATGTTGCACTAGGCGCAGCCGATGAAGCGGCAGAATTATTGGAACGTCTCGTTGTCGACCGGCCCGACGATTCTGAATTAGTGCTGATGCTGGCACGCGCCCACCTGGACGCGGACAATCCACAAGGCGCCGAACGTGCGACTCTAATTCTCTTTAAACAGGATCCCGCCAACTACACGCGCTTGCTCGAAGTTGCGAAGCTTTATCTGAAGCAGGGTGAGGTAGACAACGCGACACGAGTCCTCGGCGGAATTGTCGAACAACTTTTGGCAGGCCGCGAAGAGAATGATCTCCTCGCCCTGCTTAACGAAGGTCTTAATCGAAATCCCGAACACGTCGAAGCGTTGCGACTGCTGATCCGCGTCTACTGGTGGCAGCGAGACATGGATAACTTGCGCCTCGCTTTAGAACGCCTGGCTGAGGCCGCCGAAGCTGCAGGTCTGGTTGAAGACGAGCGCTATGCCCTGACGCAACTGATCAGGTTGACACCCGATGACCGCTACTCCGAACGCTTGATTGCTCTAGGTGGTTCGCCTGACGATGCAGGGGTGGCGGGCAGTTTGGGAAGTGAAGCCGAGACTGACGAAACATTAGCCTTCGATAATTTTGCAATCACTAGCGAGGAGCCGGAGCTCGCGGAAGAAAAAGTTACCGCCGTTGAGTTTGAGTGGAATTCCTTGGCAGAACCAGCGGCCGTCGATCCCAGTTCCTCCTTCGCCGATCTGAATGAAGACCACGAAGTCACCGAAGTCTTTGCGAATTCCCTCAATGAACCGCCGGGTGAAACGCCAACAACTCCCGTAGACGAGGCAGTAAGACGAGAAGCATTGCTGCGCCAGGAATTGGAGAGTGTTGATTTCTATCTCACGCAAGGCTACGACGACATCGCGAACGACACGCTCGAGTTGATGGAACGCCAATTCGGAAACCATCCGGACATTGTGGCGCGGCGGCAAAGACAAAAATTGAAGCTGGCAAGCGGGGCGCCACCCGCTGCCAATACTTT
>JBPCMI010000013.1:0-4309 GCA_051002415.1 Pyrinomonadaceae bacterium
TGCGCGGCGGGGAGGGTGCGAGAACCGTAGTAAAGCGCGGTGCCAGCGGACACACGGAAGCCACGCCCGCTGAGCAGCGTCTGCTTGGGGTGCTCTTTGCCGACGAGAATTTGCGACGTCAGGTCTTACCGCTGCTGCAGGCCGAAGACTACGAGGATTTGCCGACGGCATCGATATTCCGGGCGCTACGCGAACTCGAACAGGAACATGGAGCGGTAAGTTTCGAGACCCTCAGCGCCAAAACGGAGGGGGATCCCCTGGCGACAAGGCTCTTGCCGATGTTGCTGATGAGTGAATCCCTGCACGCTTCGAATGAGCACTACGCCGCTGAGGAATGTGTGCAGACATTTCGCTTAATGAAAATTAATCATCGGATTGAAGAGATCATGGCAGAACGGGCGGCGGCAGAACGAGAGGAAGATAACGACAAGGTTAATTCATTAACATTGGAACAGGTTGAGCTTGCTCGTCGTCGGGCAGACCTAATGCCGAGACTGGAAGCAATGCAAACGAGTAACTGAAATTCTTGTATTTAAATCGCAATTTGGGACTCGCCCAGCGTTCTCTAAAACAATAGGGATGTCGGCAGCATCTTTGTGGAACGTGGACAGGGCTAGGAGCGAGGCCTCGCAAACGTTTAAGGGAGAGATAAGTTGGGTATTGAAGATAAAGATCGTGATGATGTAATGGACCGTCTACTGGAGCTGGGTGGCGACAAAAAGTATCTAACGTTCGACGATCTCAATCGTGAGTTGCCGGACAATGTGGTGTCGCCTGATGACATTGAAGACGTCCTGCAAAAACTCGAAGGCTCCAACATTCCGGTAGCGGATTCCGATGAGCGACTACTCGAACACGCCGCAGTCACCGTCCCCGATGACGATGACGAGGCCATCGACGAGGATGTAGAGCTGGATCTGTCGGCAGGCGCGCTGGAAAAGACAAATGATCCGGTCCGCTTGTATCTGCGCGAGATGGGCGTGGTACCGCTGCTTACGCGTGAAGGCGAAGTAGCGATTGCCAAACGCATTGAGCGCGGCCAATTAAAGACACAGAAATCCATCGCCCGTTCGCCGCTCGCTGTGAAAGAACTGCTGCGCATCGGCGAGCAGCTCGAAGCAGGTCAGGCCAATATTCGCGAGATCGTTTTGTTCTCGGAGCAAGCAGAGCTCGCCGAAGATGCGGACAAGGCCGAGGAATATCGCAACTGGACGATCGAAGGCATTCAAAACATCCGCAGGCTCTATAAGAACGGCTTGAAGGAATGGGAGAAGCTTCGCGCCGAACAGAAGGCGACGCGCGGCAAGAAGAGCAAGAAGCTGATGCGCTTGCGGCGCAAAGTCGCGCGCTTGCGCCTGGAGATCGCGCAGGAGATCGGCCGGCTCAACATGACGGAGCGCGCCCGCCAGCGACTAATCAATGCGATTCGCGCCGTGCAGAAAGAAGTGCGGGAGTCAGACCGAGAGATCACAAGCTTTACGGAAAAGCTCGGCAAGAAGCGCATCAAGCCGGACGATCAGAAGGAATACAAACGCCGAATCTCCGCGGCCAAGAAGCGGCTCGTGCTTATTGAAGCCGAACACAGTGTCAGTCCGGTCGAGATAAAACGATCGTTGCAAGCCATCACCATTGGCGAACAGCAAACCGGCCAGGCCAAACGAGAGCTCGTGGAAGCCAATCTTCGTCTCGTAGTTTCGATTGCCAAGAAATATACAAATCGTGGTTTGCAGTTCCTGGATCTGATTCAGGAAGGCAACATCGGTTTGATGAAAGCGGTGGACAAGTTCGAATGGCGTCGCGGATATAAGTTTTCGACCTATGCGACGTGGTGGATGCGCCAGGCAATCACTCGCGCAATTGCCGATCAGGCCCGCACGATCCGTATTCCCGTCCACATGATCGAAACGATCAATAAGCTGATCCGCACGTCACGCGCCCTGGTGCAGGAACTTGGCCGCGAACCGACCAGCGAAGAGATTGCCAAGAAAATGGACATTCCGGTTTCCAAAGTGCGCAAGGTTTTGAAGATTGCGCAGGAGCCGATCTCGCTGGAGACTCCAATTGGTGAGGAAGAAGACTCGCATCTCGGCGACTTCATCGAAGACAAGTCCATTCTCAATCCGGCGGACGCAGTCGTCGCTTCCAATCTTCGCGAAATTACTGACGAAGTGTTGGCGACGTTGACTCCGCGTGAAGAGAAAGTGATTAAGATGCGCTTTGGTCTCGGTACCACGGGTTCAGAGCACACACTCGAAGAAGTAGGGCAGCACTTTGCCGTAACCCGGGAACGCATTCGGCAAATTGAAGCTAAGGCCCTGAGAAAACTGCGTCATCCTTCGCGATCGCGAAAACTAAAGGCGTTTCTCGATGGCGCGCAACGCTAAGCTTTAACGCAACAAAATGGAGAAGGGCGCTGGATCAAAATCCGGCGCCCTTTTTCTAATTTTCCGCTTCGGATGATTCCTTTAACGTGGAGATTCGTCAGCTACACGTTGCCACACTCCAAAGTCTCTTTTCTAAAATCCTCTTGCTTGTTCATTTGATAGTGAGAAACTCGGTGCTCTTTGCAGTGTGATCGAATTCGTACTGATAGGTGTAGCCGGGAAACTCGATTGGCTTGGTGTATTGCACGCGAACCTGGATCCTTTGATCCTGAGGGCTGGCGGTGATTTCAGCATCAGCGGGAATGTCGTACTCAGGAACGCTCTTCTTAAGTTGCTCGTTTACCCACGTCGCGGGATATCCCTGCGTCGCCGCCACATCAACTTTGTGTTGCATTAGATCTTTCCAAACGTAAGCGTGGTAGGCGACCGGCAGAAAAAGATACCCGACATACGCGCCCGAGATTACCACCGCCATAAAAAGAATAAACTTTAGTCGAGCACTGCCGCGTTGGCCTGACTTTGATATGCTCATCATGGCTATCGTCCTCAAACTTCCTCAGCAAGTGGACTTCAGTCCGCGACGGACCGCATCGCGAATCAAACGTCGAGGAATTTCCTGGTTCGCGACAATACGCGGCCGGCCAATCTCTTCGAGTAATACCCATTGAACGCTTCCACTGACCCTCTTCTTGTCAGCCTGCGTCAGACGCAAGATCTCATTTGGATCGAGGTCATTGGCCGGCGGCAACGGACCACACAAATTAATTCCGTCGCACAATAATCTTAGCTCCGAAGCCGCGAGCAGTCCCATGCTTTTTGAAATCTCAGCAGCGACGTGCATTCCGTGACCCACCGCTTCGCCATGACGAAAGCGCTTATAGTTCGTGACGGCCTCGAGCGCATGGCCAATTGTGTGTCCAAAGTTGAGCACACGTCGGGATTGCTTGTCGGTTCGCATCGCGCTCTCACGTTCATCTCCGGCAACAATGCCCGCCTTAAACTCACAATGAGATTTGATCAAACCAGGTAATTGAGGCGAAGCGATACTCTCCTTTTGCGATAGGAACATTACGGTCTGCTCGAAGAGTTTTTGGCCGCCGATCGCCCCGTTCTTAACAGCTTCGCACCAACCGCCTACTAACTCGCGGCGTGGTAGCGTTTTGAGCGTTTCCACATCAATAATCACGGCGTTTGGCTGGTGAAATGAGCCGATGGCGTTTTTGGCGTGTGGCAGATTGACTCCAGTTTTGCCGCCGATCGCGGAATCAATCTGCGCAGTTACCGTGGTCGGCACGTGGATCAATGGGATCCCACGCAGGTAGGTTGCGGCGGCGAAACCGGCTAGATCTCCTACTACTCCGCCACCCAGCGCGATCACTGCGTCAGTTCGTTCCAAACCGGCGTTGCTAAAAAACTGGAGCGCCTTTTCCGCAGTGCCCAATGACTTGAATCTCTCGCCATCTCCCATCAACCATGAGGTAACGTCGAAGCCGTGGCTCCTTAAGCTCCGGATTAGTTTGGCGCCGTATAAATCAAAAACTCGGCGATTGGAAACAACGGCCGTGCGACGTGATTGGGAACCCAGCGCCTGGCGTGTAATACCACCTGCCTCTGACAAAAGGCCGCCACCAACGTGAATCTGATAGTGGGTTTTTTCGCGAGCAAGGCTGACGTTTAATTTCAGGGTCTTGGTGTGCACTAACAGACTCCGGTTCCAATAATCGCTCCCGCTAGATTCAACTTCGGAAACAGCGCTGAAGAGACCAAGGATACCGTGAAAAAAGTCTGAAGGCTTGCTAAAAAAGCGGATGGGCGCGACATACGTGGGAGTGCGTCGCGCCCATCCATTTTTGTGGTCACTGTCCTCACCCCAGCAACCACTTGAGACGGAGGATTCACCAACCGTCTCTCTTGCCCCACAATAT
>JBPCMI010000014.1:0-6165 GCA_051002415.1 Pyrinomonadaceae bacterium
GCCGAGTGTCAGTTGAGTCATCTGCCCAACTTTCTCTTCGAGTGTCATCCGCTTGAGGAGGGCCTCGATCTTCTGCGAATTGTCACGCTCCGGTCCGCTCTTCACGGCACCCTGGAAAAACTCGTCACTATCATTGATGTCCGCGGCAACTGGGCCGCGATCGTCTGCCGTTCGGACTGGACCGGCTAAGGTTTTCATACTCATTTGCTCCACACCGGCGCGGTTGGATGTGTCAGCTTCTTGTAATGGCAAGCCAAAGCAGATGGAAAGAGTAACAACCACTAGAGCGAGCGCAATTTTTCTCATGTTCTTTGTCTTCCTCGGGGAATGGTTCTCATCGCCAGTCATATGCAGGTAAACGGCGGGGGAAGTTCGGCATCTCGGCAAAAAGGCGTTGAGAAATTTGAGCGCCTGACAAGCTTCACTGGTCGTGCGTCCCTCGACAAGCGGGTGAATGGGGTTCGAATAGCGTTGGAGGGTGGAGTTTCGCCTATGATCTTGCTGATACGGCGTAAGTTACCGTGTCATACGCGAGTTAGCGCTGAGCAGGAAAATTTCTCATTGGCCGATTATTTAAGGAAGCCATAAAGGTAACGGTGGGAGCAGGAAAAATTTTTGCTGTGAAGTCAGAACCACCTCGAGGTAGCGGGTGAGCCAGTCGAGTGCCAATTGCCAATGGCATGTTGTCCCGGCTGTCAAGCTTCAATCGGCAATGAGCAATCGGCAATCTTGAAGGTGGCACTATCGCACTCGCCTCTGTAACCTCTGACTGACTTCGCGCCAAGTGACGAGCTTAACGTTATTGTCCTGAAGCAGCCTGCGGAAAGCTTCACTCGTAACAAACTGGAAATCTCGCTGTCGCCATTCTGAGCCCCAATCGGGATGATTAAACGCCACTCCTCTCATCTCCTCATCGTCGTATGCCAGATGTACAATCATCTCCGTGATACCCGGCTGCAGGTTGTTGATGGAGTCGGCGTAAAACTTAGACCAGCCCGCCGCGGTGACACTAGGCTCAATGCTAATGATGGTATTCATCACTACATCGTCGGGCCCAAGCAGCGCAGGGAGAAAGGGAGCGGCCGCAAACCACTCCTTCGAAACTCTGATCAGGAGCTTGTTGTCACGTGATACTCGGAAGAGGGTCTCAAACAAAGCTTGAGTTTGGTAAAGCGTGCCCATGTGCGAGTCGAGGTGAGTGGGTTGAATGCCGAGTAATTTGGCGCGGGCAATTTGCGCGCGAATCTCGGCTTCAGCTTCTTTGGGGTCGATGTGCGCAGCGGCTTCTGTTTCCGTCGGATAGAGGTAGCCGGTACGGTCCAAAAGGGAAGGGACGCGCTCTTTTGGCAGGATCGGTCCCCAGCGATAAAGACTCCACTCGCTCGTAAGAGTTAAATGCAGGCCCAGATCGGCTTCGGGATGTTTTCGCGCGTACTCAGCTATCTCGGGTAGCCAGGGACAAGGAATCATGATGCTGGCTGAACTTACCAGCCCACTTTCCAGTCCCTTGATTGAAGCTCTGTTGATAGAGTGGGCCATCCCCAGGTCGTCAGCGTGCACGATCAGCAGCTTTGCCTCCGGCGGGTAGCCGAGACGTTCCAACAAAGTTTTCGTCTCTATTTGTGATGCCGAGCGAGAAGTTTGTGCCTGTTGGGCCGTGCCAGCGGACGTTGCGAAAAGCAGGCAAGCAAGAACTGCGAGAGACGCTGTTGATTTCATATAAGTTGCGGCGGTCGGTTTGTAGCGGAAGTCAGCTGGGCCAACCTGCTCTCTTCCTCGGGTCGAAAAAAGAACTTTGCGGATTCGGAAAATTGTATGATGCTGCATATGAATGGTCAATCCTATTTAGTTTCATAAACATTTGTGAAGTCGCTCAAAATTGGTATCACAGGTGTCCGCGGAATTGTCGGTGAGACCTTTACGCCCGAAGTAGCAGTCGGCTTCTCGCAGGCGTTTGGGACTTATCTTGATGGCGGACGAATTCTTGTTTGCCGCGATACGCGGGCCTCCGGTCCGATGGTCCGCGCGGCCGTCCTTGCGGGCCTCCTCGCCGCAGGTTGCGAGGTAATCGATCTGGGAATGTCGCCGACGCCAAGCTTGCAGTTAGCAGTTACCTGGCTTAAGGCGGATGGCGGCATCGCGATCACCGCCGGCCACAATCCCTCGCAATGGAACGCACTGAAATTTGTGCGCAACGATGGGCTTTATCTAAATGCCACGCAAGCCGAGGAGCTCCTCGACCTATTTCATCAAGGAGAGTTTGCCAAAGCAACCTGGGACCAAATCAAACCCGCGATCCAGCATCAGGATCCAATTCAGCACCACATGGAATTGCTGACAAGGGCTTTTGATGTTGAGGTGATCAAAAATCGGCGGCTGAAAGTCGCAGTCGATTGCTGCAACGGTGCGTGTTCGCGGCTGATTCCTATTTGGCTACGGGAAATCGGTTGCGAGGTGCTTGCGATCAACGACGATCCCACGGCACCGTTTCCCCATCCTCCGGAACCAAAGCCAGAGACTATGGCTCAGCTCAGCACAGTCGTTAAAGCTGGAAATGCCGACATCGGGTTCGCTCATGATGCCGACGGCGAGCGACTTGGAATTGTCACCGAGTTGGGCGAACCACTTTCAGAAGAGTTGACGCTCGCTCTGGCGACAAGGATTCGTCTGGAGCAAAGGTCGGGGACCGTAGTTACTAACGTCTCAACAACCGGCGCGATCGAACAGATTGCCGCGGTGTATGGTGGGGCAGTTGTGCGAACTCAAGTCGGACAAGCTTACATCTCGGAGAGCATGATGGAACTTAACGGCGTTCTCGGCGGCGAAGGCAGCGGCGGTGTAACTGTTCCGGAACTTCATTCAACTCATGACAGCGCTGCGGCAGTTGGCCTGATTCTCGAGGGTCTGGCACGTGCTGGCAAACCTCTTTCTGAACTCATTCAGGAGCTTCCCCGGTTAACAATGCTGAAGCATAACCTTCCTGTTGCACCGAACCGACTTTATTCGGTGTTGCAGAATTTCCGCGTGACGATTGAGCGTGAGCAGCTCACTTGTGATTTGACGGACGGCATTAGAGTTGTGTTACCAGAAGGCTGGATACATGTGCGAGCCTCGAATACAGAATCTATGATTCGCGTCATTGTAGAAGCTGGGGAAGCGAGGAACGCACAAAGGCTGCTTGATTGGGTGCGAGACAGATTAAATAGGTGAGTAATAGACGTCTACGGGTAAAGACGGCTTTGCACACAAGTCTTGCTGCGAGAGGCCGCGTGCCAGCGCAAGAAAACCGCAGAGAAGAAACAAACGGTCGCTTGAACAGAGAATTTAGAATTAGACACGAAAAGTGGAGTAGTCTTTTGCGCACTATAGTGTCTACTCCAAGTTTGGCGTAAAGAACGGAGGAGTCCACATGCCACGAGCAGAGATCTCCGGCATCTCACCCTTTTTTATCGTGAGCCACGTGCCGTCATCGCTCTCGTTCTACCGGGACCGGCTTGGATTTGAGATCACCTTCCAGGGGCCTGATCCTGACGACATCTTCTTCGGCATCGTGCGCAGGGGCGGTGCGCAGATCCTGCTCAAAGACGTTGGCGTAGCTCCAGTGCCGAACTACACGCGAGACATCAAGAAAGGTATCGCGCGCTGGGATGCATTCGTTAGCGTCACAGATCCTGACGCATTGGCGGCCGAATTTGCTTCGCGCGATGTCGAGTTTTTCGAGCCGCTTAAAGACACTCATGACGGGTTGCGTGGGTTCGAGCTGAAGGACGCCGACGGCTATCTCTTGTTTTTTGGGCGTCCTCGCTGATGAGCGTCAGTCGAAAATGGACACATGAACTTTTCCTGCGGCGAGATGGTGTGCTCAGTCAAACACAAATCAGGGCCAGCGAAACACTTGGCTGAAGCCAGGTGTGAATGAGAATGCAGTCGTTTTCCAATCTCGGAATGACGTTTCGGGCTAGCTGACCAAAAGCCGGCTGTAACCATGCGAGCTATCCCAACTCTCAAGATCAGCATTTCCGGTGTGCGCGGAGTGATCGGCGAGTCGCTGACGCCAACGCTTCTGACACGTTTTGCCCAGGCCTTCGGCACGTACGTCGGCTCTGCCACGATCGTCATCGGGCACGATCCGCGGACTTCCGGCGAGATGGTCAAGCAAGCCGTCATCGCCGGGCTGTTGTCCAGCGGATGTCACGTCATTGATATTGGAATGTGCCCGGTGCCTACAGTACAACTACTCGTCCGCCACCATCGCGCACATGGAGGCATTGCAATTACCGCCAGCCATAACCCAGCGGAATGGAATGCCCTGAAGTTTATCGGCGCTGACGGACTTTTTCTGAATAGCGGTAAAGCGCGTGAGATGCTCGATATTTATCATCAAGGTGAGTACACGAAGGTGGCGGGCGTGGAAATGCGGGCAGTGGAAGAGATTTCAGGAGCGACTGATCTCCACATCCAAAAGATCCTTGAGGTCCTGGGACCACTACCGCAAAGTAAAAAGCCCCTGCGTGTAGTGCTCGACGCCTGTAACGGTGCGGGTTCACTAGTTGGTCCAAAGCTGCTGGCAGCTCTGGGTGCTGAAGTCATTCCGATTAATTCCACTCCGAACGGACTATTTCCACGTCCGGCTGAACCATTGGCGGAGAATCTTGGAGACCTTTGCACGGCAGTCAAAGAGCATCGCGCCGATATTGGATTTGCCCAGGATATGGACGCAGACCGACTGGCAATCGTTTCCGAGCAGGGAATACCTATCGGGGAGGATTACACGCTCGTGTTAGCGACTCTGTATGTTCTTGGTAAGCAGCTGGGGCCGGTTGTCGCGAACCTATCGTCAACGTCGCTGCTGCAAGAGGTTGCTAACCGATTTAACTGTCCGCTCTTTTTAACAAAGATAGGTGAGGTCAATGTAACTGAAAAGATGCAGCAGGAAGATGCGGTCATTGGTGGAGAAGGGAACGGCGGCGTTATCTATCCTCAGATCAACTTTGCGCGCGATAGTTTGACCGGCATGGCTTTAGTTCTGCACCTCCTGGCTGAAACCGGACAGACGATCAGCGAGTTGGTGAATAGTTTTCCGCGCTTTAGCCTGATCAAAGAGAAGCTGCCATGTCCCTCAGATAAGATTCCCGTTGTACTCAGAATGCTGCGTCGTGAGTATGCAGCTTATCCGCAGGATCTGCGGGATGGGGTGAAAGTGGTAGTGCCTTCGGGCTGGTTTCTCGTAAGGGGCTCGAATACGGAACCGATCATTCGGGTACTCGCGGAAGCACAGTCTGAGGCGGCAGCACGGGCGATCATGGCTGACGTGTATTCGCGAGTCCAGGATTCTTTGACTGATACCACGCGATTAGCCTCGGGCTAAACAGCTTTTAGAGTTGGTCAAGCGTTTGGGTGATGCCTTAATTGGTAGTGAAGAGGCGGCGAAGCAAAAGATTAACGCTCAACACGGATCGCTGATTCTGAATTCGGTGAACATTATGAAGAGAATGATCCTTTTTCGCACCGGGATTTTGGCGACCTTGATCGTTTTGGTTGGCGCGTCGGTTCCTAGTCAGGACCTCCCGAAGACGGCCGAGTCAGATTCATCTAAGTTCATCTACGCCGACTTTCAAAACATACAAACCGGTAGACCGGTCAGCAAGCAGGGCGGAATGGTTCGCTTGAATCCCTATTCCGAAAACCCTGCAAACCCTCCGCACTTTCGTGGTTTGGAAAAAGCAGATCCACCGGCCCCGGCTTTTGCGCGGGTGACGGCGGAAGATGTAGCTGCCGCTTTCGATTATGAACTGCGTATCCCAAACGAATGGGCGGGAGTCAATCTGGAGGTGTTCGGACAGCCCGAGAAGGACGGCAAGCCCGTGCCTGACGATGTGAGCGGTTATAAGTTCATTACCCTGCGAGTCTTTGTCAAAGGAGACGCCCGCTACATCCGGGTCGAACTCATCTCGCGCGGCCATGGGGCCAATCTCGAGTCGGGGTATCCCATCGCGAGCTTTCGTCTGTCGCCGGGCTTCAATACTTACAAACTCAAACTCGATTCATTTAACCAACCCGATTGGGCGATGCCGCTTGATCTCAAGCGGGACGTCCTCAAGAAGTTGACGTCCGTCACAATCGGCGTGCACTGCGATAAATGCACAATGGATAAAGGGACCGTCG
>JBPCMI010000015.1:0-13917 GCA_051002415.1 Pyrinomonadaceae bacterium
AGTTTACGATCGGCTGGCTGCTGAGCTATTCCAAATGATTGAAGAGGGATTGAGTAATATTCGCCGTCATAGCCGCTCGAATTACGCTAAGGTCGGTATCAGCCGTAAAAATGGCGATCTGATTTTGCAGGTGCGGAACCAACGTGGTAGAGGGCTGGAAGAGTCTTCATTCGCTCCGCGATCGATTGTCGAGCGCGCCACTGCGCTGGGTGGAAAGACTGTGGTCTTTACAGAAAACAACGAGACGGTGGTAAGCGTGCAGATTCCTTTGTAATTATGAGCGCCGCAATCTCAGCGCCGATTCGTGTTTTGATTGTCGACGATCATGCCGTCGTTCGCGCCGGGCTGCGGATGTTGATAGATCAAGATCCGGACATGAAGGTAATCAGCGTCGCGAGCAATCGTTCCGAGGCGCTTGCCGCGGCAGTAAGTGATCCACCGAATATCATCATCCTGGATCTGATCCTCGGAGATGAGGACGGTCTAAGTCTACTTCCTGAGTTGAGGGCGGTCGCTCCTCACTCGCGAGTGCTGGTACTTACCGGATTGCGAAGTTCCGAAAGCCAACGTCAAGCCATGCGTGCGGGAGCGATGGGCATCGTCTTAAAGGAACACGCAGTTGAAGTCTTAATCAAAGCTATCAAGAAAGTGCATCACGGAGAGGTCTGGCTTGATCGTCTTACGATGGGCAGCGTGATGCAGGAGATGACCGGAGAAAAGCAGGCCGATCCCGATCAGGAAAAGATTGCGACTTTGACGGAACGGGAGCGGCAGGTAGTGAGTCTGGTTGGGGAAGGTTTGAAGAACAAGCAAATCGCCGCGAAACTGTTTATCTCCGAAACTACCGTAACGCACCATCTCAGTTCAGTCTTTTCCAAGCTCGCAGTATCAGATCGTCTTGAGTTGATCATTTACGCATTTCGCCACGGCCTCGCCAAACTGCCCAGCTGAACATCTTCCTTGTTAGTTTCCTGTACTTTCTAGCGGTCGCTCGCTCTTATTTCTCGCTTTTCTAGCTAGCCTTCTCTTCTCGCCAACAAAGAATGGCAGATAACTGCCATGAAAAAAGGCATTCGGCTCCGATGTAGAGTTTCTTAATTAAACGTATTTTGGGCTCCTAGCTCCGAACCGGGAGGTAGTGGACTTACCCGGCCATGCAAACTTAAGTCTGTCTGGTCTGGTTCAACCTCCCACTCTCTCCCCGACGCCCGGGGAATCAGGTTGGTTGGCACATCCTTCAAAAGAGTTTGTGTTCGATCAATCCTGGTTCACTGGGCTACAGGGGTTGAAGCTGCCCGGTGTTGCCCTTTTAAAGGCCCATCGATCGCCAAAGTTAAGCACCTGAAAAGGTGTTGGAAGGGTTTGTCGTTGGAACGACGCGCAAAGATTCGAATATCGCAGCCCTTTCCTACAACTGTCTCCGGCATTGATAGCCGGGGAGAACCTTTTGAACTTGATTGCGTGCTTGAAAACATGAGCTCAACTGGTCTTTACCTCAAGATACCTCGGGAACTCGAACAAGGTAGTGAGGTAAAGATGGTGGTCAAACTCTCCTCAGCTCCATCCTCCGGCGCGGGTGCCTCTATTCGCGGAGTCACGCTGAGAAGCGAACCGCAGGCCGACGAGATCTGGGGTTTAGCTGTGGCGATCAATGAGTGCGCATTTATCTAATGCGGTGCACAGTGAGGCACCGAAGTTCAATCAGAGCCCACTAGTTTTTGACTTATGAAGTGAGTATCTCAGTAATTGCGCCTGGCTTCGAGGCCCCCCGCTGTCTGCGTTGCAGTGTTTGAATAATTTGGAAGCCAGGCGTCTCCCAGTTCGCACGGATAAGGGCTCAGCCCACCCTCGCGAATCCTACCAATGCCTCGAAACCTTTCGAGGCATGGCCCTGACAAGGGCTCTTCCCCGCAGGAGACTTAACTATGAAACCGAATAACAAAACAACATGGCGATTTCTTTTAATTGCTCTGGCGGTCGTACCGCTTCTTTTCTGGGGCATCAGCAGTGAGGCCCAGAAGGGTGGTGGCAAAGCCTCGGCCAACCTGGACCAGATCCGGAACGGCGCTGCAGGCAGCCCGATTGACCCGCCTAACTGGGTGAATGGCAACGCCGGCAAATCAAACGCTCACTATAGAGAAGGCGAATCCATCGGTTACCGCCTGGTGATCACCGGCCTAAAGCCAAACTCAGATCACTTTGTGGAGATCGAGTGGGACATAACTCACAGCAGCGTGAACGCAATTGACTACATCACGCATTTCGATCGCAGTACACCGACGGTGCAGCCCTGCCTCGGAGTAGCAACCTGCAACGCCGCGTCCTTTGACACGGCTCCAATCCCGGCTCCTGCCAGTAACAACAGCCCGGTGGGTACTCAGCCGATCCCGAGCTTTAATGCACTTCCCGCAGGACAAAGGTTGATGACGATCTATAACGGCAACATTGCCGACGACGGAACAGGTCTGGTCTACATCAATCCCCAAGGGAACCTCTCCCTAGCGCAATCGAAGACGGGCATGCGGATCAATTTCCATGCTGACAGCGCGACTGTGGTTATTAGCTGGGGCGGGCACATCGCCAGCAGACTCGACTGGGGCTTCGATGCCGGCACTAGCAAGCCTCGGTCCGCGGGCGGCATCAGTGGGTCTCCCTATCACACGCGCCTTCTCTCCCTCGACGGGTCGGGTGGAAACCAGGATCGTTCGCTTTCGGCCGATGCAGTACTTCCGCCAGCCGAATGCATACTCTCGGGTGACGAGAATGTCTGTGCCAGTACTCCCGTCGTTTACACGGGAACGGCTGGGAATGACTCCTACAGTTGGACCCTAACCGACAACGGGACAGGGTCGCTCTTCGCAAACGGCTTAACGACCTTCCAAAGTACTACCACGAACGCGGTTACTGTGAACGTGGGTGCTACTGCCGGCACATACACGCTGAATCTGGTGGTGATGAAGGCCGGAACATCCCAAAATAGCTGCCCGTTCACTGGTACCGTTCACGTAGCTCCACAGGTCAGCGTGACTTTGACGAACGAGTGCGATGCCACGGTTAGCCTGAATGCGGTCATTGCCAATCCGGAGGCTGGCGTGACTTATGGCTACCTCTGGAATACCGGTGCGACGACATCGTCAATCACGCCAACTGCACCTGGCAATTACTCGGTTACAGTAACGAATCCAAATAACCCGACTAGTTGTGGCGCAGGGACCGGCAATCTCACGCTCTGCTTCACAGTACCCTCACCATGACAGCTGAAACCTGATTGCAGCCCAAAGTCGGGCTGATATTAGGCTGAGTAGAAGGGCAGGGGCGATTGAACGCGCTCCTGCCCTTTTCATTTATCCGAATCGCCGGGTTTATCTAGACACATTTAGTATGGCTGAGCTACCCACGTTGCCAGCAGCGTCATAAGCTCTTGCCTGTAGCGTGTGCCCGCCTCTGGCTGCCTTACGTGAGTTCCACTTGATCGTGAACGGGGCATTGGTAGCAGCGTTGTAAAGTTGCCCGTCTACGTAAAGCGCAACCTTAACCACACCGAAATCATCGACGGCGCTCATTAAGACGCTGACCGCTCCGGAAACCGAAGTCCCATCCGTAGGAGAAATAATCGTGACGCTTGGCGGAACGACATCGCCAGTTCCACTTCCCGTTGGTGTCCTGCTAAGCGCGCCCGCCAGGTTGATCCGACCCGCGCCATAGGTGGAGTCCCAGCCCGCCGCTCCCAGATCATCGGCCGACTCTTTCAGGATGTTCTGCACTTGTCCCGGCGTGAGATTCGGGTTCACAGAAAGGATCAGCGCCGCGGCGCCCGCCACTTGTGGAGCCGCCGCGGATGTTCCGGTACCCACGCCGTAGCCTCCGCCTCTCACCGTAGTCGCCACGGTTCCCGGGGCAACAAGATCTTGATTATTGCCGCGTCCTGACCATACGAACAGAGCATCGGCGGAGTCGGTCGCGCCCACAGTCAAGATATAAGGATCATCCTGACCTGAATTGAACGCACCATCGTTGCCGGCTGCGACACTAACCACTCCACCCTTACCTTGAAAATATCGCGCCGCATTTGAAACGGTTGAACTGCCCGTTGCCTTGTAGCTCACATTTGCGACCCGGGCGCCGTGGTCTGCCGCCCAGGTTAGCCCGCTTGCAATCGCAGAGAGAGTTGCATTGCCACTCATATCAGAAATGCGAACCGGCATAATTGAACACCCCCAGGCGACGGATGCGACGCCGATACCGTTATTACTCGATGCCGCGGCTTGGCCAGCGACCGCGGTACCGTGGCCGTGCACATCACTGGTGTCCACGTTGTTCTCATAGACATTTCTGCCTGGCACCAGCTTGGCGGCTAGATCCGGATGGGCGCCGTCGACTCCGGTATCTAAAATGGCTATCACGATGCTGCTGTTGCCTGTATTAATGGCCCATGCTTGTGGTCCGCTTATCTTTGTCAGCGACCATGAGTTGGGTCCGCCATACCATGGGTCGTTAGGTAGCAGCTGTTGCAAAGGGAGGATTCGGTCCAACTCAGCAAACTCAACTTCCGGCCGGGCTGCGAAACTTTGGACGAAAGCCGACTCACTGGCTTGAAAAGGTAGGTCGAGCACATGCACACCAATATTGGCTAGCTCGTCGGCATCGCGGGCTCCGAGTCCGGCAATGATCTGCCGAGCATGATCTCTACCTACGTTGGAGCGGAACTTCACTAACACTCTTCCAGCAACAAAGTCCGCCGAATGCCTGATGTTAGAAATTTGCCTTCGCGCCTCGACCTCTCTTAAAGGTAGATCTGTGATTAAGAAGAAGCCAAACAGAAGCGCTACGCAGCTTGCGAATATTAATGGTTTCATTCTTCTGGCCCTCAACTCCTTAAACGAACTTCGTAATAGTGGGCAGGAGTTACTGAGCCGCGAGAGATTAGCGTCGAGAGGGTCTGCGGCTAGCGCAGACGCTTATCGACGGACTCTCAAATTCCGCGTGTTCAGTTCTTAGCTGGGTTGGGTTTGGTGGAAGAAGGAAAGAGATTTGACCTGCGATGAGGGCTGGTTGCTATTTCTCTGCTTCGGCAACCCAGCCAGGTTAAGAAAAACTTACTCAACCCCCGTTGGCTTTGCGGCCCTCGCTCACACGAGGTGTGCCTTTGTCGGTCAGTTCATGTTTTCAATAAACTAACGGCCCCGTGGTGTTGCCGTCGTAAGTCAACGTACGCCTCGCTTAAAGCCATGTCAACAACCAATATTTGTCATTCACACGTAATCAATTCTCGTTGGTTGAAGCCCCCTTTTATTGGCGAAAACAGATTTCCAAGAGTAATGGACGTCCTTGGAATCTAATACCGCACGCTAAGCAAGGTGAGGCCCTTGGCGGGAGCAGTGGCGCCAACTGAAGTCCGATCGCATTTTGCGATGGCCCTGGTTACGGTTGAATGGTCCATTTCTCCCCGACCAACGGCTAACAGAGTGCCGACAATCGAACGCACCATGTAACGCAGGAATCCATCAGCGCTTGCGCGAATTTCAATCATGTGGGCCGCGGCACGCTGGTCGCGGTCCCTCGTAACTTCCAGACTTTTAATGGTGCGGATACGATTCTCGGCATCCGATTGCGCGGCGGAGAACGCGGTCCAATCATGTTCACCGAGAAATGCCTCGGCGCAGTCGCGCATCAACTCCAGGTTGAGAAGGCGTGCTTCCTGATGAGCGAAGCGCGACCAGAACGGCGACAGCACCGGACCATTCACGACGCGGTAGAGATAGGTCTTTTCGAGAGCAGCATAGCGCGCATGAAACTCGTCAGGAACAACCTCGGCAGCGAGTACGCGCACATCCTTACCGACATTCCCGTTTATCGCTGAACGTAACTTTTCTGAGGTGATCTCCCGCTGCAGTTGCACACTCGCGACCTGACCTTCGGCATGGACTCCCGCATCCGTACGGCCTGACCCCTGAATCACGACCTCGCGGTCATCAATCAATGACAAAGCTCCGGTCAGCTCACCCTGCACCGTCCGCAGTCCCTCCTGGATCTGCCAGCCATGAAAATCAGTGCCGTCGTATTGAATGGTTAATTTGAAATTCACAGCCTTTGAGCTTTGTGCTTAGAACTTTGTACTTTGTTCTTTGTGTCGTTGGAATTCGGGCCCATCGTAAAATCTAGTGAGATTGTGTTGTTACAAGTAACTGAGGAAGCAAAGCTAAAAGTACAAGGTTCTAAGTACAAAGTTCAAAGCACGTCTTTTCTGCTTCCAGGTTTTATTGCCGGAATCCCCTGCCGGCAAAGTTCACAGGAAGCTGGCTCAACCGCGGGGACGTCCAGGGTCGCCAACGCCACTCGCTTCACGCCGACATCAGCGCGACCGGAGGAGCGATCAATGAGGGAAGCGGCACCTATTACATTTGCCCCCGCGCCCGTTAATGTCTGCACCGTTTCCCGCGTCGATCCCCCTGTGGTTATCACATCTTCAACCACGAGCGTGCGCTCCTCAGGCATCACCGAAAATCCACGGCGGAGCGTCATCTCCCCATCCACGCGCTCGGTCCAGATGAATCGCGCGCCCAGTTGGCGCGCCACTTCATGTCCAATCACGATTCCGCCAATCGCCGGCGCCGCCACTAGTTGAATATTGTCGTCTTTAAAATGTTCAGCGAGCGCGCGGGCGAACGCCTCGGCTTCGCGCGGATGCTGCAGCAGCAATGCACACTGGAGATAGTTTGTACTATGCAAACCGCTCGTCAGCACAAAGTGCCCCTCGAGCAAGGCTCCCGTTGTTTTGAATCGTTCGATGACTGCTGCTGTATCCAAGTCGCACCTCGATGACTAATGCGTGTTACAATCGCAACCCGATGCCGCCGTTTACTAACCTCATTTCAGATTCTACTTTGGTCCAGGAAACGATCGAACTGCTCCGCGATTGTGGCGGCCGTGCTAACGCTGCCGAAATCGTTGACGCTGTTTTCAAAGTCTCTCACATCGACGAAGAATTGGCGGGCCTGCTCGTGGCCGATCTGGTGAAGGGCGATCGTCGTTTCAAGTTGGTTGACAGCAAAACGATCGAGTTGCAGGAAGACGACGCTGAGTCTCGCTTGTTGAAAGAACTCGACTACGTGGTTGTCGACTTGGAAGCGACCGGGGCCAAAATGCCCCCCAATCGCGTCATTGAACTGGGCGCTTACCGCATCTGCAACGGCCGCATCGTCGATAAGTTTCTCACGCTTGTTAATCCCGAGATTCCCATTCCGCGTTTCGTGATCAGCTTAACCGGAATCACAAATGAGATGGTCAAGGCCGCTCCGGTTTTCGCCGACGTCGCGCCGCGCTGGCTTGATTTCGTCAGCGACGCCGTCCTGATCGCACATAATGCGCCGTTTGATACCAGTTTCCTCAATCATGAAATTTCCCGAGTTTACCCCGGCCATCGCATGGTCAACTCGCACTTATGCACTGTGCGGCTATCGCGTCGAGTGTTTCCCGGGCTGAACAACTATCGCCTCGATACCGTTGCTGACCATTTTTCGATTCCGATTTCCCATCGTCATCGCGCCGGCAGCGACGCCCTCGCAACCGCTGAAGTTTTTCTGCATTTGCTTTCGCGCTTTGAAGATCATGGCGTAATGGATCTGGCAGCGGCACGCAGGTTTCAATTCTTCGAGCCTTCAAATCGAGAAGCTAAATCAAGAGAGTTGGCAACAGCAGCGCCATTGCTGCCGCTAGTTCCCGGCTTCTAAAACGTCCTCCCCGTCTGCGTCCATCTTGGATCTTCGCTTCAGTATCGCCCGCGTTAAAAACAGCGCAATAATCAACACGGCCAGACCAAGACCAATCCATGGATAGTACTGACCGAGGACAGCCTTCGCCTGGGCACCATAGCGGATGGCGAAGTACCCCTCGAGTAGAAAACGAAAACCGCGTCCGAAGATGATGGCAATCAGGAATCGAGTAACGCTGAAGTGAAAGACGCCGGCCGAGACGACGAAGAGTTTGAAAGGAAACGGCGGCGGTAACAGCGACGCCACTAGAACGGAAATCACGTCATAGCGATCGATCCAGCCCTTCACCTTTTTCTGTTTCTTTTCCGAGAAGCGGGCGAGCGCACGCTTGCCGGCACGACGCGAGGCGTAATAGAGAATCAAACAACCGGTTGCTGAGCCTGCGGTAGCGACCGCGGCATAGAGCACCATCCAGCGCGGATGCGCGGTCGTCAGCAACAGCATCAGGGCATCGGCGCTGCTCGGCAACGGGACAAAGCTCGAGTCGAGCAGTGCGACAACAAACAATCCGAAGGGACCAAATGTGATGAGAACTTCAGATACGCGATTAAGAGTTTTTGAGAGCGGGTGGAGCATTACTGCGTGCTAACTCGACTTTTCATGCGATTGATCAGCAAGTAAGTCAGAAGCGCAACCACCGCGATGGCCGCAACGATGCTAATGATCACCAGGCCATTGTCTTTCATGAACAATAGCACGCGCCGCCCATAAAAGACCGCGAGCACGCCTTCGACGTAATAGCGAAACGAGCGCGCGATCATCACCGTCAGCAGAAACTTCCGACGCGGATACTCAAGTGTCCCGGCGGTCGCCACGAAAATCTTGAATGGCAACGGTGGCGGCAAGATTGCGGGGATTGCAATCGCAAACACACCGAAGCGCTCATAGGCTCGCTCGACGCGCTTGATGCTTTCCGGCTTGAAACGCTTGCGCAAGAGCGCCTGACCACCGCGTCTCATGATCGTGTAAAGCAGCAGACACCCAAGCACTGAACCAAATGCAGCAAAGAGCGGGAAGTAGAACGCTGCGCTGGGATACCTATAACAACGACCGACGACCAGGTAATCGTTGATCTCCGGCAATGACAATAAGGATGAGTCGAGCGCGCCAATCAGCACCATTGCCGGGGCGGCTATGTAGAGCGGGACGGTGATCACGTACTGCTCCAACCAGCGTCCGATCGCAGTCAACCAATCAAACATTGGTGACAAAATACCAAACACATTTTCCATTTGTCATTATTTATTGATTAAGACTTTAAGCGCAGAGACGCGAAGGCGGAGGGACGCAAAGGAAAACAAACAGCTACAGAGCATATTTTGAACGAAACTGGCAGGACTGGTTTTCCTGTTGTTTCCGGTGATTCTGTAAACCGCGTTTTCTCGCGCAGCGGTCCACGGAGCACACGAACCATTGAAATTCCTTTGCGGCTCTGCGCCTTCGCGGCTCTGCGCTTAAAGCCTTAATCAATGAAATGGGTGTTTTGAGACCTAAGACCTGAGACTCATTTCGCGGGAGAAAATACCGACGGAGTATCGTACGTAACGCCAATCGTGACACCGGAGTTGTGAGTAAAGTTTGTGAGTCCCTTGATGCCGGCGAAATCGAAGCGCAAGCCCGAGGCGCGGATTTGCATTCCCAGACGCGCTTCAGCTTGAGATTCCGTCCCCAGCGGGCCGTCGCCGGGCCGCGTGTTGGCACGGCCATTAACTTCGCCAGCAACGCTGAATTGCTTGTTGACGCGGAAGATGCCGGCCAGGCCATAAGTAAGCACGTCGTTTTGTGTGAACAGCGTAGTCGGCGCGGTGAGAATCGCGATCCCGAGGTTACCGAATGTGTTAAAGCGTCCATCCCGTCCAAACTTCTTACCAACCAGAATCGATCCGAAAGCGTTTGTCTGATTGAGGCCAATCCCGCGTGATTGATTTGAGTTGGGCAATTGCACGCCAAAACGAAATCCTAACGATGGCCCGTGCGGTGATTCGGCGCGCAGCTTTATCTTGGTTGCAAGGGTGAAATCGCCTGTGTCGTTTACTGAATTGACACCGGGCGCGAGCGTCAGCGGTATCGCCGAAGCACCACGTGAATTGACGCTGAGAAAATTCTGGGCGACACCTTCGATTTGAAACTCAACATTCGGAGAGAGGCCAACGCTAACCCCGATGACTCCCACACGAGTGAGGTCCCCCGTTAGACCTGACACGGGATACTTCGCGCCTTGTAGAAAATCGATACCAGCTTCAATCCGCAGGGTACCCGGCGGAATAATGTCCACGTCTTCTGTGAGTAACGGTCGCTGTTGTGCGTTGGTGAAAGTCCCAAGCGTCGCTATTGCGAACGTTACTATAAGAAGTTTGCGAAGCAGCATTGGCGGATTCTACTGCGTGATGTTGCAAGCGTCAATCAAGTTGTACTCGCGGCCTTGCCGCATGTGTCTCATGCTAAGATGCGCGGACTTTCAACCATCGAGGTCATTACATGAATCGTCGCGCCGCTTTTTTGTTGCCAGTACTTCTGTTCGCACTCTTACTTGCTTCGATCCCACCACTTTCGGCGAGGGCTCAAACACCAACAGAAACTCCCGCGAGTAGTCGAATCACCGGACTTCGCGACCGCGTCACGATTCGGCGCGACGAACGAGCCATTCCCTATATCACTGCTACGAACGAAGCAGACTTGTACTTTGCCCAGGGCTACATCACCGCAAGCGATCGACTCTTTCAGATGGACTTCCTGCGTCGCACAGTTCGCGGAGAACTCGCTGAGGTATTGGGACGATCAGCTCTGAGCCAGGATCAACGCCATCGCACTCTCGGCTACGCCGGCATCATCGACGCCACGGTGGCCAAGATGTCGCCCGAGATTCGAATCGCTCTTGAAGCCTACGCGAACGGCGTCAACGCCTATATCGCGTCACGAACTGATCGAGATCTCCCTCCCGAGTTTCTGATCCTCCAATACAAACCACGGCCATGGGTTCCGGCTGACTCGCTCGCGGTCGGCAAACTTATCTACGAAGTCCTGTCGACAACCTATCAGTACGATCTTTTGCGAGCATCGCTGGCCCAATTGCCCAAGGCCAAGCGCGACGCGCTGCTACCTGTGAAATCGTCGCTCGATGTTTTGGTGGTCGGCAAAGACAGAGCGAAGCCAACACGCGTGACGTCAGCGCCGGTGCTTCCGCCTCCAAGCGCGTCAGTCTTGGCCAAGCTTCGGCGCGACACAGAAGACCAACAAAACTTGTTTCAATTGATGCTCACCTTGGGAGGAACTTCCCTCCCTCAAGAAGATTCCGCGAGTTACGCAGCCATTGCTGAAGCAAGCAACAATTGGGTGGTCTCGGGCAAACGAACAGTCTCGGGCAAGCCCTTGCTTGCTAACGATCCGCACCTGCCTCCGTTCGCACCCGGCATTTGGTACATGACCGAACTCACCGCGCCGGGACTGCATGTCGCAGGTGTCACCTTTCCCGGTGCTCCCGGAATCGTCCTGGGCCATAACGACCAAATTGCGTGGGGCGCAACGAATCTAAATCCTGATGTGCAGGATCTCTACCTGGAGAAGTTCGATAAAGAGAACCCGTACCGTTATCTGACTCCTTCGGGTTGGCGCGACGCTGAGATTCGCCGCGAGGAGATCAAGGTTCGCAAGGGATTCACCGATGCGTCTACCGAGACCCAGACGCTTGATGTGACAATAACTCGTCATGGACCAATCGTTCTTGAACAGGGCGGCGCGCGTTACGCCCTCTCCTGGCCGGCACTCGACGCAAGTGCCGTTGAGCTCGAAGGATTTTTCTGGGTGAATCGCGCTCGAAACTGGAAAGAGTTTACAACCGCGCTGAGCAAGTACCGCGGACCCACGCAGAATTTTGTCTACGTAGATGTTGACGGCCATATCGGGTATTACGGTGCGGGCCGCATTCCCATTCGCAAAAGCGGCGACGGCAGCGCGCCTTACGACGGCTCGACCGACGCCGGCGAGTGGGTAGGTTTCATCCCTTTCGAAAAATTGCCGCACCTATTCGATCCGCCTTCCGGGATGATCGTGACGGCGAATCAACGTGTAGTGGGTGACGACTATCCTTATTTCCTGACCGATGAATGGATCTCGCCTTACCGAGCGCGTCGCATCCTCAATCAGCTTTCGGAAAAACCAAAGCTCAATGCCGCCGACTTCCGCAGGATTCTGGGAGACACGTATGCCATAGCAGGAGAGATCTTTGTCCGCGAAACGATCAGGACGATGAAGGGACAGACGGTGGACGAGAAAATGCGAGAGTCCCTCGCTGCATTCGCCTCATGGGATGGGCGCCTCGATCCCGAGTCACGAGTCGCACCGCTCGTTGCCCAGATGCGAATTGCTTTTCGGCAGCGCGTGCTCAAGGCCGCACTCGGTGAGGAGTTGTTTAAGAATTTCGTCTGGCCTAATTCAGACACTTTCCTTGACCGCATCATCCAGGAACAGCCGCGCGAGTGGCTGCCTGCGGAGTTCACTGGTTATCCCGAGCTTCTGCGCGCTAGCTACGCTGATGCGCGACAAGCTCTCACAGAAAAGCTTGGCGCGGAGGAAACTAATTGGACCTGGGGCGCCATGTCGCCCGCGCGTTTCAATCATCCACTCGCGAGCGCACCGCTAATTGGTTTGCAGTTCACGATCAAACCCTTGCCGCAAGGCGGCACACCTTTTCTGCTGGGAGCCACAGTTAATGTAGGCGCTGCAGTGTCCATGAGGTTGATTGCCGACCCCGGCAGTTGGGATAGAACACAACTCGGCATCGCGTTGGGGCAGTCCGGCAATCCGACAAGTCCGCACTGGAGCGATCAGCACGCTGACTGGCGCGCGGTAACCCCGCGTGAGTTTCCTTTTAGTGAAGCTGCGGTCACGGCGGCAACGAAACAGACACTAATACTCGAACCGAAGTAGGTTTTGGGGGGTTGGTCTTTGCTCTTTGGACCTTGGTCTTTTCTCTTTGGAATCGGCAATTGGCAATCGCCAATCGCCAATGTTTTCAGTAGAGATTGAAATTGTATTCAAGCTGCATGTGCACTGAGACTGGATGATCATCCTTGGTTGCCGGCAAGAACCGAATCTGTCGCGCGGCAGCGATAGCTCTTTCAGTCAAGCCATAAGGAAGTGGACTGATCGCTCTTATGTTGATCACCTCGCCAGTCTTTGAAAACACCGCGCGCAGCACAACGGTGCCGCTAATCTGATTTCGCCTCGCTTCCTCGCTGTACTGCGGTTCTGGTTTCGACAGCAGGCGCACACGCAGGGCCACCATTGAAGCTCTTAAGATAGTTTCCAATCCATTCGGATCGTTCCCGGATCCCCCGCCGCGCTTTCCGCCACCCCGCGCTCGTTTATCTCCTCCGATGTTTCCATCCGTTCCTGGGCCAAACCCGTCTCCGTCTCCATCACCAATGCCTTGTCCACTGTTTGTGCCGATGCCCCCGCCTTCTCCAATGCCGTTGGAAGGCGTCGTCGCCGAAGATCTTGGATCGCCATAGACCGGCGCCGTGATTTGTCTCCAAAGCGCCGGATCGATATCGATCCCCGCGGCCGGGAGTGCCGGATTCTTTTTGATCGGAGCCGTAGGAATTGGAGCGGGTATCTGTGAAGGCGGTGGAAGTGATCCATCGCTCACGGCTAACTTTTGCTTGTTGCCACCTGACCCTCCGCCATGTGCGCGCTTCGGTTCAGGATTCGACCCTTCGCCGCGGCCGCTATCAAAGCCAACTCGTCCAAGGGAACCAGTGCCGACTCCCTTGTCAGCCGCCGTCGGCGCGGTAGGGGGCGCGATCGCAAGCATTTGCACATTGGAATCGTCAGCATTATTTAAAGCCTGGTGCCTTGCCCTCTTAGTTCCATCCGTCATTAAAACGAACAGAAGGGCGCCACCTACTATGAACGTAGCGAGCGCCGTCGCTAATGGTCGATGATCTGCAGTGGGTCCCTGCAGCAGTTCAGCAGCAACTTGTTTCGCAAAGCCCAGCGGATCTTGATTGAACGCGGGCCAACTTCTCTTCACTCTCGTTAGGAGGAATGGAATTTCAATCGATAAGCGTCTAAGGAGTGTGGCGTTGCTCAAGATTGTCGGCTGATAACTGAATTTTGTTTTCGGGAGATGAGGAATGGCGGACGC
>JBPCMI010000016.1:0-35044 GCA_051002415.1 Pyrinomonadaceae bacterium
AATAGCGAAGTGATCCTTAGCCACTTGTTGAGCATAATCACCCTCCTTTCTTTTTGGTTGATCTCCCAAGGTACGCGACTCGTATTTTCAATTCCGACTTCCATGACCCACCACATAGCCGCCTAACTACGTATTAGACGACGGATCCGTCGGATAAGTACGAATCTGGTGGTATTATCCGACAGCCTTGATCCTCACTGAAAGGATGATACTCCTCGCTCTATGCCCTCACCAAAGCTCCTCGATCAGGTGCGAACGGTAGCGCGCCTGAAGCACTTTAGCCTAAGAACTGAGCAGGCCTACGTCGGCTGGATCCGCCGTTTCATTCTCTTTCACAACAAACGACATCCTGCCGAAATGGCGGAACCCGAAATCCGCGCGTTCCTGGCCAACCTCGCGGTGCACCAGAAGATTTCTGCTTCTACGCAAACCGTCGCCTTGAGCGCGCTGCTGTTCCTTTATCGAGATGTCTTAAAACGAGAGCTCCCTTACGTCGACGGTATCGAACGCGCTAAAGCAGCCAAGCGTCTGCCGGTTGTCTTCTCGCGCACAGAAGTGCAATCAGTACTGGCCCACTTAAATGGAGCTTATTACTTGATCGGGAGCCTGCTGTATGGTGCCGGCCTCCGTTTGAACGAAGCAATCAGATTACGTGTTAAGGACATCGACTTCGCCGCGAACCAGATTACAATCCGCGAAGGCAAAGGTGACAAAGATCGCGTGACGATGTTGCCGCAGACAATCCGTAGCTCCTTACAACAGCAGCTGCTTAAAGTAAAAGTGCTTCATGATAAGGACGCCCAGGCAGGCTTTGGCCGAGTCTTTCTTCCTTACGCACTAGCCCGAAAGTATCCAAACGCAGACAGCGCTTTCGCATGGCAGTATTTCTTTCCCGCCTTGAAACGCTCAATCGATCCACGAAGCGGAGAGGAGCGCCGCCATCACATACCGCCAGAGAGCGTGCAGCGCGCGGTACGCACGGCAATCACGCTGTCCCAGATTAACAAGAACGGCAGCTGTCATACGTTTCGTCACAGCTTTGCTACGCACTTGTTGGAAGATGGTTATGACATACGAACCGTACAGGAACTACTGGGGCACAAAGATGTGCGCACGACGATGATCTATACACATGTCTTAAATCGCGGCGGGCGGGGAGTAAAGAGTCCGTTGGACCGATGAGTGATGAAGAGATGGGGGAGAGGCGGGGATGGGGAGACGCGCGGCGGCAGACATGCCACCGTTTGGCAGCTGGTTCTCGGGCAGAACCCAACGTAAAGCCTTAGTTTGTTCCGCTACCGGGGCGCGGTATCAAGCTTCAGCAAATTCCCTTCCACCATCACCGTGATCGATGAATTTAGATCACGCGAACGGTAAACACGCTGGGTCGCTTTTTGAAAATCAGCCGCCGTCGCGCGCGGAATCTCCATGAACTTTTGTGGATTGCGATCCACAAGCGGAAACCAGGAACTCTGTATCTGAATCATGATGCGATGGCCGCGTCGAAACGCGTGGTACGCGTCCGGCAAATCAAAGGTGATTGCCGCTGGCTTGTTGGGAACGAAAGGCTCCGGCTTCTCGAAACTGTGGCGGTACTTTCCGCGAAACGGCTCGCCCCGCACGAGCTGCTGATAACCACCCATCCTCACTGCGTTGACTGCCGGCCGCTGCGCTTCCGCAAGGGGCTGCTGCTGATAATCTCCGGGATAAACATCAATCAGCTTAACTACAAAATCCGAGTCAGTACCCGACGTAGAAACATTAAGGCGAACTTTAATCGGACCCGCGATGATCAGATCCTCCTCGAGCGGCGCAGTCTCGTAAACAAGCACGTCTGGGCGTTGTGAGGCGAAGCGTTGATCCTCGGTAGCATAATCGAACGTCATGCCATCAACGATATATCCCACAAACGGCACCGGCCGGTTTGGATCACTAATGTATTCATCAAACACTCCCTGACCGGCTTCAGCCGCAGTTTCAGTGCTTAGTCCACCTCCATTGCTAAAGATGAGCGTGAGTGGCTTCAGGTTTTTCGGCGGCCAACTCTCCTTGCGGCGAAACTCATTAATGCCTGTGAGAAACATGAAAGCTTCGGGCAGCTCAGCCGGCTGGTCCTTGAGATAGTGCATGAAAAATGGAAATTGAATTTGCTCGCGGAAAAACTCACCTGTCTTCACACCAAAGTTGAGATTACCGAGTTTGTCGCCATCCCCTCGCGACCAACCGCCATGGCCCCAGGGGCCCATGACCAGTTGATTAACGGTATTTGGATTGTTCTTCTCAACCGCTTTGTAGATATGAAACGGCCCCACCGGATCCTCTGCGTCGAACCAACCGCCCACGTTTAGGACTGCACACCGCACGTTGTTCATAAAGCGCCACAAGGAACGGCTTTTCCAGTACTCGTCGTAAGTCGTATGGTCGATTATCTCTTGCCAGTACTTCGCCTCCCCACCCAACAGGCGATCGTTAACTGTCGCGAGCGGCCCCATGTTGAGATAGAACTTATAGCCGTCAGGAGTTCCGGGATCGAAACCGAGCCGCGGTTTGCGCGGCTCCGGACCACCGTTGCGGGGAACGAAGCTGGAATAAAAACCAAAGTTGGCTGAGAGCATAAAGGCGCCGTTATGGTAGACGTCATCGCCCATGTAGTAATCAGCCGTAGGCGCCTGTGGTGAAGCAGCTTTCAACGCCGGGTGTGAATCGATAATGCTGGCGGCAACGTGAAAGCCCGGCTGCGAGATGCCGATCATGCCGGCTCGGCCGTTATGGTTGGAAATATTTTTTAGCAGCCACTCAATTGTGTCGTACGTGTCGGTGCTTTCGTCGATGTCCTTGGCGCTCCGCTTATTTGGAGCATAGGGCCGCACTTGGGCAAACTCGCCTTCCGACATATAGCGTCCGCGCGCATCCTGATAAACAAAAATGAAGCCTTCTCTTTCAAAGCTGGGCGAGGGGCCAATGTTCGAGCGGTAGTTGTCGATGCCATAAGGCCCGACGCTGTAAGGCGTACGCGTAATCAGAAATGGATAACCGCGAGAGGGATCCTTAGGCACATAGATCGAAGTGAAGAGTCGGACTCCGTCGCGCATGGGCACTCGATATTCATACTTCGTATAACGCGAGCGTACCGCATCAACGCCTGGTGGGGCAGTCTGGGCTTGTAAACCACCCGCGCAGGTGAGCAGGAACGCAATTGCAAAAATGTGGCGGCGCGAAAGTAACGAGAGCATGGACACAGTGGTGACCCTCCGAAACAGTTTGGCTGTCTTATTAACACCGCCGGCTCGTAAATGATGCCGGTATCTCGCACTCAACTAAATATTATTGGTGGTGCGGCATGATAACTTTTCGCGTCAGGAACCGGCAAACTTTTGCTCTCGTGACCTCGTTGAATCGAGAACCATTTGAGGCCTAGCCCGCTCATCATGTTCCTTCCGCCGACAAAAAGGGTGGCCACGGAGGCCACCCCTACGTTTGTCTGTCAGTGTGAGCGACTCTTACTTCGCGATCTTCACAACCAGCTTTTCTCTATTCCGCACCACGTTTAATGCATAGCTGGAGCCAGGCGCGATGAACGGTTTGATGGCATCCGACATCACCGCTCGCCCATTTACCGCTTCAATGACATCACCGGTTCGCAGTCCTGATTTGTACGCGAGCTTTTGCGGGTTTCCGTAGATCACCAACAAGCCGGAGCCGGCGCCGAAACGCAAGGCGACTGCCCGTTTCAAAGCAATCGTCTCGATACCTTCGCTCATCAACATGCCGGCTAGCGAATTGGAGGCGCCACTAAACGAGCGCACTATGCGCTCTACATTTGCCTCCGCCGTCGGCGTACTGTCTTCGGTGGAACCGGCGAACCCAACCGGACCATTACTCAATGTCACTTCAACCGCTTTCGTGACGGGTTGTCCCGCTCGAGCTACGGTAAAGTTGACTGAATCTCCGGCGCTGATTTCTTCAAGTGACCAGGAGAACTCGTCTGCATTCTTAACTTCACTCTCGTTCACTCGCAGGATTACATCGCCAGGTCGCAGCGCTGCGCCAGCCGCGGGACTGCCGGGCGCTACTGAAGTGAGAAAGATTCCCCGATGCTCTTGCAAAAGCGACTTCGCTGTTTCGAATTGCCATCCGACGCGAACCATTTGTTCGACTGGGAACGTTCCCAGTGGCTCGCCACTAATACCCAACCACGGGCGCGGTACGCTTGCCTGTTTATCGAGCACTCGTTTCGCCGCGCTTTGCACCATGGCAATCGGCAACAGAGTAGCTTCACTGTTGTCGACTGCTTCCACGATGCCTACCGTTTCACCACGATCGTTGATGGCAACTCCGCCAATAGCCGCTGCTGAAAGATTACTGGAGTTAATTTTGATGCGCGCGGTGGCTCCGGAGGGAGCGCGCGTCACGCTAACTACCTTCCCTTCCGTTTCCCCAATGCGGACATGAATTCTAGTCGGTAGGCGCGGATCGACGTGTCCCACCGGCTCGGGTGCGAGCAGCCGGATCCTCTGACCGACGGCGACCTGCATCTCTATGCCGGTAATCGGTGCCTGCGCACTATGACCGGTAAGCTTAAGGACTGAGAGACCTGTGACGCCGTCCAGACCAACATAACGTGCGTATAAGCGTTTGCCGTCCTGTCCAATCACAGTTAAATCCGGCCGGTCGAAAAAATTGCCGACGCCCCCAATGAGACCGGTTTCAGCGAGAGCGGGAGCGTTTCCAGGGAAGAAGGTTGAACCCGGTGGCAGCGGCGCGGCGGGTGCCATTGCTGGACCTAACTCCGCGTCACCCTGTGGCAACCTGGCGGTGATCGTTTCGCCATCCCCCATTGCTACACCTGCAATCACACTTGTGTGTACCTCGTCTTTCATCTTGAAGGCGTCGTCGAGCCTCGTGATCGCGTCAATCTCTTCACTCGAACGCAACAACAAACGAAACATCTTCAGACCATTAAGACGATGCAGGATGGTTACCACTTGGGGCGCCGAACCACGGTTTTCAACAACCACCGCTGGCCGACACCCGGGCCGAGGTCTTCGAACTTGTGATGAAGTTTGGGTTGGTAAACACGGCTGCTGCGCCGCAGGCTTAGCTGTAGCCGCGGCCGTGGGAGCCGAGGCTGGTCGAGTCTGCGCCGGCGGAGTCTGAGCCGTCGTAGCCTGGGCCCAAACATTCTGGCCAGTCGTCGCGACCACCACCATGAGGAAAAATTGTAGGATTGCTTGCTTCATCCCTGTTGTCCGTTTACCAAACTGTACGCGCTGAAGTTTTCACCATTGACGCTCCGCTCGCAACTACTTGCTGTGAGCCAAAACTTACTGCGGGCAATGAAATAGTCCGCGAACCACCAGTCGCATAGTCGACTGACACTCGGAGCGGTTCGGCGGCTTCGAGCGGGAACATCGCCGAAGTTTCGCTCTTGGCCAAAAAGTCGTCACGACGGACCGTATTGCTGTTGGAGTTTCTGCTTGCCTTTCGACTTCGTAAACGTTCTCTCACTGGTGCCGTCGTCTGGTCACTGCTCGTCAGCGCCTTGCGCGACGCCGTCGAAGAACTCGGGAGGGTAGAACTGGCGGGCTGAACGGCGACCGGTGCAGCGGTTTTGGGTGCTTCCGACTGAGCCAGCGGCCCTTCAATTACAGAATCGTTAGTTGTGCGCAAATAGATCCCTACGACCAGGAGGATCGCGAGCACGGCCAAGGCAATCGATGGCAACCCAAACCCAAAAGTGGAAAACGCTGAAACACGTTCGTCGCGCAAATTTGCCAGCCGTGCTCGTAAACGAAAATCGAAATCGCCCGGAGCTTCAACGGCTTCTAAACCGGCAATCATCTGGCTCAATTTCTGACGGTCGTCGTAGAAACTGCGGCACGACCCGCAGTCCTGCAGGTGCGCCTGCGTCTTTGCACCGGGCAACTGACCGCTTTCCAATTCGTCAATTTCCCTGCTAACAGTTTTACAACCGATTTCCTTCATAAGGCCCCCGTCTAAAAATATGCCTTCATCTTCTCGCGTAAAAAATCGCGAGCGCGACTAATTCGCGACTTCACAGTCCCTTCGCTCGTTTGCAGGATGCGGGCAATCTCTTCGTAACTGCGCCCCTCAACATCCCGCAAGATCAATGGCGCCCGATATTTTTCCGGCAGCGTGCTAATTGCTTTTTGCACCGCACGGCGCCGCTCGGTAGCCACAAGTTCGCAGTCAATTAAAGGGCGTTCATCCGCCGGATCGAACTCCCTTGCCTCGCCGCGATCGGTGGTTTGAAAGAACCCTGTCAATGAAACCAGCCGGCGACGCTTCCGTTTCCGCAACTCACTGATTGCCAGGTTTGTGGCAATGCGGTACAGGTACGTTGAAAATGCGTGGCTCGTTTGATAGCGATCCACAGCTCGATAAAGTCTAACGAAAGTCTCCTGCGCCAGATCCACAGCGCCGTCATAATCGTTGGTCATCCGGTAAATGTAGCCGGTCAACTGATTGCGATAGCGACCCACCAACTCGGCAAACGCATCCTGGTCGCCCGTCCGCGTCGCTTCCAACAGCGCATGATCCGAGGTCGAGTCCGAGATTACGTCCTGCCGCACAGCGGTAGGAAAACTCAGCTCATCAATGGAACTCAGCGTCTCCATTAAGGTGGGTAGGCTCTCACGCGCAATCACAAGTAGATAATCCTCGTAAACTGATTTCGCGCTGACTTGGACGGCCTCCGCGCAGATTATACCCCCACAGACGACCGCCTACAGGCCTACACGCGTGGGGCAACCTCAAGTTCCGAAAAAGGAATGCGAATATTGGTTAAGGCTTAGGGCTCGGGAGATCAGCTAGGCTGAAGGATTCTTGAAAAGCGCGTCGTCCACTTTCACCCCGAAAGTCACGGTCAGGACGCGCGTTTCCTGCGTTTGCTTGCCATCCTCCAGCAGGATGGTACGAAACGGAACGAGGGTGCTTTGGGCGTAACGATAGTCGGCAAAACGCTTTGTTAGTTTCACGCTTCCCTCCTCATAGTCCAACCACAAGACGTGAAGAGTTTTGGCGCTTATATAATAGCGCGTGGTTCGCTGTTCTTTATCGATCAGATCCAGGACATACAGATCCAGGCCCTTTTGTTTGTCCCTACCAATCAGTTTGACGGTCGCGCCGGTTTCCTTGTAACGCAAAAGTGCCTCGATGCTGTGACGGTGCTGCGACATGAAAGCCGAAGCAGCGTCTTGCCGGGGCGTGAAAGCCGCGCCGTTGATAATCCCCCACAGCCGGCCATCACCAAAGACCAGGGAATACTCGAGCGTGGGCATCTTCTGATCGAAACGAATTTTGTCCTTCTCAAGACTCTCTCCGCGAACAAATACGCGCTCGTAGGTCGCTTCTTCAGTTTTGCCGTCGCTCGCCAGTCGGGTAATGCGTCCGCGCTCCACGCCGTTTCTGCGAATTTGTTGCAACACGGCCCGTGACCCGTAGATGAAGATCGCCGCTTCCGCAACCTGTTCGGCGGTGAAGTTTTTGGTGTTCTTGTCGATCTTTACCGGTGCAGGAGTGGGCGTCGGCACGGCACTCGTTCGATCTTGAGGGTTCAGTGATGCTGCGCCGGGAGTTGGCGTGAGTGCGATGATTCCAATTACGAAAGCACAGAATACGGCCGGGGCTATAAAGAGTCGGAACAAGAATTCAGTTCTCCCGTTTGCAGGATGTTGAGTAATTCGATTATCCGGGGAAAGCCTTTTCAGCGGCGGATTCTACCATAAGCAAAGCCAAAGGCGTTGAGGGCCAGGCCCGTCTCATTGACCGCGATTTCAGGACCGCGCCGCAGATCCCAAGTTCAGGTTACTCATCGGTCGCTTTAATTGATGCAGTTTTGCGAAGAATCGGATGCCTGTAGCCGGAACGTGCCATTTGACATTGGCTCTTTTGGAAGCGTATTTTCCAAGCTTTCCAACCCCGAGAACATACTTAACCGTGCGTCCGGTGTTATCCAGGTAACATTCCCTTTGCGCCGAGCTGCGCATATTTTGCTGAAAGGATATTGATTTCATGAATCGAGTTGGTATTTTGGTGGGCCGTGAAAAAACGTTTCCCGAAGCCCTGATTAAGACAATAAACGAGCGCGGAAATGGCAAGACTATTGCCGAGTTCATCACGTTGGGCGGCATTCGCTATGACGATCCTCCCCAGTACGACGTCGTAGTCGATCGCATCTCACACGAAGTTCCTTTCTACCGGGCTACGTTGAAGCGCATGGCTTTGGAAGGGACAACGATCATCAACAACCCTTTCTGGTGGTCGGCTGACGACAAGTTTTTTAACTACTCTCTGGCGCCGAAACTTGGCGTTGCAGTTCCTCGCACGATCTTGCTGCCGCAGAAGGATTACATCAAAGGCATCGTCAGCGAGAGCCTGCGCAATCTGGAGTTCCCCCTCGACTGGCAAGGCATTGTCGACTACGTCGGTCTGCCGGCGTTTCTAAAGCCGTTCGATGGTGGCGGCTGGAAAAATGTGTCGAAGATCAATTCCATCGAAGAACTGTGGCTGGAATACGACCAGACCGGCACACTCTGCATGACTTTGCAGGCTGCCGTTGATTTCGATCAATTTGTGCGTTGTTATTGTGTGGGCCAGGAGGAAGTGATGATCATGGCCTATGACCCGCGGAAGCCCTACCTATCCGGCGAACAGTACATTCACGATCCGGATTACCTGGCGCCAGCCTTGAAAGATCGAGTCACCCGAGATGTGCGAACTCTCTGCACGGCGCTCGGCTACGATCTCAACACGGTCGAGTTTGCGATCAAAGACGATGTTCCTTACGCGATCGACTTTATGAATCCGGCGCCCGATGCGGAGTTGGCTTCGGTAGGCGAGTTCTATCACAGCTGGGTTGTTAATGCTGTCGCAGATCTGGTCTGCAAACGACTGGCTGAGCCGCGGCAACGTCCGCGTTATCGCTGGGATGCATTGCTTAGTCCGGAACCTCAGTCCATCTCGGCGGTAGCATCGCCGAGCGAGCAACAGTCGCGCACGATTGTTCCCGCGAGCTCTGCAGCTGACGCCCCTAAAGCAAAAACGGCGACGGCGACAACGGCCCGGAAGAAACCGGGAACAACTCGTTCAAAACCAACTGCCTAGAAAAACGCAGTACGGGTTGAATTGCTTAGAAAGCAGAAGGACAGGGATGCAGTCCCTGTCTTTTTTCTTTGGACTAATTAATAGCGGAACTTTTGCGGCGAGTCGCAAGCAAGCGGCTTCCAAAAAGACCTAGTAGCCAGGCCATGAGCGAGGATGAAGCTAGTGCCCAGCCCATGCTTCCAATTGTTGAGTTTAAGTAAGGGCCAAGCAACGCGATCAGGATGCTGGCATTTGTGATGCGAGCCGCTAAGCGACGCATGTGGGATAGCGTTTGCAGCCAGTTGATTCGTCTTAGTTCACTGGATAAGTAGTCGTCATCATCGTTGAGACTGAAGTAGTAGTCAGCTTCGCGATTTGCAAAAGCCACCAGAGACTTCTCAGTCGTAGCGACTGCCGCGTCGCGATATTGATTAATCACATGCGCTAGCTTGCCGCTTCGCAAAGCAACGTCGGCCAATCCTAATCTCGCGCGATATGTGGCCGGTTCCAGCTCCAGAGCCCGCTGGAAATTTCGTTCGGCACGCGTTACATCGTTGTATTCAAGAAGGCTCTCACCGAGTAACGCGAGCAATTTAGCGTCTTCATCAGCCCGCATCGAGGAAAGTCGCAGCGCCGCTCGCGCCCGCGCCAACAAGTCGGCGTCAGCTTCAGCACTGGCCTGTGAGCGCAGCAGACGCGCAAAGTCGAATATCAACCAGGCATCTTGGGGCAGGACAATAAGCGCGCGCCGGAAAGCCTCTCCCGCTTCCTTTAGTCGCCCCGCAATCCTCAATCTGTTTCCTAGTTGTCGTAGATGAACGGCCCGTTTAACCGCAACACTTGAGACTTCAGCGCCTGGCTTCGTTGTTTCAAGGCGGCCGCCGAGCTTGAAATCGCTTGTTGCGTTATCCAGAACATCCGGCGAAGCGAGTTGCAGAGATTTCGCTTCCTGACTCAGCAACTTTGGATCGCAAAGATAGTCGCGCAAATCGCGGGTGCGCAGATCGAGTTTGTTGTCGAGAATCAAAGGAAAGAGGTGGCGCACCATTTCCCGATACCTCGCGCCTCCCGAAGCGAAGACGAACTCGGTGCCTTTACCGACAAGCTGACTGCGATAGCGATAACGCACGCGTCCGCCACGGCGCAGGGTCCGGACGGCATTAGTGTCAACCCGTTCGACATCGGCAACGCTCAGCTGCTCACGACTTCCGAAAACGAAGTGACGTAGAAACGGGACCAGGCCGCGTCGAACCAGCACCTCTCCATCGAATGCGATACGATCGCTTACGGCCAGCGCCGGCACCACAGCCCAGGCTACAAGAACGATGATCAAGGCCCAGCCTTCGCGCTCTGAGCGCAAGAGCAATGCGGCGACGAACGTCATGACACTCGACACCGCAAGATAAACCCCAGGCGAGACTCGAACGGTCGCGAGATAGTTTCGCTTTCCGGACTGCTTCCGTGCCCTGGCCACCTTGGCAAGCGACTTTAAGGCTTCGATTTGTTTAGTTTCGTTCACTGTTCGATAGCGATCAATCTACTGTGGAGGACACGTCACGGGAACTTCTAATGCAAAACTCCCGCGTGCGGCTCCAGGCTGAGTGTAACGTAAGTCAGCCAATTGCACGACGGTCTCACTCAGGCAATCGGCGTTGCCAACCCTATAAACAGGAAAACGCGCAAAGCCCAGGAAAATCCGCGTGCGTCGATCTTTCGCGGCGCTCAGTAAGAAAGGCGAGCTCATCGTATCCGCGCGCTCGTGGCGCACGATCGAGCTGGGATAGCGAATGTCATCAGTGAGCGACACATCGAAGCGATACGCCGCGCGATCAGTTTCCGCCACCGCCTGCCAGAAAAAAGGATTTGCCAACGTTGGCATCGCGGCGAAGTCAGTCACGGTCTCGCTTCTTTCTTGCGCAATACTTGCTGCCGCAAAGTTAACTTCCTTCAGCGCACGCCAATGCATCACGCCGAGACCGGTCCAATAAATAATCAGGATCGCGAAAGCGGCCTGGGCCAATCTCGGCCCCCAACGCGCAGCTACTCCCAATCGATGCGCCAGGACCAATGCGGTGATAACACCCACCCAGAGGATTTTAAGAAACGTTGCGTCTGTTAACCCGCGCTCAGCGGATGTCGTCATCACGAAGAAGGTAAGAACGATCGCGAGGAGCGACCAGGCTATCACTTGCCATTTCCGCTTGGCAGTCAATAAGAAGACTGCGCTGCCCATCATCAGCCAGATAAAAGGATCGACAATGAAGACCAGATCTCCGTAGAACCACTTGCCGTTCCAGGGAAGCAAAAGTCGCACTCCGTAGTTGTTCGTCCAGTCCAGAAATGGATGAGTGGCGCTCACGATCAGCGAAGCCAACATCAGTCCTTTAAGACGAACCCGTGGCGGCCGCGTGCGCCACCTTGCGAGTCCGCGATCTCCTAGCCAAAAGATCAACGGAAGCAGCAAGGCAATTAAGAGCGTGCCGAGGATTGAATGAGTAATGTGCCGGTGGTAGTGAAGGAATGACCAACGATCGGCGAACAGCAGGAGAACCACGTCAGCATCCGGGGCGTTTGCAGCAAGCAGACAGACCGCAGTCGCGCCCGGTGACAATTTTTCACAACCCGCTTTGGCTGCTGCCAGTCCGACTAGCGAGTGGGCCAGATTGTCCATCGATTATTTGAATGGCGACCAAGAACTTCGCTGTCGGTCAGAGACTCAGCGCTGGTGCTTCCGGTGTTAGCTGCGTGAACCGCTCAGGATCCAGCCTTTGCAGTTGCTGGGATGCCTCACGGGCAGCTTCGGTGAGAGGAATTGGGGCGCCATCTTTGTCTTTTGCTTTGCGGGCATTATCGGCGATCTGGAAAAGCTGGTCAGTGGCTTCCTTAAGCTTGCCCTGTTTCTGATAGACCATAGCTAGTCGCAAGTTTGCTGTTTCCGGTGAAACAACCACGCTGTTGAGGGCTGCTAATTGACTATAGAGGGAGGCTGCCTCGTCGTATTTGCCATCAACTTCCTTAGCCTGGGCAAGGGCAAACTTTGAAAGAACAGCCACGTCCGCAAACCTACTCGAGGCTAACTGACTCAACTCATTAATGCCTTTCTCACGTTCGACATACAGCTGATTCGTGGCTACGAAATAGCGCGCTTGCGAGCGGTAAGGATCGCCATATTTGGCTGCCACCTTCTCAAATTCGTCGATTGCTTTGCGGGCGCGTTCCTGTTCACTTGAGAATGCAGGAGTGCTGGTTCCCGGAATGGGGTTGGGATTCACAGCGGTTGAAGCTATGGCTATCGCTCTTCCCATCGCGCGGCGGGCTTCGTCATTTTTACGGCGGTTCCAGCTAACCCAGCCGGCGACGAGTATGGCGGCGATGATCGCACCTCCAATGAGGTACAAAATCGTTCGTCCCTTACCCTCGAAAAGGTTTCCCAAACGGTCAAAAATGCCGATTGTCGTGTCGCGAAAACGATCATGTTGCAGTTCCCGAGCGCGTTTCTTTTTGTATCGAGCCACGTGTTTCCTTCTCGCAAGTCCGTATAGGGGCCAGCGTTCTTCAAGGTGTATGATAAGCGAAACCAGCACTCTAATGGTCGGTCGGAAACATTGTCAAGCGGGTGGTTTGTCGGTAGTGCCCTAGCTAGGTCCTTGTAACGCAAACTGTTAGTTTGCGGCGCCTTGAATGGCATTCATCCAGCGCAAACTAACAGTTTGCGCTACAAATTGAGGCACTACCGCTTATTCGCGGATGGCTAAGCTTGCATCTAAAAAGTTGGTGGGAATCTTTAGGGAACAACACGTGAACCACTGGTGTCTAAGGTGGCGCCTGTTCGGGAATGGACCTATGGGCATTAGCGACTCCGATTCCCGCCCCAGGGGTAAGAAGTGAGCTACGGCGAGCCAATTGCCCTCCGCGGGCAGATCGATTTGGAACAGGTTGCTGCGGCGACCCCGGAAGAAGTGCGGTCTCCGCTGGAGACTCAGTTCATTGAAAGCTTGAAGGAAGGTGATGCAGCGGCGTTTGAGGTGCTGATTGCGGAACGCTCGGGTGAAGTTTACGGCCTGCTTTATCGGCTTACGGAAAATAGCGAAGAAGCTCGCGACTTGACGCAGGAAACGTTCCTGCGGGCGTTTCAGAGCATCGGCCAGTTTCGCGGTGAATCAGATTTACGGACTTGGATTTACCGGATTGCGATTAATCAGGCGCGGAACAGGTGGCGTTGGTGGCGGAGACGGCGACGTGATGCGACTGTCTCATTAGACTCGGAAAACGCACATGGCAATCAGCCGCTGATCGAGTCGCTATCGTCAGAAACTGGCAAATCGCCAGAGCAGGAAACGCTGGCGCATGAACGCGAGCGCGCATTGCGAAAAGCGTTGCACAGCCTGAGTCTTTCGTATCGGGAGACCGTAATCCTAAGAGATATAGAGGGATTCACTTACGAAGGAATTGCTGAAACCCTGGGAATCAATGTGGGGACAGTGAAATCAAGGTTGGCAAGGGGTCGACTGGAACTACGACAGCGGTTAGAAGGATCTTTGTAGGAATTGACGATTGAGTCATTGAATCATTGGCGATTGCCAATTGCCGATTGCCGATTGAAAAGCGGGGGTTCGCCTAAGGGATAGCAATCGCAAATCGGAAATCATTTTGAATGGCTGCCCCGCCCCGGCTCACAGACAACTCGGTGCCAAATGGGTCGATGTGAAAAGCCGGCGGGACAAGCGGTAACTACCGGGATGAGGAGAACGAATTGAAAACGTGGCCAGCAACACCCGTTCGAAGCGTCGTTCGATTCAGCCCAAATAGGGCGCTGTGGCTTAGTCGGAATGCTTCCTGTTGAAGCGGGGGCAGCCGGGGCCGGTCAGCCATTCAAGCACATTGCCAATTGCCAATTGGCGGTTGGGATGCGGATTGAAAATCGATTAGTCATTGCCTTCAATCGGCAATCGGCAATTGCAAATCGGAAATATTGTTATGTTGTGTGAAGAAGTACGACAGTCGCTATCAGCTTATATCGATGACGCGCTGACGTTGCCGGCTCGAGTGGCGATGGATGAACACCTGGACCGGTGTCCCAGTTGTCGCGACGAGGTTGTCGAACTGCGCTCGGTGACGCGCGGTTTGGGTGCTCTTTCGCTTCCGACGCCACCCACCGATCTGATCGAATCGGTTTCTAACGCCGTTATGATAGAAGCCTTCGCGCGCCGACAAACGCCGCGAGTTTCGCTTGGCCAACGCGTCTCGCGCTTTCTTGAACCCCGACTCTTCCCCTACAGCGTTGGCTGGATGGCATCCCTCATCCTCTTCGTTTCCATGTTCGTCGCGCTCAGACCGCATTTCATCGCCCTGCGTGAAGCGTCTGCTCAGGATACCGGTGTGTTTGTGATCCCCGGCCGGCCCGGCTACGACATTACGCAACCAGTTACTTCGGAGAACTTTGCTGCGAGCCGTGCTCCCTTCGCCTCACAGTCACCTAGCCTCAATCCCAAGGGCGCGCTCGCAATCTTAACTAAGTCTTACGCTCATCCTCATCCAGGCGAGCATCAGGATTCCGATGACATGATCATCGTTGCTGATGTGTTTAGTAACGGCTCTGCCTCGCTCGCCGGCGTTGTCCATCCACCTCGTGATCGGCGGATGCTGAACGAATTCGAAATCGCATTGCGACAAGATGCCGCTTTCGTTCCTGCCTCTATGGATCGCCGCCCAGACACGATGAGAGTTGTGTTCACCGTGCAAAAGGTCGACGTGCGCGAGCGGAATTTCTAAGCCTGCCTCACTAGGACAGCTAACCGCCAAGGCGCCAAGTCCGCCAAGGTATAAAAACGAGCTTAGTAGTTTGTTCTTAGTGGAACACCTCACCCTTGATGTGCCTCTTAAGTTTCTTCAGCGAACAAATTTCAAAGAATCAAGTTCAAAGCTCGGTTTTTTGAATTGGTCTTGACCTGTCCCATCCGCGGAAATCTGTGGCTGAGTCTTGTTCGCGTTGTCTGCTCACAACTGCGAAATTTCATCGACTCTAATATTCGCTCCCTCTTCTAAAGCCGACATCAAATACCATCTCAAGACTCGCTTGACGCACCGCAAGTCGCATGTTAGTTTGCGGATTCGCCCTTTTTTGCATTCTATTAAGTGTCGGATTCAAGTAAATCCGCCCGGAGACACGCTTGACAGCAGCCGCAGTCGAACTCAAAAAGACCCCGCTTAACGAAGCACACCGCCGCATGGGCGGACGCATGGTCGACTTTGGTGGCTGGGACATGCCCGTGCAGTATCCCGCCGGCACCATTGAAGAACATTTGCGCACGCGCAGCCACGCGGGCCTTTTTGATGTCTCACACATGGGTGAGATCGAGGTGACCGGGCCTGATGCCATTTCCTTCGTTAACCGCGTCACTTCAAACGATGTCAGCAAACTTGTTGAAGGCCAGGCACACTACTCTGCGCTAACAACTCCCGAAGGAACAGTGGTTGACGATCTGCTTGTCTATCGGTTTGCAGCGGACCGCCTGATGCTTGTTGTTAATGCCGGGACTACAGAGAAAGATTGGGATTGGATCGCGGGCGCTCGCGGCGGAGAAAATCTCGAACTGCGCAACGCCAGTTCTTCTTATTGCCAGATAGCATTGCAGGGACCTGACGCTATCGAGATTTTGAAGCCGCTGACCGACGTTTCGCTTTCCGACATCAAGTACTACCACTTTACTGAGGGACAGGTTGACGGTGTGGCGGCAATTGTTTCCCGCACCGGCTACACGGGCGAAGATGGATTCGAAGTCTATGCAGCGGCGGATCGCGCTGAGCAAATCTGGAATAAGCTGCTGGACGCCGGGAGATTTGGATCAGATGACGGGATCCTGCCCTGCGGACTTGCAGCTCGCAACACTTTGCGCCTCGAAGCTGGGATGGCTTTGTATGGACATGAGATTGATGAGTCAACTACTTTGCTCGAAGCCAATCTGGGTTGGATCTGTAAGTTGAACAAGGGTGACTTTACCGGACGTGAGGCACTGGCAAAGCAAAAGGAATCGGGAATCACCCGTCGTCTAATCGGATTTGAAATGACCGATCGGGGCATCGCTCGCGACGGCCAGGATGTTGTGATCAACGATGCGCGCGTCGGAAAAGTTACTTCCGGCAGCCCAGCTCCGTACCTGAAAAAGAATATTGGCATGGCATACGTCCCGACGGAGCTTGCTAATGAAGGTGCGGCTATTAAGATCGATGTTCGCGGCCGCTTGATTGGCGCACAGATTGTGAAGACGCCATTTTACAAACGAGCACGCTGAGCTTTATCGCAAACCAAAGTTTGCGATTGTAATTAAAATTTGGGAGGACCTCATGGCTAACGTTCCAGAGAATTTACACTACAGCAAAGATCACGAATGGGTGCGAGTCGATGGGGACGCCGCCATCGTTGGCATTACCGACTATGCGCAAAACTCGCTTGGTGATGTTGTTTATGTAGAGCTGCCTAAGGCCGGTGATGAATTTGCGGCCCACGAAGCATTTGGCTCGGTCGAATCAGTAAAAGCTGTGTCTGAAGTGTTCTCGCCAGTGACCGGCTCTGTCGTAGAAGTGAATAGCTCGCTCAACGACGAGCCCGAGAAAGTAAACAATGAACCGTATGGGGCCGGCTGGATGATTCGCGTCAAGATGCAAACTCCGCTCGAGGTTGATAGTTTGCTGACGGCGGCGGAGTACGAAGACTTTACCAAGGCGGAGAAAGAGTAGACTTGCGTTACATTCCCAACTCGCCCGCAGAACGGGCCGAAATGCTTCATCAAATCGGCCTGGAAAAACCGGCCGATCTCTTTGCAACTGTTCCCGAGCCACTTCGCCTCACGCGCGATCTCGATACTCCCACAGCGCTTTCTGAATTGGAATTGCTTTCCGGTTTCGAGCGCATGGCAGTGCGCAACACCGGCGCCCAACGCGCCAGCTTCCTGGGAGGCGGCGCTTACTCGCACTACATCCCCACAGTAGTTGACCACATCATTTCGCGTTCAGAATTCTTTACCGCTTACACGCCTTACCAACCCGAGATTTCCCAGGGCACGCTCCAGGTAATCTTTGAGTTTCAAACACTTGTCTGCCAGCTGACCGGAATGGATCTCGCGAATGCGTCGATGTACGACGGCTCAACAGCCCTCGCCGAAGCGGTACTGATGGCTGAGCGAGTTACAAAACGTTCGAAAGTGATCGCGTGTGGAGCGGTGCATCCGGAATATTTGGAAGTCTGCAAGACATACGTGCAGCATGCCGGAATCGAACTCGATCATGTGGACTTCGACACTGCTACCGGGCAAGCCGGCGCTCTGGGCTCGCTCGATGACAAGACTGCCGCGATCATCGTTCAGTCTCCCAATTTTTTTGGATGTATTGAAGATGTTGCGCCGCTTGCTGAAAAAGCCCACGCCGCCGGTGCGTTGCTGATCGTCGCGGTTACCGAAGCGATCTCGCTCGGCTTGCTGAAGTCACCAGGCGCTTGCGGCGCCGACATTGTTGTTGCCGAGGGCCAGTCGTTTGGTGTGCCGCTTTCGTTTGGAGGACCCTACGTCGGACTTTTCGCAACGCGAGAGAAGTACGCTCGTCAAATTCCTGGTCGCCTCGTCGGTGAAGCATTCGACAAACAAGGGCGGCGTGGCTTTGTGCTCACCCTGGCGACGCGCGAGCAACATATTCGCCGCGAAAAAGCGACGTCGAATATCTGTACCAACGAAGGCCTGATTGCACTCGCCGCCACCGTCTACCTGGAAACGATGGGACGGCGCGGGCTGCAAGAGGTAGCTCAGCAATGCGCTCAGAAAGCAGCCTACGCAGCTCGACGAATTGCCGAGCTCCCTGGCTTCTCGCTTCCCTTTACTGCTCCACGGTTCAATGAATTTGTGGTCACCGCGCCGAAGCCTGCTGCTGAGCTTTTGCGACAACTTGCCGACAACAATTCCATTAACGGCGGACTTGCGCTTTCGCGTTATTTTGAGGATCGCCCTAATGATTTTCTTGTTTGTGTGACAGAGACCAACTCACGCGAGCAGATTGATGACCTGGTTGAAGGGCTAAAAGCCGTTAGTTAAACGATATGAAAGCAGAAATCACCAAAGTCACGTCACATATCAGCCACAACGAAGCGCTGATCTTCGAACGCTCGCAGACAGGGCGCATCGGTTATCGCCTGCCACCCCTGGATGTCGATGAAACGCCGCTCGACGATTTGGTGCCGCGGCAGTTTCGCCGTGATGACGACTTGGATGGCCTGCCCCAAGTAAGTGAAGTCGATGTGATTCGTCACTTCACGCGCATGTCAACCTGGAACTATTCGATTGATCTGGGGATGTATCCGCTCGGCTCGTGCACAATGAAATACAACTCACGCCTGAATGAGAAGGTGGCGCGAATTGGCGGCTTTGCCAATCTTCATCCCTTAAGCGATGAGCAGGACGCGCAAGGCGCGCTGCAGGTGATTTACGAGTTGCAGCATCACCTCGCTGAGATAACCGGTTTGCCTGGTGTCTCATTGCAACCCGCGGCCGGCGCGCACGGCGAGATGACTGGCGTGATGATTATCCGTGCTTTCATCGATGCGCGGGATGGCGCGGGTGCTTCGGCGAAGCGTCGCACGATGTTGATACCTGACTCGGCCCACGGAACCAATCCGGCATCCGCACATCTTTCCGGTTTCTCAGTGAAGACGATCCGGTCTACAGCCGAGGGCTTAACCGATCTCGAACACCTGCGCGAGCTGTGCGCCCACGGCGATGTTGCGGGGTTGATGCTTACTAATCCCAACACGCTCGGATTGTTCGAAAAGAACATTCAGGAGATTTGCGCGATAGTTCACGACGCCGGCGGCCTTGTGTATATGGACGGCGCCAACATGAACGCGCTCGTCGGGATTGCGCGGCCGGGCGACATGGGTGTCGATGTAATCCACCTGAACCTTCACAAGACTTTCTCCACGCCGCACGGCGGAGGCGGTCCGGGCTGCGGCCCGTGTTGTTGCACCAAAGAGCTCGAGCCGTTCCTGCCTGTGCCGCGGATTGTTAGGCGCGACGATGTCTACAAATTAGATTCAAAATATCCCCACTCGATTGGACGTGTGAAGGCATTCTTAGGCAACTACGGCATGATGTTGCGTGCTCTCGCTTATATCCAGACCCATGGTCACGACGGATTAAGAGAAGCTACGGAAGCTGCAGTACTGAATTCGCGGTATGTTGCTCATGGATTAGCCGCCGATTACGAACGTCCCTTTACTCAACCTTCGATGCATGAAGTCGTCTTTACCGACAAGCGCCAGTCTCGTAAAGGTGTTCATACGCTCGATATCGCCAAGCGATTAATCGACTACGGTTTTCACCCGATGACGATCTACTTTCCCTTGATTGTCCAGGGTGCGATGTTGATTGAGCCAACCGAATCTGTGGGCCGAGCCGAGCTGGATCAGTTTGTCGACGCGATGAAGGCTATTGCGCAGGAAGCCGTTGAGGATCCGGAGCTTGTGATCCACGCACCCCATTCGACCAGGATTGGCAGGCTCGATGAAGCGGCCGCCGCGCGGCGCCCGGTGCTTCGCTGGAAGCCAACCAAAGCTGCAAGTGCTGGCTAGATCCGGGAAAAAACAAACCGCCAAGCCACCCAGGGACGTGAAGTTCGCCAAAACTTTTTCAGTGAGAAATTGCGGTGGTCCTTGATAGTACGTTTGCCGAAAATATTACTTTGGCGGACTTGGCGGTTAGTCTTTCAATGGCCCTGTGAGCAGATGCGTGGGTGTCCACAGCGTTACAACTTACGTTTCCCAATCCCCTTTCCCAGTAGCAGCACTAATATCTGCGCCCATTGAAGGAACCCGTAACAGGGCCAGCCTCTCCACCACATTTCCCTTGAGAATGTGCTCCTCAATGATCTCTGCGACGTCGGCGGGGCGTACTTGGGCATACCAAACACCATCCGGGTAAACCATCACCGCCGGCCCAATCGCGCAAAAACCAACTGAGGCACACTCGGTTAAGACAATACTGCCCCGCGGGTTCTTCCCCTTCTTCTCTTTACCGAAGAGGATCCCCCGAGCCAACAATTCGCGTTCAAATGTGGCCTTCACCTCGGCGCTGTTTACAGCGGAACAGGAGGTCCCCGTACAAACAAACACATGGTGAGTGATGGGCGCCGCCGCGATAGGCGCAAGGTTGAGGAGGCGGTCGGAATCGGTGATGCAAGGTGTATCGCGCATGATGGTCATCCGGAAAGCTTCATGCTAACACAGCCAGATTGCCGTTTGTCGGTTGCCCCTGCCAATTATCGAATCCAAGTCGGCAATTCCAATTGGCGGCAATCGGCAATCGGCAATCGGGAATGAGAGAACTTCTTTGCTACGCATTGAAGATACATTGTAGAATGAGCGCCAGAAGGGCGACCGTTCAGTAGACCGCATCCGGAACTAGCGGTCTTAAGCGGGCGCCCACCTTACTGTAAGGGCGGCGAGAGAATCCGCAGTTTTATGGCAACCGGCCTCGTTATTCACATCTCCTCAGGCGACGACAAACACACAGAAGTGTTAACCGGCGAGCGCCTTCGTATCGGCAATTGCGACGATTGCGATCTCCGCCTGCGCGCATCTGCGTTGCCAAAGCGTGCCAATAGCAACGGGTTGGTGCTGGAACTGGCAGGTAAAAACGGCTCTTACAGCGTGGTGGAGTTTGATGCAAGCCTAACTCTTAGGCTCAATGGTCAACCACTTGAGAAAGATGTCCTGATTAAGGATGGCGACGAACTGCGCATTGATGATTCCATTCTTTCTCTGCAGTTCTTTCCCCTGCGTTCCTTGCCGGCTGTTGTTCCCCCTTCGTCTCGGGAACCTCATGTCGCACCTTTTATTGAGGCCGCGGCGATCGAATCCGCCGCAACTGCGCGACGTGATGATGCAAAAGTATTCCTGCGCGAATTCACCCGTGAGCTGGTTCGTGAAATCAATCCCAGTACAAAATTGATCACGCTTGCCATTGCCTTAGCTCTCGTCGGCGGAGTGCTATACATCGGATTCTCGATGTTCAAAGAGATGCAAAGAAGCCGTCGCTTAATCGACGATCAGCGGACCCAACTTTCGTCGATGAAGGACCAGGTATCCAAGACCAATCAACAGCTTTCGGATATTGACCGCTCGAACAAAGACATATTGTTCACCCTTTCACTAGCGGTAAAGTTACGCAGCGAGTACGGCGGCGGCGTTTGCCTGATTTACGGTGCGTATTATTTTGTTGAAAATGGCACGGGTCGACCACTCCGTTATTCTGAGGACCGGATCGGCGAAGGGGGCGACGTCGTGCAAAATGACCAGCAACAGGTTCTAACGCCCGAGGGGAACGGCGCAATTGCTGAATACGAATTTGTCGGCAGCGGGTTTTACGTGGGCAGCGGCTTTGTCTTGACCAATCGCCATATCGCCCAGCCCTGGCTTGCTGACGATCGAGCGCAGAGTTTGACTAGCAGTGTCAAGGGTCAGCCTCGCTTGAAGAAGTTGGTGGCCTACTTTCCTGAGACTCCGAACCCGCTAGTGCTCAAGTTCAAACATGCGGCGTCCCGGGATGACCTAGCCGTATGCTCCATCGACGCTCCAAGCATCCCTGACGACGTTTCAGTACTGCCCTTGGAATCTGATCCAGACGCGGTGGCGGTGGGCAAGACCGTCGTGATGATGGGATATACATCTGGTCCCGATCGTATCCTGGCGCTGCTTGATGACAGTGAGTCACGAGACATTCAGCAGCGCTATGGCTCGCTCGAAGCACTGCTCGGTTTCCTGGCTCAGTCCAAGCGCATTCAGCCGCAAACAACGCAGGGCAGTATTACGGCCCTTGATGTTCGCCGCATAGCCTACGATGCAAGGACGGCTGAAGGTGGGTCGGGTGCCCCACTGTTTGGTCCCTCGGGCCGTGTGATTGGAGTGAATTTCGCGGTCTTCACAGAAAGCCAAGCCTCGAACTTCGCTGTACCAATTCGTTATGCCGTTAACCTGCTCGAACGATCCGGTTGGCATCCTCCTGCGGATAATGAAACCCAGACCGAAGGTGATAATTCAGGCTCAAGCGTTGTTAACTCAAACTCCTTGCCTTCAAAATAAGAATGAACCCCGCACAGACCGTTTATCGCTCTCACTGAGATATTTCTGGGATTCGCTGACTTAAGTATTTGAGGGACGTATTTTACGAAGTGCTCTATTTTCATCTGTCTAAATTTGTCCAGCCACCGAGGCTCTTTTAAAGGTTCTCATTAAACAACGCGGTGAGTTCAGCTCGCATCTGGCTCTCTTGACCGGGAACGGCACCAATCCAAACACTCTTTACTATCCCTTGGCGGTCTACAAACAACACTGAAGGCGTACCCGGTATCTTGTAAGAGGATAACGACCCGCTTTGCACATTTTCGATTGGAAGTGCAAGGGATTTAAGATACTCCTTCCCTTCCTCAATAGAATCGGGAAGGATCGCCAACCACTTCACGTTTCGTTTCGAGGCGTCTTCAATTAACTGGCGATAGAACGGCGCGTTGGAAGTGCAATAAACGCAGTCCTTCTTCAGGAAAAAGACGAGAGTTTTTTCGTTCTGCTGCCAGTCAATATTAGGAACATCCAGTCGTTCCCCCTTAGTTATTTGTGGTAAGCGTCCCGGATTCTCCGGTGGAAAAACATAGCGCTTTACGACAACGACGGCCACGACAACAATGGCAACCGTGATGAGAATATTCAACGCCAGGTCTATGTTAGCTCTCGAGATTTTTGACATGGTAGGGTTGAGGACAAAATAAATCGTTAGCTAGCCAGGAATTCTCAACTCCTTATTAGCTCTATTTGTCACACTACTTCTTTAACATTGCATCGGCGATTGCCAACAGAGCGGCAGCACGTGGTGCGTCATTTTTGAAGCTCTTCGCCAAATCGATTGAACGATATAGATCATCTTTAGCAAGGGGCCATAGCACCCCTGTAAGGCTAAAATCCTCGCCGCTGATACTGCTGATTTTCAGTCCGCTTCTGGTCACCACTGCAGAATGAATCTGCACATTGTCCCCAGTAAACTTTTCATTCGCATTCGCGGCTTTGGCAGCCTCAGCCAATGTTTCCCAGGCCCTAACACGGTCGGCAGTTACAAACTGCTTTGCCACGGCGATGAGCGAGGAAGCTCGGTCGGGATCGTCGACGCCAATACGTCGCGCCTCAGCGGCAGCCTCTTCAAGCAACTCAAGAGAACGCGGACGCTCAGAATTTATTAGCAGCCGCGCCGCTTGCGTGTAAGCCCAAACGCGTTCCGTGTGCGTCAATTGTCCAGCCTTAGCAAGTCGTGCCACTTCTGACGCGTTCTTCTTTCGAATCGCGAGTTTGACGAACTGAAAATCCACGTATCGACGCACCTGACCGCGGCGCTCAGAGTCGCCGATTTTGTCAGCCAAATCCAGCGCGCGAGCGTCTCCTTGATTCGCCAGCGCAACAGCCGCATCGGCGTAGATTCTGTCGCGCTCGAGAGAGTTCTTTGCATGATCAAGCCGCTCCTGCATCGTCTCTAACAGCTTGCCAGGCGTCTCTTCGGACTGGAGGCCCTGGGTTAGTAAGGGACTGTCATCACCCAAGCTTCTGCTCGGCCCATCACTCATCAAAGCACTCAATTGCGAACGAAGCGCTACGGCCATATCAGGAGCATACTGTTCGAAAAGCGGAAGTAGTCGTTTGACTATCATGTACTTTCCGATGCGTCCCGAAGAAGTGAAGTCTTGATCGGGCGGTGGCAATGGTCGCAGCAGAATACTGCCAGCGGCCTGAAAGAATCTGTTCCGAAGGGCCGGGGACAGATTGGGGGGAGCAGTAGTTTCCTCTGATTGGCTCCAGCGCGCATTGCCATCAGCGAAAAACGTCACATAGACACCTGGAGTAAAGACATAAGAAGACAAACCCGAGGCTGTGTTCGCGTCAGACGAAGGGTCGTTCTCCGCGCCGGCCAGTAGAAACGCAAACCTCTGGTCCGCTGCCTCTGGCCGTTTCTCCCGTAGCGCCGAAAGAAAAAGAATCGAATTCGCATTCACCATGTCGAGAAGAGGTGCGGCGAACTCCATCGCGCGATCGATCTCACCGTCATCAAGCAGCCTCCTGGCCAGTTGGAGCCTCTTTGAGGCAGCCTCAGAGTTTGACCAACTGTCAGCAGCATTTACCGTATTCGAACTATCCTTTGAATCGGCCGCCTCCCGTTTAGTCGCGTCTTGCAATTTGTTCAGGAACTCTTCACCGAGCGCCCGGTCACGCCGTGCTGCCACTGCTAAGACACCCGCGCGTAGGTCGTGACCACTAATGCGGCGCAAAGCGGTTACCATCGCAATTCCAGCCTGGGGAAAGCCCTCGGGAGTTTTCAGGGTCGGTTCGGCAGCGTCTCCTTTCTCCGCTGCTTCCCAAGCCCGGCGGAACAGTAGTCGCGCTGTCTCACTTTCGGCTTCCCACAGCGTGTCGGCGGCGCGCGCCAGCACGCGAGACCGAAGCGCCAGATCTTGATAGCCGCGCGCTTCTTCGGCGACCGATGTGACAAGTGAGATCGCGAAAGTGCGCTGTTGTAACGCCAGCGAATCGGTTTCGCTGTCCTTAGGTATCTCTTGTTTATGGGTATTTGTGTGAGGCTCGTTCTTCGCCGCAGTTTGCGCCAGAGTTGGCGGTGTCAGCGCAAATGAACAAAGCAACGCAACCAGATTCAGTGTCGTGCCGTGGGAACTAAACATTGCCCTTATTCTGTTTGAATCTTTGACGACAGCCTTGGCGAGCCTCCGTAGCTGCAAGCCTTGGGGCTTCACCTTCTATGAAGCCCCATAAAGCTCAACATCCTGGCGGCTTATGAACTGCTGCAGTACGAGAGGGGAGCTGCTTCGGAAACTGGCTGCAAAACTTCCCCAGAGCAGCTCAGCCCCCTACGCAAAACCATTGGCCGCGGGTGCTCGCGCAACAGGTGACGGGTTGGGTGCAGCCGTTTTGACTGTCCCAAGCCCAGCAACCATCTTCACAAGACCATCCTGCATTACCAACTGCAGCGGGTGGCGAAAGGGCCAGAGCGGTAAGTAGAATCGCAAGGGCCAGAAATTTGGTTAGAAGGCGGGGGACTGGCTTCATATTCATGAAAAATTCTCCTTGAAGAGGATTTGAGGTGAAAGAACTGTTGGAAACGAAAAGCGGATCGCAACGAGGATTGTCGGGAACTACGCTGCGGACTCTATAGTTAATTGTGGGTTTGTGTCAACGATTCTTCTTGATGAATTACGGTGACTGTGCCGTGGCGAGCACTGTATGGATTTCAGAGCGCTCCTGGTCGAAAATCGTGAGTCGTAGAGGTCCCGGCTAAACCAGTGTCCGCAGGCGCAGACTGTCGACATGCCGCAGACGAAACGCGCTGCGTTGTGGGGAGTTCCTTTACAAATAGTATCTCAACTAAAAGAGCGAAATTGTCCTGGTAGAAGTTCAACCACGGCCTGGCCGCCGCGACGAAGCGGCTTCATTGTGAAACCATCACGCCGAAAGCGGCGCGATTCTTGCGATATACACTTGCGATATACACTGATGATATATTTACCTGCATACTGTTTTAGCAAACTGAACAACCGCTGGATTCGCTTGAGCACACTGTGGAAACTCAACATAAGCATTTTGTGCGAAGCAACAACGCAGCCGAAATACGCCATCTGAAAGAAGTCTTGAATTCGTTAGAAGTAGTCACGCACTGCAAGATGGGCCATCAGTTGCGAAGGTATTTACCAAATAAAAGTCGTCTCAGCTCCCTCGGATTCTCCCTCTTAGTATTATTCTCGCCGCTTGCGCAGCTCATTTCCGGCGGTCAGTCTGTTAACAATGGCCCAGTCACCTCCTCACCCTCATCCGCAGAACTTTTTCGTTTGGAAAAGCTCGCAATAGCGGGTGGCGCCGAGTTGATTACGATTCACGGGCGCCTGAAAGGCCTGCGAACGGATCAGGAATGGACTCCGCTAGTCAGCATTCTTCGCGACACTCTCGGAGATTCTGATCCGGAAAACGATCGACTTCGGTACCTTTGGCCACTTACTTACACGCGTCCGGGACTGGGCCAGCGCGTTGCGGCAGCAGTACCATTCTTTTACACGCGAGCAGGCAACAAGCCGAAGGGTTCGCGCAAGACTCCGCCGCCTGTGATGGATCTTTCCGCGCCGGAAAAACAGGTGTGGGAAAAGATCTTCTGGACGGCGTTGCAAACAGTGCTGCTCGACTCTTATGGCGTGCCGATCAAGGCATCGACTTATACCTACCGTCGCAACCTTTCCGAATACCGCAGGTCCCAGATTGTGCGCGCGCTTTCTGTCTTGTCCCTCTATCAGGCAGTTGGGGGCGCACCCGCTTTTTCTGACGCAGAGATGAGTGAGATTCAGTCGCGCTTGCTGCTAACTGATAAGACCTTTGGCGGTCTGGTCGATGATCTTTATCTGCGACGCTATTACGAGCGTCAGGTCACTACCGTGCGCGATGAACGCGGTCATAATTGGGAGCTGTTGCGGCAACGAGCAGAAGCTGAGTCTCTGATTTTTGAGCCCCTCGAGATGCCTGACGGCAGCACGACGCACGCGATGCTTTGGATCGCGAAGGATGAGCTCGGAACAAAACGCGAACAGCCCTACGATGCGAGGTTCCTGAATATCTCCAACCCTCGCTCCGATAACCGCCTGAAGCAATGGAATGGTCACGTCGAAACTCGATTTTACGATTCGGAGAATCGGCTCGTTACTGCGAACACTCCGGGCGCTCGCTCAGTAGAGATGATCCCGTTGGCACTTTACGGCCTGGACAATCCCAAGATTCCGATGTTGCTAATTGATTTTCGCGACAGCTTTAACCCGAAAAAGCGCGAAATGTCACGCCGCGTCTTGCAGGACGTCACGCGTAACTTCGTTTCGTTTTCCGGCGCCGGAGGCGTCGCCTTTTTTCTCGGCCGCACGGTTTTTGATTTCGTCACCTCCAGACGCGGCATCGACATCAATCAACCTTCACGCCTGCGGACCTATTCGGAGCTGAAACTATTGCTGGCGCTCAACAACTCACTGGAGCCGGAGCTCAAGAGTCAGATCGACGCCCGCTTGAACAAGATTTCGCTGAACCCTTTGGAGAACGATTTAGTTTCCGAAATGGAATTGGCACACGAGCAGTACGAGGCTCTGAAGGCCTACGCGCTCAGAGCTGACGGACTGGCAGCTAAGCTTGCGCGGGATCGTCGTGAGGAGATGGTGCCGTTGCAGCACGGCAAGGCTAAGCAAGTTCTCTTTCGCCTCGGCAACATTCTCTCCTTTGGATCCTATACGCATCGTGAGAAGGTCAGTCCTGAAGTTGAGAATCGTCTTGATCTGGCGCGTCGGATGACTTACCACACCCGTTTCCTCCGCGAAGTGGCAAAGTCTTCGGCTCGGGTTGAAGTAGTTTGGAATCTTGATGAGGTGCGCCGTTCGTTGCAGTTCATTGCCGACCACGGCGCGGAAGTTGGTTCATCCGCAACCCACGCAGCAGCGACAATTTTCTTGAAAACCGAAGACGATGAGACTCGGGGGGTCTGCCTCACCAGCCTGTCACGCATCAACAACAGGACTGCAAAGAATGAGTTGCTACGCATTTCGCAGGACCGCCATCTCGATGCGGCTTGGAAGGCACGCGCTCTTTCTTACCTGAGCAAGCCTCATCCCGCTCTGCACACAACCGCTGCGGATGACAAATCTCGAGCTGAGAGATCGGGACAACAATAACTGTCGCTATGGCCCGACTCTGTAAATTCATTCTGCAATCCCCACCAGCGTTCGGACTGAGGGTTCCAGTTATTATCCTGGCAATCTTAATTCTTGCCGCACCGAATTCATTGGCGCAAGCTAAGCGACTCGTTGTTTTGAAAGTCGACGGTTTGCCCTATTCGATTCTCGACAGCGCTGTTCAGGAAAGAAATCCCCGCACCGGCAAGAGTCAACTTCCCTGGATCGAACACGTCTTCTATCAACGTGGTGCTCGGCTAAGCAATTTCTACGTCCGCGGGATGAGCTTGTCGGCGCCTTCCTGGTCGCTGCTCGACACTGGCCAACATCTGCAGGTGAAAGGAAACGTCGAGTTTGATCGTTACACCCTTCACACCTACGACTATCTGAATTTCATCCCGTTCTATTTCAAGAGTGCGGAGGGTTCGCGGATAGACATGCCGGGAGCAGAGGTACTTGATTCGTTGGGACTGCCGCTCCTTTGTGACGCCTTTCCGCACGAGCAGCGCTACATCAGCTTTCAGCTTTATCAAAGGGGCATGAGGTTCGCGACCTTGCGAGATGGATTACAGAATCGCTTCGTTAAGAATCCACGAGAACTACTCGACGAATGGACGATGGGGTTACAGACTCGCAGCGTCTTTTTTAAGCAGCTTGAGAAAGAACTGATTCAGAGTCTCGACAACCCACAGATTCGTTATCTCGATCTCTATGTCAGCAACTTCGATCACGTTGCGCATCACAATCGCGATCGCCAGTCGCAGATGATTGAGTTACAGGAGATGGATGGTTTGGTAGGTCGCATTTGGACGGCGATCGAAAAAAGTTCGTTAGCGGCCGAGACAGCGTTTGTGATGGTCTCTGATCACGGATTCAATACCGACGAGAAAATCTATAGCCAGGGTTACAACCTCGTGAAGCTGCTGGGCAGCCGCTCTGGCGGTGGACATCACGTAATTACGAAGCGCCGGTTGCTGCTCGATTACTCGATCAAAGGCGTCTACTTCATGGTCCCTTTGATCACCACTACGACAGACGATTCGTATTATCTAAAAGGCCAAAGCACCTCTTATCCAACGGTGCTGCTCGATTTCGACGGTAACGAGCGGGCCTCAATTCATCTGCGCGACAATGATCTAAACCTGCTTCACATCCTTTTGCAGCAGTTGCAACGGAACAAATTGCCGGTCGCGCTGCGCCGAGCAGCGACTGACGCTTTCTTTGCTACCGTGGAGCGGCGCCGGGCGGGATGGCAAAAACATCTCGACGAACTTAACGAAGAGCTCAAAGCGTTGCGCTCACGCATCGAGGAACATAAGAAACTCTGGGAAGCGCAGCCAAAACAATTTGCGCGGAGGGAAATCGAACTTGGCTACGACGATCAAAAGAAGCGGCTCTTCGCGCAACTAGAAAAATCGATGGGGCAGGAGAAGACCTATTCGGAATACGCTAGCACCCTTGCGAACCTGCTGGCACTTAGAAAGGAGAGTTTCGCCCCGCTCAAACTCAAGTTGGAAGACTTGATTGCCAAACAGGCGATGGGCGAGCGCAACAGCATTTATCAATTACAGAACTACATTGTTGGGGAAGCAACTGGCGGCTTGCAGCTGCGTGTGGATGGGTCTCTGGACCTGGAAAAGAGTTTTGCTCGAGTCGATTATTTCACGCTCCTTCAGAGCATCACCGTCAAGAATAATGTTCAGTCCGCAGTTTCTAATAGGCCAATCGATCTGGTGGCTAACCGGATACCATCCAGCCAGATCGAAGACTTGGTAAGTGAAGAGAACCTGACGTCAGACGTCATTTGGGTCAATGGTGGTGCGGACAAACAAGCGTTGATTCTCGCGCGTGAAGATTCAAAGGGTGACCTGAGCTTTCGATACCTTCCAATCAAAGATCTAACCGAAGACGCTCAGGGTAATTTTCATTTTGAGACGATCGCCTTACAGCGCGATTTGCCACTGAGAATCTTCGAAGACGAACAACTCATTGTCCCTCGCGGACAGGATCGCCACGCCTGGCTGAGCGCGTGGCACACCGATCTGGAATGGTTGAACGCTCTGCATCTGACCAAATACTCAAACGGGCTCGTCGGTCTCTACGAAGAACTTGCTCATCACAGAAACCCGCGGCTCGATCTCGACGAGGCTGGCATAAGCGAGGCGGAGCAATTGAACCGTCGCTTTACCCAACGCCAGAGGAATCTGGCCGAAGCCGATCTCCTGATTGTTGCCAATAACCATTGGAACTTTGATGTGCGCGGGTTTAATCCAGGCGGGAATCACGGATCATTCCTGCGCGTTTCGACTCATTCGACATTCATGTTGGCGGGCGGAGACAACACTCAATTGCCGCGTGGTGTGGTCGTCGATCAGCCTTATGACAGTCTTAGCTTCATGCCGACCATGCTGGCCTTAACAGGGAATTTGCGGGATGATAAGACTCCCCTTCCGGTTTTGTGGAGCAAAGGCTTTCGTCGATTTCCAGGACGTCTCGTCAAGGAAATCTTGCCGGCCACCCCAGGTAAGGATCCAATTGCAGTTACTGGAGCGAGTCCGACGCACTGATGGCTTCTGATGCAGAATTGAGTTCTGATTGGCAGGATGCCGAGATTGAGGAACTCGTAGAGGATCCGGAGCCAAAAGGTTCCAGTGGCTCGCGTCGTTCATTCATTTGGCTGCAGGCCCTCGCGTTCCTCCTTGGAATCGGACTCCTCGCCTACGTTATCAACCGCGTTGGCGTGCAGCCCATCTTCGATGCCCTTTTCCGCGTTGGCTTCGGCTTCTTCTTCGTAATCGGCATCAGCGGACTGCGACACTTCTTCCGTACCATTGCCATGAGGGCGGCGGTTCCCAAAGCACATCGTCGCATTAGTTTTACTCACGCGTTCGCGGCTCGCCTCGGCGGTGAAGCAATCAGCTTCCTAACTTTCACCGGACCACTGCTTGGCGAAGCGACGAAAGTCGCGTTGCTCCGCAAGCGTGTGCCGCTGACTTATGGCGTGCCCGCCCTCGTTGTCGATAACCTACTTTACAACCTCTCGGTCGTCTTCTTTGTTTTGACCGGCGCCTGCGTGATGTTGTTTGCATACCAGTTGCCGCCGCAAATTCATTATGCGCTTATCGTAATCGCTGTAGTTGCAGCCCTGGGAATCGTGATCGCGGGGTTGGCGGCGAGGCGTCGGATTCTCCTCATGACGTGGATCATCGACCGGCTGGCGCAGTTGCGGCTCAGTCCTAAAGTGATACTCAAACGACGGCAGCACATCTACCACCTTGAATCCAAGGTCTACGACTTCTATAAACATCATCCCAAAACCTTCTTCGGAATGATCGGCTGCAATCTGGTGGCGCATCTGTCGAGCGTTGTTGAAGTCTACGTCACCTTGCGAATGCTTGGCTTTAACCCCCTCGCGTCCCAGGCGTATATAATCGAATCGTTAACGAAAGTTATTAACGTCACGTTTGCTTTCGTACCCGGAACTATTGGAGTCTACGAAGGCGGCACTGAAGTTATTTTACAGGCGCTTGGTTTTGCGCAAGCGACTGGGGTGGCCCTTGCTCTCGTACGTAAGGCCGCAATTCTTTTTTGGACCTCGATTGGCTTGCTGGTGCTGACCTGGCGCACCGCGCCCAATGCCTGGGGCCGGCTGCTCGATCGCAGCGCGCGTTTGAGAACGTTTATGGATAGCCTTGTACTTTCAAACATTGCTCATCGCCCGGCGCGAACTGCGGTAAGCATTCTTGGCACGGCCGTCGGCGTGTTGTTGATTGTCTTCACGGTAGGTCTTTCACATGGAGTGCTCCATGAGCGAGGGCGACGCGAATCGAATATCGGCGCGGAAATAATGGTGCGAGCCTCAGGCACTTTAGGTTTCGGCGGTTCATCACCATTCGTGCTGCCCGTCTCGCGCGCTGCCGACATCGCGGCAATCTCCGGCGTTCGCGCAGCCACGCCGTTAGGCCAGACACTCGATCGCAGCGACGCCGGCTTTGGCACGCGCCTGCTCGACGGCATCATCTTCGACGAGTACGCTCGCTTAACGGGGATTCGCATTCGTGAAGGAAGGCAGCTCATCGGCGGGGACGAAGCGATCGTCGATCCCGTTTGGCAACAGAACCGGCGCGCCGCCGTGGGTTCGTCAGTGCAGATTTTTGAAAGACCTTTCAAGATTGTCGGAGTTTACGAACCCCCTGGCGGAGGTCGCGTCAAGATCCCACTCGCCACTATGCAGGAGCAGGAGGGCAGCGAAGATAAGACTTCAGCCGTTCTGGTCGCGGCTCAAGATCCATCGCAACAGGAGGAAGTCGCCGCGCGCATACGCGAGCGCTTTCCGGATGACCAGATTATTTTTACGCGCGACCTGCCTGAGCTTTACGCTTCGGGAGTCCCGGCGCTGAACATCTTCATCAAGGTTGTCGTCGGAGTCGCCGCGGCGATCAGCATGCTTGTGATTCTGCTGGCGATGTACACGACGGTCACGGAGCGCACCCGGCAAATTGGAATCTTGAAAGCGCTCGGCATGTCGAAGCCGGCGATTGCGTGGGTGATCGAAAAAGAGGCTTTGCTCGTCAGTTTTCTCGGTGTGGGAGTTGGCGTACTGCTTACTTTGATAGCTCGTTTCTTTGTGATGCGCGTCACCAGCTTGACGATCGAGATCGAGACCCAGTGGATTCTGATCTCCCTTCTGGTCGGCCTGTTGGGCGGGAGCATCGGCGCACTCTATCCCGCGTTACGCGCCGCTCGCCAGGACGCTGTCGATGCTTTAAGTTACGAGTGACGCGTTCGTAAATCTTCCCCCTTGGCCCCCATTTCTTAATCGCGACCCGGATTTCGTGGGGCGCACACTTCATCGTCATTTTAGGAGGAACGAAGTCATGTCCATTGCACGCATTACTGAAATCAGCTCAACTTCAACCAAGAGTTTCGAGGATGCAATTCAATCAGGAATATCTCGCGCTTGCAGCACGTTGCGTAACGTACGCAGCGCGTGGGTCAAGGAGCAGCAGATTCGTGTGGATAAGAACACAATCGTGGAGTATCAAGTTAACCTGATGATTACTTTCGTGCTCGAAGAAGATAACGAAAACGTCGCCTAGTCAGCCAACGATTGCTGATTGCGGATTGTCGATTGCCAATTGGCCCTTCGATCGAACGGGCCCTATCGGGAAATCGCCAAATGGAAATTGGCAATCCTTATTCTTCCGCGAAGCGGCCGGCTGAGCAAACTTATTCACGCTTAGTCGTCCGCTCCACGGACTCACAAGCTAGAGTAATTTACACCTGGCTAAAGCCAGGTGAGAATGAGAGGGGCCAAGTGAACGGCCTTCGAGTCGGGAACAGATACCCTAAACTTGATTTCATCTATGAACCATAAGAGATCGCTCTTCGCATCGCTGCTGGGCGCTTCGCTTTTCGTTAGCGGGCTAATCTCGTGTGCCCGAATCCAAAACGTAGCAACTTCGCAGGCATCATCGCAGAAAAAGACAGAGGCCACAGCCTGTTCGCCGGCTTCCCTGCTTACGCAAATCGAAAAGATTGCAGCACGAGCCGGGGGGCCGGTGGGCGTTTCGGTGGGTCTGGTCGAAGGCGGTGAGGTTGTTGTCCTCAATGGTCAGCAGCACTTCCCGATGCAGAGCGTCTATAAACTGCCAATCGGGATGGCTGTACTGCAACAGATTGATCAAGGCAAGTTGAAGCTCGAGCAGAAGGTCAGCTTCACGCCTGCGGAATTCGTTCGCATCGGTATGCATAGTCCAATCCGCGACAAGCATCCCCGCGGTGGAGAGCTTTCTTTGGCTGAGCTTCTGCGTTACGCGGTTTCGGAAAGTGACGGCACCGCGTCAGACGTTTTGATGCGCACTGCTGGAGGCGCCAAAGTAATCAACGATTACCTGCAAGGTTTGGGGATCAACGGCATCATGGTTGTCGATACCGAGCTGGAAATCGGGAAGAGCGTGGAGATCCAATATCGTAATTGGGCGACTCCGGAAGCGGCTCTCGCTCTCATGAAAGTTGTGGCAGAAGGCCGCAGTTTTTCTCCACAGGCTCAGGCGCTGTTGCTGAAACTAATTACAGAAACGGCGACGGGCCCGAAGCGCATCAAAGGGTTGCTGCCGCCGGCTACCGTCGTAGCGCACAAAACGGGCACCGGGTTAAGTGCTGGGTTAACCAGGGCAGTAAACGATATCGGGTTCGTTACTTTGCCCAACGGGAAACATTTGGCCATCGCAGTTTTTGTGTCAGACACCAAATTAGCTCCGGAGGCATGTGAGGCGGTGATTGCCGAGATCTCTCGCGCAGCCTGGATTTGCTGGACAATGGAAGGGGCGAGTTCGCCTTAGCTGATTTGTTAGGGAGTTAAGCAGATGATGTTTACTACGTCGCGAGTCTTTTTAGTTGCCAGCTCGCTGCTACTCGGATGCAGCACCGCGCTGAATTTGAACTTAAGCGAGAACCAGGCCGCGCCTCGGGTCGGCAAAGAATTCTCGATCAAGGTTGGCGAGCAATTAAAGTTTGAGGGAACAAACTTGCAAGTGAAGTTTACCGGCGTCCCTCAAGACTCGCGCTGTCCTTCTAACGTCAATTGTGTGTGGGCCGGCAATGCGGAAGTTGTCTTGGAGTGGCTGGCAGATAAGTGTCCTACGTCTATAACCTTAAACACGCATGGCACTCCAACGGGCAACGAAAGCAAGGTCCGTGGCTATCGCGTCAAGCTGATAATGCTGGAACCTTATCCCCATTCAGAAAAGAAGATCTCGCCGAGCGACTACACGGCGACACTGCTCGTTGCCAAAGAGTGATCACGTCGGACAACGACCTCGCACAGTACGATGGTTGCGCAAAAGTCAGCGCCCTAGGCGCACAATGTTTATAGAATTAAGTTGGGTTAGGACCGGTGCCCCACTCGGGGCGCAACAGTTGCACGTATCGCTCCTTACGGAGAAGCTCGTAGTTGTTCTTTGGTTCTATGAACATTTCATCCCTGGCAGGACGGTAACGCTACTGCTCGTAATCTAGTGAACTCAGCTGCGGTCAGATCTAATTAATGCCAAAATACGTAGCCTTCCTCCGGGCGATAAATGTCGGCGGTCACGTGGTCAAGATGGACCGGCTGCGCACTCTATTCGAAGCTTTGGGTTTTACGAAGGTGGAAACG
>JBPCMI010000017.1:0-9023 GCA_051002415.1 Pyrinomonadaceae bacterium
GTGTCTTTGCACTTTGAACTTAGTACTTTGTTCTGTTCGTACCGGCAGGTGGATGGTTTGCCACCCAACATTAATCAAGTCAACCAAAGCAAATCACAAAGTTCAAAGTACCAAGTTCAAAGGACCAAGTTCAAAGCACCAAGGTCCAAGTTCAAAGTACTACCTAAGGTCCTCAGTCTAAAGACCAACAACGCAAAAATATTTAATGTCACGCGTCATCACTGCTCTCGTAGTCCTTCCAGTCTTAGTCGCTTCAATTCTAATTTCCTTTCTGCAACCGCTATTTGTTCTGTTAGTGGGGGCGGCGATGGTCCTGGGGCTATTTGAGTTTTATGTGTTGGCCAAGAAACGCGATTTGCAGCCCGATGCCGTGGCTGGATATCTAGCCGCAGCCGCGCTCTTCGTCGTCTTCTACATTACCAGGCCCGGGCAGTTGTTAGACATGTTGTGGCTGATCCAGGCAGTGCTGATAGTGTTCATTTCAGGCACGCTGATCGCCGCCACTTTGCGCGGCGCACCCTACGAAAAGATGCTAGCTTCCGCCGGCGCTACGATCCTGGGAGTCCTTTATGTAGTTTTTCTGGGCGGACATCTAGTCGCCCTTCGCACAGGGTTCACACAAGCTGTCTCAGCTGACCTGCTTTCATTCTTCTTTCTGGTCCTGATGGGTGCCGACACCGGCGCCTACTATGTCGGCAAGACTTTCGGCAAACACAAACTGGCCCCTACGATTAGTCCGGGAAAGACCTGGGAAGGCGTGATTGGGGGACTCGTTGCAAGCCTGTTGCTGGCGACCTTAGCTCATTACTGGTTCTTTCCTGAATTACCTTTAAAGCTCGCTTTGCCGCTCGCGATTGTGATGACCGCGCTCGGCATTTTCGGCGATTTGACTGAGAGCGCGCTCAAACGAGGCGCCGGGATGAAAGACGCGGCTAAGATTCTTCCCGGTCATGGTGGCATACTCGATCGGCTCGATAGCTTGCTCTTCAATGCGCCGCTCATCTACTATTTTGGTCGGTTTTACTTTGGCTGAACAACGCCCCCCAAATGCCGAACGCTCGGCTCGACAATGTCTACCAAACGCATAGTTGTTTTGGTCGGGGTCGCCGTCGTAGCGGTCGGTCTATTAGTCGTACTCTTCGTCGGTGGCATTGTCGGTTTTGCGCTCTACACTGTGGCGCACAGCGACGCCGCCAACACAGCGAAAGATTTCCTGCGCAATAATCAATGGCTGAAAGATGACATCGGCGAGGTCAAAGACTTCAGCACGCTTGTCAGCGGCAGCGTAAACGTGCACAACAGTAACGGCGACGCGAGCATTGGTCTAAAAGTAATCGGTGAGCGACGAACTGTGAATGCGACTGTGGGATTGGCTTATCGTGACGGGCACCCCTGGCGCGTAGTGTCAGCCAACTACACCAATGATGACGGGCGAGTCGACGATCTAATAAGCGCCTACGAAGCGCAGCGACAAATTCCCCTTCAGATGACATGACTCCAAAAGGGATCGCAATTCTGGGTTCGACCGGCTCGATCGGTTGCAACACGTTGCGGGTGATCGAATCACTCGGCAGTGAGAGTTTTCGCGTCGTCGCTCTCGCCGCGGGTAACAATGTTGAGATTCTTGCCGATCAGGTCGCGCAGTATTTGCCGGAAGTAGTTTCGGTTGCCACTGAGGTGGCCGCTCATGATCTGCGCGCACGCCTTTTCCAGCGGAACCTTGACCTGCCTCGGATTCTAATCGGTGAACCGGGTTTGGTGGAGGTGGCGACACACGCCGACGCTGAGTGTGTAGTTTCCGCCACCGTTGGCGCGATCGGTTTCGTTCCCACACTGCGGGCGCTCGAAGCCGGCAAACGCGTCGCGCTAGCGAATAAGGAAACACTGGTGATGGCCGGCGAGCTGATGACTCGCGCTGCTAGACAGTCGGGCGCGGAGTTGTTGCCTGTAGACTCCGAACACAACGCGCTGCATCAGTGTTTGAAGGGAGAACATCATCACGAAGTTCGACGGATTGTGCTGACTGCCTCGGGCGGGCCTTTTCGCACTAAGAGCCTCAGTGAGATGGAGTCTGCAACGGTCTCAGACGCCTTGCGCCATCCCACCTGGAACATGGGCGCAAAGATCACGATTGATTCAGCGACGTTGATGAACAAAGGGCTTGAAGTGATCGAAGCGCACTGGCTGTTTGGTTTTAATGCCGATCAGATTGGCATCCTCGTTCATCCAGAATCTGCAGTGCACTCGATGATCGAATTGATCGACGGGTCGGTAATTGCGCAATTGGGAGTGACGGATATGCGTCACGCGATTCAATATGCGCTGACCTATCCCGAGCGACACGCGTGCGAATTGCCGCCCCTTGATCTGACCGCTCTCGCCACGCTGCATTTCGAAGAACCCAATTGCCAAAAGTTCCCCTGTATCGAACTGGCCTATCGCGCGTTACGCACGGGCGGTACCTTGCCTACAGCTTTGAACGCTGCCAACGAGGAGGCCGTGCGAGGCTTTATCGAGGAGCGCATTCGTCTCACCGATATACCGACTGTGATTGAACGGGTGATGGATCAACATGCCATCGAGCCGGCGCTTGATTTAGAAACCGTGCTCGCTGCCGACCAGAGCGCTCGCGTGTTGGCAAATATTGAGATCGAAAAACTCGCCAACCCTCCGCGGTTCTCGCCCGCAGCTGAGGGAACGTGGCTGTACGACGCGTAGCGTCGCTGTGAGTTTAGCGCGGCGTTTCAAAGCCGGGAAAAGGTCAAGCAGGCGTTTGCGTCGCTTAGCGACGCTTGAAGATTAAGGAATTCGCTCCAATCGTCGCTACGCGACGGGAACGGGTTTGGCCCTGTGTCCCGACGTTGAAACGCCCGGTTGAATGAATGCGACGCTACGCGTCAAAGTTAACCCGGACTCAGTAGTGCCACACTCAACCCCGGCAAACTAAACAGATTGTCCATCAAATGCCGCAAACATCAGGTTGATTAGTGAAATAGTTCGGCGGGAACCGACGCTTTGTGGTAAAAAAATCTCAGGCAAACAAATCGTTTGCGCCATCAGAAAGTCCTGTTAAATGCCAGATTGCGCTAGCAAAAACTCACAACACCCCCGATTGACGCCCCTTCCTTAGACACGTACACTCGCTGACGGCAACCCGATTGCCCGTTGAGTCCTCTAAAAACCCGACGAAATTGGTGGTTTATAACTGTAGCGAGTGAAAAGCATCGACCTTAGTGAGAATTAAATAATGACAGTCCTGGGTATCTTAGCCTTCATATTCATTCTAGGTGCCGCCGTTGTGCTGCACGAATTCGGCCACTTTATCGTTGCCAAACTTTTCAAAATCCGCGTTGAGACTTTCTCCGTCGGTTTTGGTCCGCGTTTGTTTGGCAGGAAGTGGGGACAAACCGATTACCGCGTCTCTGCCATACCGCTTGGAGGTTACGTAAAACTTGGTGGCGATGAGTCAAACGCTCCAATCGAGGGCGCCGGCGCTCAAGACATTCCTGACCATGAACGATTTAATTTGCGACCGCGTTGGCAGCGAATTCTGGTAGCGCTCGCTGGTCCAGTCATGAATGTTTTGACCGCGCTCGCCATTCCCCTCGCCGGCGCGTTGATGTACGGGATTCCGGCAACCCCAGCTCCAGTCGTGGATGCACTATCGCGCGGAGGTGCTGCCGAAAAAGCAGGAATGCAAGTCGGCGATCGCATTGTTTCTTTCAACGGCCATGAATATCCGAAGTGGGACACAATCCGTGGCGACGGTTTGCTTTCACCGGGCCAGGCCTTACCCGTCGTGGTGGAACGCAATGGCCAGCGAGTCGCGCTGACAATCACCCCGACTGCACACACTGAAGACGGCGAGACCGCAGGCTTTCTCGATTTCGTACCTGATTACGGCGATGTCCCGGTAGTTGTCAGGAAAGTGGAGCCAGGCACCCCGGCAGCCGAGGCGGGATTGCAGAGTGGCGATCGGGTCATGGCGATCGGTGGTCAATCAGTCGGCAGTGCGGAACAGGTCACACAGTTTATTCTTGAACACAAAGGTCAGCCGATTACACTGACCGTAAATCGTGGCGGGCAGCAGCTGGACATTACTGCCACGCCGCGCAAACTTTCCGATGGCCGCGAACGTTTAGGATTTACCCCCGATGAAGAAATCCCTTTGCAAAAGGTTGGACTAGGGGCGGGGATCAGCTATGCGGTTAACGCTAATCTGGAAATCCTCCGTTTGACAGGCAAAGCGCTGGGACAGGTTTTCACCGGTCAACGCTCTGCTCGAAATACAGTTTCCGGACCGATTGGCATATACAACGCTGCCGCGGCTTCGGTTGAACGGTTAGGGTGGGCTGGTGTTTTTGGAATGCTCGGATTCCTCAGTTTGAATCTCGGCATATTCAACCTGTTGCCCATTCCGGTGCTGGACGGGGGCGCAATATTCCTATTGCTAATTGAAGGATTGTTGGCGACCGTGGGTTTAAGCCTCTCGGTGACGGTCCGCGAGCGCATTCAGCAAGTGGGCTTCGTGATGGTGCTGTTGCTGATGGTGTTCGTAATTTCCAACGACGTCTTAAAACTATTTTCGCGCAGCACGGCAGAGAAACCCGCGGCTACAGCGCCAGCCAAATAAAGTTTCGAGTTTCGCGTTTCGCGTCACGTCTAAATCTCGAAACTCGAAACTCGGAACTCGAAACTAAGTTGTAATGAGAATTTCCCGTCCGGTAAAAATCAAAGATATCCAAATTGGTGGCGGCGCCCCCGTGGCTGTGCAGTCGATGACGAAGACTGACACCGCGGATGTTGGCGCCACCGTTGCGCAGATCGAAGAGATGGTACGCGCTGGCTGTGAAATCGTTCGTCTCGCTGTTCCCGATAACGATGCGGCTTTCGCCCTGAAAGAAATCCGCAAGCGGGTTCCGGATGTGCCGCTCGTCGCCGACATTCATTTCCATTACAAGCTGGCGCTCTTAGCTCTCGAAGCAGGGATCGACAAGCTGCGCCTCAATCCTGGCAACATCGGCAAGCACGAACGGATCGTCGAAGTGGTGCGGGCCGCACAGGCTCAAAAGGTTCCCATCCGCATCGGCGTAAACGGCGGCTCTTTAGAAAAGGATTTGCTTGCGCGCTATGGAACGGCAACGCCGGAAGCGATGGTCGAATCAGCCATGCGCCATATTCGCATCCTCGAAGACCTCGGTTTTACGGAGACGATTATTTCTTTAAAGGCTTCCGACGTTGAAAGGACAGTGGCCGCCTATCGCCTGCTGGCCCAGAAAGTTGATTACCCGTTCCATCTGGGAGTAACAGAGGCCGGGACGGCTTTTACCGGGACAATAAAGTCGGCGATTGGTTTGGGGATTCTTTTACACGAAGGCATCGGAGACACGATTCGCGTTTCGCTTGCAGCGGAACCGCAGGAAGAAGTGCGAGTCGCGTGGGAGATTCTTAAGTCGCTGGATCTGCGCAAACGCGGAGTGACAGTTGTCGCTTGTCCCACTTGTGGCCGACTCGACGTCGACAACTTTGTCGAGATAGTCACTGAAATCGAACGGCGCTTGTCTCACATTCAGGAGCCCCTGCACTTGTCGATCATGGGATGCGCTGTGAACGGTCCCGGCGAAGCGCACGATTCGCAACTCGGCATCACCTTCGGCCGTGGTGTTGGTATGATTTTTAAGGATGGCATACCGATGCGCAAAGTAGCCGGAGAGAATATCGTTGAGGCTTTTGTGATGGAGACGGAAAAACTGCTTGCTGAATTGAAAGAAGTTGAGCAAGCGAAGGAACGCGAGCTGGTAGCGGCCGAGTAGTTAAAAGCAGATTCGAGTGATCCACGAGACCGCATTGGGCGGTCTTTATTATATCGGGTCACGGCAAAGTTCCGCTCTTTAGTGCGCTACGCGGGACTAAGAGCGGGATTTCTTTGCAGAAGTGGATTGCGTTCAGTTGATTCCGCTTTAGCGCCGGGTCTTCGCTCAGCTACCTGCCATAGTCAGGAATAGAACATCTGTAGCTGGTTTGCGATTGATATTTACCTCGAGCTGTTCTCGCAGTTCCTCGATCTGGGCAATCCAATCTGTCGCTCGCGTGGCATCAGTTCCGCGGGCGATTTCTTTCAACTGAGTGAGGATATCAAGGTTAACGATCTGTTCCTGATCCGCTTCTAATGAGACGATCAACGCGTCTCGAATCAAAGTTTCCAGGAGCTCCAGGTTCGCTTCGTAGTCGTCCTTGTTTCTGGCATCGCTCAATGCTTCCGCTGCACGTAGCAACCGACTTCGATCTCCCGTTACCGCCAGAGCTTTCAAAACAGCCAGCATAGCTTCGCGGCGTTCTTTATAGCTTTCCAGATCATCCGCAAGTGCTCGGCCGAGGCTGCCGGCGGCGCATCGCGCGCGCAACTTCGCAGCCGAGCCGCTCTCCAACTTTTCAGAGAGCAAATAGTTTTCAATTTCGGAAGCAGTGAGCGGTGAGAACCTCACCTGCTGGCAACGCGAGCGAATTGTCGGCAGCAACATCGCCGGTCGCGAGGTAATGAGAATCAGGTGCGAGTTTGGAGAAGGCTCCTCCAAAGTCTTCAACAATGCGTTAGCCGATTGATCGTTGAGTTTGTCGGCATCGTCGATTACAAACACGCGCGCTTTGCCCTCGAAAGGATGGGAATTAACTTCGCGCTCAATCGCTCGCATCTGAATAACATGAAACATCCGCGTGGGCGGTTGTACAAAACCCACATCCGGATGATCAGTCCAAAAAATTCTTCGCTTCTCTTCGGGATCATCGGAAGTGGCATAGTTAATGTTGGTGATTCGTTTGCAATCCTTGCAAGTGCCACACGCTTCATTGCCGACACGCGAGCGGCAATTCATGGCTCTCGCCAGCTCGAACGCAAAGAGCTTTTTGCCAATACCTTCTGGCCCCGAAAACAGCAGGGCGCCCGGCACGCGCTGCTCGTCTAACATGCGGCGCAGAAGATCTTTGACACGCTCGTTTCCGGTGATCTGATTGAACATAAGATGACTAGGCCGGGAGTGGCCGGGTTAATTCCTGCTCAGGAGTGACAATCAAATGTCCGCGGCTTTCCAAAAATGGCATCACGATTCGCCGAACCTGCAATTGAGTCTCTTCAACTGATCCATCGCTCTGCACGATGCAAAAACGATCGCTCTCGGTTGCGGCGAGACTTAGGTAGGCTTCGCGCACGCGTGTGTGAAAGGCAACGTCTTCGGAGTCGAGGCGATCGCCTTTCTCATTTTTATGCTTGCCTTCGGAACGTCGTTTGGTGCGCGCGCCCGACTCTTCGATTGCGAGATCGAACAACAGCGTCAAGTCCGGCTTTAGGCCTTCAGTTGCCAGCTCAATGATTTGCGAGATCAGTTCGGGAGAAAAACCGCGTCCTGCGCCCTGATACGCGACGGTAGCATCAGCGTAACGATCGGAAATTACGATTTGGCCTTCGGCGAGGGAAGGTCGCAATACGCGGCGGACGTGTTGGGCGCGGTCGGCTGCGAACACGAGGAGCTCTGTGAGCGGGTCAACTTCCTCATGCGCATCAAGCAACGCGGCACGCAACTTCAGTCCTACCGGCGTGCCGCCGGGTTCGCGCGTGGTCAATACCTCACATTTCTGCGCCCGGAGCGCCGCAGCGAGCAGGCGCATTTGCGTTGACTTGCCGCTGCCATCGACACCTTCGAAGGTGATAAAGGTTCCTGCCACACTAACCTCGAGAAATAATTTTGCTTGAGCTGAGAGAGTTTAGACGAATGTCACGACTGGCGCGAGCCGGAGTTTTCCGGGTCTCCGTCCTGCGTGTCAGCGGAACGGGGCAATTCTGCGGAAAAGCGTTTGGCAAGTGAGATGGTGGAGATCGCGTGTTTGAAGATCAATTGTTCCTGTGCTCCTGATTCGAGCAGCACAGAGAACTTATCAAAACTGCGAATCTTGCCGAGCAGTTTCGCGCCGTTAACGAGATAGACAGTTACTGTCGCTTTATCTCGTCGAACCGTATTCAGAAAAGCATCCTGAATATTCTGCGGGGCTGGCTTTCCGTCGGACATTGCTCTGGGCCTTTTGAGTTGGTTGGGGTTGCGACGTCAGGTTACACCAGCGCTGATCCTGGTGACAAGCAAGGGCCGAAACAACGGTTAGCTGGGCTAAGTAACGGCGCTGATAACTTCGTCGCGAATAGCTTCTTCCGTCCCAAATCCTGCAAACCATTCAACACCAGGTTCATGACGAAACCATGTCAATTGCCTCTTAGCATAATGCCGAACATCCAGCTTCGACTGCTCAATCGCGCTTGCCAAATCTCGTTGGCCCTCGAGGTATTCCACTACGCGACGATATGCATGTGCGCCCAAAGCGTTGGAATCACGGGGCACACCCTGAGCCAAGAGGTTCCGTACCTCCTCAACCAGGCCGGCCGCAAAGTGAGCTTCAGTCCGCATATTTATGAGCTGGTACAGCTGATCCCGGAGCGGATTCAGGGCCAGGAGTCTTAGCCGGCGCGCACTTTCGGGGGGCTCAGGACGCGTTTCTTTCTGTGCTGACATCGGGCGTCCGGTCTGCAAACGAACTTCGATGGCCCGGTGAACGCGGGGCCAATCGCGCGGATAGAGTTCGAGGGCCGAGTCCGGATCCAGATGCTGCAGCACGCGATGCAAATGCTCTGGCCCATGGCGCTCGCGAATTCTGGTGAGGCGGCGACGCAAGTGTTCGTCTGTGGGCGGGCTTGCAAAAAAGGGACGTCGCAAAGCGCGCAAATAGAGTCCAGTACCTCCGGCGAGGATTGGCACCCGACCGCGCGCTTCGATTTCCGTAAGCTTCACCGCCGCTTCGCGTGCCCAGTCGCCCGCTGTGTAGTTAATTTCCGGTGGAACGAAATCAATGAGGTGATGAGGTACCCCTTGTCGTTGCCCAAGAGGAACCTTTGCTGTAGCGATTTGAATGCCCTGGTAAACCTGGACGGAATCGCAGTTGATGATCTCACCGTCGAGTTCTAATGCGAGATTGATTGCGAG
>JBPCMI010000018.1:0-13793 GCA_051002415.1 Pyrinomonadaceae bacterium
TCGCCCCCTTCGGCGGGTCCTCTTCCAAAGGGTGCTACTCGTTTTTATTCGAGTAGCTGAAGAAAGCCTTACGACTTTCTCTAGCCAAGCCTTTCGGCTTCGACTAAGGGCGTCATTAAGATTAGCAGCCGCCTGCCTCTCCTCTCTCTCAGTGCGTCACCGCACCGATTGCCGATCCCTTCGTCGGTCTCGAAGACCGTGACCTTCGTGACAGTGGCTTTATACGCTTCGAGGAAATTTCGGTCAAACTTTTGTGTGTTTTATTTTTTGTTCGTCCCAAAAATTTCGTTGAAAGGATTTCATTTCGAGATTCCCCGCGAAAACTCGAGGTTTCTTTACCACCTGTAGCGGTAACAAATATTATTTTGCTAAGTCAGAGATCGCTTGCTTAATCGCGATTTGCGTTTTTTTCATGTGCTCATCGTCTTGATATTTGTTTCGTGGCCAGAAGAATCCTTTCAGACCGTCTTTGCGCCGCCGCGGCACGATATGAACGTGCAAATGAGGCACACTTTGACTGACTCGATTGTTCAGTGCGACAAAACTTCCTTCAGCGGCTCTTGCAATTTCGACCGCTTTTGCTAGAAGTTGAACATTAGTAAAAAACTGCCCGATATTACTTTCAGGCAGATCGGCTAAGGTCTCGTAATGAATCCGCGGTATCAGCAGGGTGTGTCCGGGAAACAAGGGGCGATGATCGAGAATAGCGAGTGAGATATCGTCCTCAAAGACGACCGAGCCGGCCAAATCGCCCGCAATGATCTGACAAAACACACAGGAATTCTTCACAAGGCCCTCCAGCGAACAGGCAATTCTAAGTTAGTATCCCCGTCGTGAAAACTGCGGTTCATTTTCAGGAAATTCTGCGCACGCTTAAAACAAATGGTTTTCTACTCGAATCTGATCCGAAGCTTCCAAGTGTCTGTTCATCGATTACGGGGACGCCGCTGCGCGGTTCCTGGTGGTCGCATCCGCTCGCGCAAATAATCTTTCAGGTTAACGAACAGCTAGGAGACCATGACGACATCTTGATCGCAAAACTGGTTTCGCGGAAGGTTACTTTTGTACACCGCAAACTTTGGTCTGAACTGGCGACGATCGCGGCAGCCCGCGAGCCCTGGCAGCTGAACGGCCTGCCGGCAGCCACAAAATCTTTACTGAAGCGGGTTGATTCTGCGGGTGCACTGACAACAGCGGAAATTGTTTGGCCGCCAAAGAGCAAAATGAAACTGGGTGATGCCGCGCGCGATTTGGAGAAAAGGCTATTGGTTGTTGGCACTCAGTTTCATGGCGAAAGTGGTGCTCATGAGAAACGGTTGGAAACCTGGGACCACTGGATGAAACAAAGAAAATTTAAGCCGGCGAAGATTTTGATTGAAACAGCAAAGAGCCGATTGGAATTGAAACTACGGAGCCTTAATGAACAATTCGGAGCTTCCGCGATCTTGCCTTGGGAGTGATTGAAGCCCAAGACTTACCGCGCCCAGTTTGCGCAAAGCCTTTTGTAACTAATATGCAGCCGACTAAAATCTCTTGCCAACTCCTGCGCGTCACTGACGCGCTCAAACAACTACCGAATCCGGAAGGAAAACGGTTCGCGACCATCTTCGAACACGGCACGCTTGCGGTGGAGATCTACGCGCCGCGCGGTACCGATCCCCAGCAACCGCACACTCGCGACGAAGTCTATTTTGTCGCAAGTGGGACGGGTGAATACGTTTGCGGAGAAAGCCGTCAGTCATTTGGGCCAACTGATCTATTGTTTGCGGCGGCCGGAGTAGCGCATCGCTTTGAGAACTTCACTGCCGACTTAAGTGTCTGGGTTTTGTTCTACGGACCAGAGGGAGGCGAACATGCCGGAAGCTAAAGAGCTGCCAAGTCTTAGATCGGCTGCACCTTGTTTCGCTGTAGCAAACGTTGGCGAGACGATTCGGTGGTATGAAGAAGTGTTGGGCTTTGACGGTCATCCTTTCCCTCAGCATGAACCTTATGCCTTCGGAATTATCGAACGCGATCAAATCGAAATCATGCTGCAGCGCCTCGCTAATTATCAGAAGCCGAATCTCTACAATAGCCGCGATGGGGGAGTCTGGGATGCCTACATCCGCATGCGCGGAGTGCGGGAGTTTTACGATTTAATCAAGGATCGCGTTGAGATTCTAAGACCGCTCCAAAAACAGTTCTATGGCGACTGGGAATTCGAAGTGAAAGATCCGAATGGATATGTCTTGGTCTTTAGCGAGCTGATCGATGAGTAAGGGTGGAGACTCAAAGTAGGGCGCCACGTAGGTTCGGCTTTGCCGCCGGATGTGAGGCGTCGGCTATGCCGCGCCGTCTGAGCCTGAATACTCGGGGCTCCGCCCTGGGTTTGGGCTTAGCCCTCCAAGATGATGGCGGCAAAGCCGAAGCCGCACTAGCGTTTCCTATGCAAAGACTCCAGGCTCTCCCGTTGAGCATAAGTTCACGCCGGTCGCACCGCCTGCCTAAACTTGGCTAAAGGCAAAGCGTTCAGCACTTCGCTTCGTTGCAGCCAGCCGCGCCGGGCCTGGGCCACGCCGTATTTTAGGTTGTTCATCGCCCCCATCGAGTGGGCATCAACTGAGATTACAAACTTGATCTTCCGCTTGCGTGCTTCCCGAATCCAACGCGGCTCCATATCAAGCCGATAAGGATCACCATTCACTTCGATCGCTGCGCGCGACTCGGCAATCACATCCAAAATTCGCTCAACGTCGCAGGCAAATGGCGGTCGTCTTTGAATCAACCGGCCGAGCGCGTGTCCCCAAATCTTAAAAACTGGTTGTTGCATTGCTGTAATCAAACATTTCGTCATCTTTTCGGCGTCCATCTTGTACCGCGAATGAATACTTGCGATCACGACATCGAACCGCTCTAAAACGTCATCCGGATAATCGAGGCTGCCGTCAGAAAGAATGTCCGACTCTGTGCCTTTCAAAAGTTTGATCTTAACTTGCTCCTGAGTCTCATCAATCTCTTCCCATTGACGTTTCAGCCGATCCAGTTTGAGCCCGCCTGCATAAAATGCGGTCGGTGAGTGATCAGTAATCGTCAAGTACTTCATGCCCATGGCTTCTGCGGCGCGCGCCATCTCCGCCACCGAGTGTTTGCCATCGGAGTACGTCGTGTGGCAGTGAATCATTCCTTTTATGTCGGCCAGGTTGATCAGGTCGGTAGGCAGTGTTTTCTTTAATGCTGCTTCAATCTCGCCGGCATCTTCACGCAGTTCGGGAGCGATGTACTGCATTCCTAGCAAGGGATAAATCTCAGTCTCGTTACTTATCTGGAGCGGCTTCTTGCGCGACTGCGGGGACTTACCATTCGTCTTAATAGTTACTTTTAGAGCTTCACGATCCAGGGCGAGACCTTTGCTGTTGGCGATGTCGTGCATCTTTGTGAGGTGCGCTTCGGAACCAGTTTCCCAGAATAGAGCGAGCCCAAACTGGTTGGCTTTTACTGCCCGCAGAGACACTGTCGCTTCTTCCGCGAAATCAACCGTACAACTCGATTCCGATTGTTCTAAGACTTTTATGATCAGCGGGAAGCGCAGCTGGTGTTTCACTACCGCCGCGGGATTTTTAGAACTCGCCACGAGCCGGATTGTCCCGACTGTTTCCTGCCCGCGACGCAGTGATCCGGCAATGCTTACCTCCTCCAAATCTCTTGAGGTGCGCAGGTAATTCAGAACCTGTTCGGCAATTCGTTCGGCGTGATGCAAGTGGAGTCGTTTTTGTTTCTTATTATCGCGGTCGTGATCGGCGATCGCTTCCAGGAGGACCTGCTCAGTCTTCGCGCCAAACCCTGCGACGTTACGCACCTTCCCCGCCGCCGCCGCTGCTTGGAGTTCGGCAATTGAAGTGACGCCAAGTGCTTCATGCAGCTTTGCGATCTTGCTGGTGCTCAGACCCGGAACACGCGAAAGCTCGATGATCCCCGGAGGAAACTCTTGTTTCAGTTTGTCGAGCACCGAAGAAGTGCCGGTGAGATGGAGTTGACGAATTTGAGAAGCGAGCGCATTGCCAATTCCGGGAACGGAAGTGAGTTGATCTTCCGAGAGTGCGCGACCGATGTCGCCGGCAATTGCGGCAACCGCTCGCGCCCCCGTCTGGTAGGCGCGGGCTTTAAAACGATTGACCCCACCTTTGAGTTCCAATAGCGCGCTGATCTCCTGCAGCGCCGCCGCAATCGCAAACTTATCGAGCTTCTTACTCTCCATATGCGTGAGATTACTTTAGACGTTTTTCATTTTGATGGCGACTTGTTCGTTCGGAGGCTTTAACCGCCAAGACACGGAGTCGCCAAGACGCCAAGAAGAACAAAAGCAAAGAACAATAAGTAAGAGGTAGAGCCCTAATCTTATTTTTCTTTCCTTTGCGCCTTTGCGGCTTGGCGCCTTGGCGATAATGACCTTGCCTATAGAAGTGGGCTTGATTGCCTTGGCGGTTAATGATCTTGCCTTTTAGAAGCAGCCGCCTTGGCGGTAAAGTTGTTCAGAGAAAAACCATGTCCATCGCCACGATCAATCCCGCAACGGGTGAAACACTGCAAACGTTCGACGAGTTGAGCGGGCAGCAGCTCGAGCAGAAGCTGCAGCTAGCCGCTGAAACTTTTCGCTCTTATCGTAAGACCACTTTTGCCGAACGCTCTGAGTTGATGTTGCGGGCAACGGCAATCCTCGACTCTGACAAACAGAAATACGCCCGACTGATGACGCTCGAAATGGGCAAGCCACTCAAGGGCGCTGTGCAAGAGATTGAAAAGTGCGCTCTCGTTTGCCGCTACTACGCCGAGAATGCTGAAGGCCATCTCGCCGACGAGGTAGTCGAGACTAATGCCACGCGGAGTTTTGTTCGCTTCCACCCGCTCGGACCGGTGCTGGCAGTGATGCCCTGGAACTTTCCCTTCTGGCAAGTGTTTCGTTTCGCCGCGCCGGCCTTGATGGCGGGAAATGTCGGCTTACTAAAACACGCTTCAAACGTTCCCCAATGCGCACTCGCAATTGAGGAAATCTTTAAACAGGCCGGCTTCCCCGACGGAGCGTTCCAAACTCTGTTGATTGGATCGCCGCTAGTCGAACAGGTTCTCAACGATGCGCGAGTAGCGGCTGCAACCCTGACTGGGAGTGAACCGGCTGGCCGCAGCGTGGCGGGCATCGCCGGAAAACAGGTTAAAAAGACTGTGCTGGAACTCGGCGGCAGCGATCCTTTCATCGTGATGCCTTCAGCTAATCTCGACGAAGCAATTACCACTGCCGTTAAGGCTCGCACGATCAATAGCGGTCAATCGTGCATTGCCGCCAAACGTTTTATCGTTGCTGCCAGGATTTATCCAGAATTTGAGAAGCGGTTTGTCGAGCAGATGCAAGCGCTAAAAGTCGGCGATCCCATGGAGGAAGCCACCGACGTCGGTCCACTCGCGACGGAACAAATTCTCAAAGATGTTGCCGATCAGGTGAAAACCTCAGTCGCCGCTGGTGCTGTTGTGCTGACCGGCGGTGGCAAATTGCAACGAGCAGGAAACTTCTACGAGCCGACGGTGCTTACAAACATTCCTGCCGATTCCCCTGCTTCGTGTGAAGAAATCTTTGGCCCGGTCGCCATGCTCTTCCGGGTGGGCAACCTCGATGAAGCAATCTCTCTTGCAAACAACACTTCGTTTGGCTTAGGCGCCGCCGCGTGGACTAACGATGCGACAGAACGCGATAGATTCATCAACGAACTCGAAGCTGGCTGTGTCTTCATCAACGGGATGGTCGCATCCGATCCGCGCCTGCCCTTTGGGGGTATCAAGAACTCGGGCTACGGTCGCGAGCTGGGTGAGTTTGGTATTCGCGAGTTCGTGAACATTAAGACTGTTTGGATTAAATAGTAGTCGCGAATCACACAGGAAGAAGTGTTATGACCGTCTCCGGCAAGCACGGCCGTAGCTAGCAGTTTGCCGCTCGAAAACCTTGCCCGTTTTCCATTTCGTTTTATAGAATGCGCGACCGCGCAGAAATAGCCGGCTGAGTTAGCGTCTAGATAACCGTCGCGCGCCGGGCTCTTGGAGGCGCCGGCTTGACGGCGTCTTTGGTTTCGCTCTCAATCGCCGGATCTTGCCTTTCGAGCAGCGTTTGCAGAAGATTCGATTCACCTTGTCATCGCGCCCATAAGCCTCTTTAAGTTCTCCACAGCGTGGAAGTTCTGTAAAATGGAATTGAAGTTAGTCCTCACCACTTGGAGGTCCCATGACCAACGAAGAAATGCAACGCACCATGGAATTTATTATTGAGCAGCAGGCTCAGTTTGTGGCGAACATCCAGCGACTGCAAGAAGAGCGAGTCCGTGACACACCACGCATTACAAGATTAGAAGAATCATGAAAGGCTGACTGCGCTTATCGATATCGTGCGAGAAGAGCGGAACGGCACATCCCATTAAGCACGAACTTACCGCGTCTAATTACAAGTTCGGCAGCGATGGAAGTTCATAGCAGCAAGGAAGTACCAACGAGAAATGAGCACCGCTTGCTGATAGCCCATTTGTTGTCCAACATATCGGCGAGAATTAGACGTAGGTAGGAGCGTTATCGATGACCCGGCTCGTGATCACGGGACTTGTTGCCGTTCATCTCGCCGCATCACTCTGGCACGGCGATGCGCACACTCGTCTCGCGGTCTATCTTCCAACAGAGAAAACTTTATTCGTCTTTATCGTAATTTTCATCGCCCCAATTGTAGCCGCTGCACTTGTGTGGACCCGCTATATCTCAATCGGCCTCTGGGTGCTGTTTCTTTCCATGCTGGGAAGCTTTCTCTTTGGCGCCTATCACCATTATGTGCTCGTGTCGCCAGACAATATTGGCCATTTGCCTGCAGGCAGTCCGGAAATGCATTCCCAATTCATAACCAGCGCTGTGGTGATTGCGTTGCTGGAATTAGCGGCGGCGCTGTATGCGGCGTACTGTCTGGGGAGATACCGTTCGCAGTCGCGAGGCCCCGTCTAGCACTCGCGTGTCAATGCGGAGCTCATCAGGGTTTGGACCGGTACTGCACCAAATCTATGATCGCTCCGCGGAAATAAAACCAATGAAAAAAATCATTATTCTTTTAACGGCTGTTTTTGCATTCGTCATTTGCTCCTGTGCCCATGTCGATGCGCAACGCGAGCTCAGTGTGCGCGGCAGTAGTTCTGGCGGCCCCCTCATGCCGGAGCAAGCCGCCTATGACGTGAAGTCGTATGACTTGGACCTAAAAATCGATCCTGAAACGCAAACTATCAAAGGTGCATTGACGGCGCATGCGCTTATTGTTCATCCAATTGATTGGCTCGTGATGGATCTTGATCCGCCTCTCGTGATCGATTCGATTAATCTGGTCAACGCGGCGGGAAAATCTCTGCAGCCGCTTAAGTACGAACGGCGCGCCGGCAAGGTCTGGATTAGCCTCCAGCTGACGAAACAACCAGGCGAAGACATTCGCGTGCGTATCGCTTACGGCGGAAAACCTCGCGTGGCGCCCAGACCACCGTGGGTAGGTGGGTTTGCCTGGTCTAAAACAAAAAGCGGGCAGCATTGGTTCACTGTGACTTGTCAGAACGATGGCGCGGATATTTGGTTCCCCGTGAAAGACCACCCCTCTGATAAGCCGGAAACAACGACCATGCACTACACGGTGCCGCAACCTCTGGTCGCCGTCGCAAATGGACTGCTGCGCAGTGTTGTCAAAAATCTGGACGGCACGCAAACGTTTAATTGGCAGACCTCGCAACCGATCAATAACTACAGCATCGCCTTGAACGTCGGTCCTTATAAGACCATTGAGGATAAGTACACGAGTGTCGCTGGTGGAGTAGTACCAGTCGTTTTTTGGGTACTGCCTGAAGACTATGAAAAAGGCTTCGAAGTTGTGAAGCAAACAAAACTCTATCTTCGTTTCCTGGAGAAGCACCTCGGCCCCTATCCTTTTCGCGCGGAGAAGGCAGGCATCGTGCACACAAACCATCTGGGCATGGAGCATCAAACCATCATCGCCTACGGCAGCACTTTCACGCTCAACGAACATGGTTTTGACTGGCTGATGCTGCACGAGCTCGGGCATGAGTGGTGGGCGAACCTGGTGACGGCGAGCGACTGGCGCGATTTCTGGATTCACGAAGGGTTTCAGAGTTTCATGGACACGCTCTACGTTGAGGAAGTAAGCGGTAAAGAAGCTTACGTGAAAGCGATGGCGGGCCGGATGAAAAGCCTGCGCAACAAGCAGCCGGTAGCGCCCCGTGAATCGCGCACGACGACGCAGATGTATATGCAGGCTCCTGACTATGTGAACAGCGATGGTGATATTTATGGCAAGGGCGCAGCGATCCTGCACACCCTCCGTTACCTGATCGGCGAGAAACCGTTTTTCAATGCGCTGAGGAGGATGGCGTACCCCGATCCTCGCATGGAAAAAATAACCAATGGTAAGCAAGTGCACTTCGCGACAACCGACGACTTTCTCCACATAGCGGAAAGAGAGTCAGGAGCAGATCTTGATTGGTTCTTTGAAGTTTATTTGCGGCAACCCAAGCTGCCGAAGTTGATCGCCGAGAAGAGCGATAAAGAGGTGAGGTTGCGCTGGGAGTCCCCAGACAATCTGCCGTTCCCTATGCCGGTGGAGGTGCAGATTGGCAATGCGACGAAGCGTTACGATATGCCAAATGGGACTGTTACGATTCCCACTGCTGCGGGACAGAACGTCGTCGTCGATCCTCAAGGTTGGATTCTTAAAGAGCAGTAGTCAGTAGTCAGTAGTCGGTAGGCAGTAGGCAGTAGGCAGTCGACACGGGAGACGCCGCTTAGGCTTCTGATTCAACCTAGGTTAGCTCGAGGTCGGGAAGGGCGGTCTACCCCCGCTCTGAATGTAACTAATCTTGCGGGGGCGAGCCGCCCTTCATGACTGTGAGACTTATCGGCCGGAGCCATCAAGGTTACAAATTCCATGAGTACCAAGATTATCTTCATCCTAATCCTGATTTTGCTACTGCACTCAGCCACCTTCTCGAAAACGCTTAATTCGCCCCCCAAGCTCGTTCCCAATCGCATCACACTTACTAAAGGCAGGAGCACTGGATCGTTTGCGCTCAATCTGCCGAAAGACTTCGGTATCAGCGTCGCGGCTGAGGGATTGAAACGCGTGCGCTTTATGGCGAAGAGTCCTGATGGACGCATCTTCGTCACGGACATGTTCAATCTAACTGACAACAAACAAGGGGTAATTTACATTCTCGATCAGTTTGACTCGTCCACTAAAAGTTTTAAGAAAGTCACGACTTACCTGAAAAATTTGCGTAACCCCAACAGCATTGCCTTCTACACTGATCCCGCCGGCGGCGACTGGCTGTACCTGGCGATGACACATCAGCTGGTTCGTTATCGCTTCACTAAAGGTGAAACAGCGCCAATAACGAAGCCAGAGGTGCTCGCCACGTTTCCTGACTATGGTTTGAGTTACAAATATGGCGGCTGGCATCTGACTCGCACGCTTGCCATTGGTGGTAACGGGAAAATTTACGTTGCGGTGGGCAGCAGTTGTAATGCGTGTGAGGAAAAGGAAGAGGTTCGGGCCAGCGTCATCGAAATGGATCCGGACGGCAAAAATCACAAACATTTTGCGCGCGGCCTGCGCAATGCGGTGGGGTTGCGTTGGATCGACGGCCAACTGTTCGCAACCAACATGGGTTCCGATCATCTGGGTGATCACAAGCCTGCGGATACCATGTATGCGTTAAAGGATGGCACTAACTACGGCTGGCCTTATTGTTATCAATCCGGTCCGGGACGCTTTCCGGATCTGAAGTTTAATCCGCGCAGCACGAGGATGAACTGCCGCAATGTTCCCCAAGCCTACGCTGCATTCGCCGCGCACAGCTCGCCATTGGGACTTGAATACTTCGGCAATGACAGCACTACGGAGCTGCGCGATTCGTTTTTGGTGGGACTCCATGGCTCAACCAAAGAGCACCTTAACCGGGGCTATCGAGTGGTGCAACTCAGAGGCTTGCAAGCCAGCAGTGCCACTCCGGAAAACTTCATTGACGGTTTTCTGGAGGGAAAGAAGATTCACGGACGCCCCTGCGACATCTTAAGCCTGGGCAATGATTCTTTTCTTTTTACTGACGACTACGCTGGCGTTGTCTACTACGTCTATAAGAAATAGGGAGCGAATGTTGGAGATCGGGTGACGGAGCGGGTGTCGGATATCAGGTGTCGGGTGTCGCGGAGCCGATACCCAACTCCTGAGACTTGAGACCTGAGACTTGTGTCCTGAGACTTATGAACATTGATCGGCTTCAAGCCTGGGTGCTGCGCTTGACTGGGGCGACCGAGATTCTCGCGTTTATCTCGGTGGTTATGCCCCGCGCGTGGATGGAGTCTGCGCACAGTTGGTTGGGACTTGGCGTCATGCCCGACGGCCCGGTTATTATGTTCATGATCCGCCAGGCCTCTTATGCTTACGGCATGCATGGAGTATCTTTATGGTTGATGGCGACCGACGTAAGCCGCTATCAACCGTTAATAATTTTCAACGCCTTCTCTTTCCTGATTGCCGGTTTCTTATTTGCGTTTATTGATTACACGACCGGCATGCCACTCTGGTGGACAATCGTTGATGGGTTTGGCTGCGCTTCTTTTGGAATTGCGGTGTTAATCTTGAACTCCCTCAGGCGCGAAACGACGAATCAATGAGTGTTGAGACTGAAAATCAATTAGTCGACGACAACAAGTCTGCTTATGAAGCGGCGCGCGTCGTTGCAGCTACAGTGGAAACGCATTTCTCGCGTCATCTTGCTGCGGCGCGCGATCGCGGCGAAGACGAGTTGGCCTCTCAGCCCGACGCGCAATCGATTGAGACTATGATCGACGCTGCGTTCTGGGCCAGCCTCCGACATGAAGAAGGCAATGCGCCAAAAATTTCCCTCGCTTTTCTGCCTCCCGAGCAAACAGTGCAGCCAATAGTTTTCGGCAAGAGTCTGCCGCTGATTCCGCGAACCCTAACCAAGCTCGCCCCGGCGGTCGAGCGTCCGGGAATTCACTATGGCGTTTGGTTCGATGGCGGTGAACTACGAATCTGGGGCGCGACGCGTAAGGTTCCGAGTTTTTGTTTCGTCCTGGAAGTGATCGAGCCGGGTCTGCTCGTAGTCAAACATCGCCGTCTTGATGGTTTTGGAAAGTTTGCCAATGTAGCGGTGCTCAAGGGGAAACGCGTCAAGATCGTCGATGAGAAAGGCACGAGCCTGCCGGACTGTCCTTCTCTCCTGGCAGCCTTGCTGGCTTTCACTTCGCCGGAAGAGTGGAGTGAGAATCACAACTCGGTGAATCTTCTCGTGCAACTTGCTGCTTCGATGCGCGCGCATGGCCACGGCGGTTCGCTCCTCGTCGTGCCTGCTGGAGATGATGGCTGGCGCGAGTCGATTGTACATCCGATCCAATATGCGATCTCACCGCCGTATACCGGACTGACTCACCTGCTCGACCAAAAGGCCACGGAAGAGAATCACCTGTGGGACGCCTCGCTGCGAAAAGCCGTCGATACTGTGGGCGGACTGACTGCCGTAGACGGCGCCACGGTTATCAATGAGCATTACGAAGCGCTCGCGTTTGGCGTAAAGATTCGCCGCGCGGGCGGAAGTGCGCCGGTTGAGCAGATGGTGATCACAGAGCCGATTGTCGGCGACGTTGCCGAAGTCGTTCACCCAGCGTTCAATGGCGGCACACGTCATCTATCGGCGGCGCAGTTTGTTTACGATCAACGCGACGGTCTCGCGCTCGTCGCCTCCCAGGATGGACGCTTCACTGTATTCGCCTGGTCTCCCTGCGAGCAGATGGTACACGCTCACCGGGTGGACTCACTGCTGCTCTAGTCGGAGCTTTGACGCGCTTCTACAACTTTAAAGATCATTTTCCACTTCTCATTTTCATTGTCCGGACAAGAGTAAACCGCCAAGGCGCCAAGGACCGCAGAGTTCGCAAAGAAAGAAAACGAGCTTTGAACTTCTTGCTTAGTAGTTTGTTCAGCACTTCCTGCGAGTAACGTCTGCCGCGCAAGTTTCATCAGCGAACAAAGTTCAAAGCGCGAAGTTCAAAGCTCGTAGTATTTCCCTGGCAACCTCGCGGTATCATGCGGCGATGCCCACAAAGAAAAGCGGGGCCTGGATTCTCGCGGCGACCATTCTCGGTTCCAGCATGGTCTTTATTGACGGCACCGTCGTCAACGTTGCGCTTCCGGCCTTGCAATCCAATCTCAACGCAACAGTTATCGACGTGCAGTGGGTGGTCGAAGCTTACGCGCTCTTCCTTGCCGCATTACTGCTAACCGGCGGCTCACTCGGTGACCACTTCGGTCGCAAACGCATCTATATTGTGGGCGTTTTGGTATTCGCACTCGCCTCCATTTATTGCGGCCTTGCTCCCAACATCAATCAGCTGATTATCGCTCGCGCGGCGCAAGGCGTTGGTGGGGCGCTCCTTGTTCCTGGGAGCCTCGCCATCATCAGCAGTTCTTTCAGTAAGGAGGAACGCGGGCGAGCGATCGGCACCTGGTCAGGGTTTACTGCAATCACAGCTGCCGTTGGGCCCGTGCTGGGTGGCTGGTTGATTGAAAATGTTTCGTGGCGTGCGGTTTTCTTTATTAATGTCCCGTTCACCATCGTCGTGCTGCTTCTCGTTTTCCTACACGTGCCCGAAAGTCGCGACGAAGAATCGCAGACACTCGATTGGCCGGGAGCGGCCCTGGCAACCATTAGTCTAGGCGGAATTGTATTCGGCTTGATCGAATCATCAAGGTTAGGTTTTTCTCATCCGCTAATCTTCGGAGCGTTGAGTGTTGGAGTGGTTACGTTAGTTTTGTTTCTGGTCATTGAGGCGCGTAAGCGAAACCCGATGTTGCCGCTCACAATGTTTCGCTCGCGCAACTTTAGCGGAGCAAATCTGCTGACGCTTTTTCTCTATACCGCCCTCAGCGGCGCGCTCTTCTTTCTTCCGCTTAATCTGATTCAGGTTCAAGGCTACTCACCGACGGCCGCGGGCGCTGCGTTATTGCCGTTTATTGTGCTCATGTTTCTGCTCTCGCGCTGGTCTGGCGGTCTGATAAACCGTTATGGCGCGAAGCTGCCTCTCGTAGTCGGACCAATCATTGTGGCTTGTGGCTTTCTCTTGTTCATGCTGCCCGGCGTCGGCGGCAGCTATTGGCTGACGTTTTTTCCTGCTGTCGTAGTCCTGGGACTGGGCATGGCCATAAGCGTGGCGCCGTTAACAACAACCGTGATGAGCTCGGTGCAAGAGAACCGCGCGGGCGTTGCGTCAGGAATCAATAATGCAATGTCGCGTACGGCAGGCTTGCTAGCGGTGGCGATATTTGGCCTCGTGATGCTGCAGGGATTTAATAGCCGCCTCAATGATCGCCTCCAAGAGGTTTCGCTGACACCGGAGGCGAAGCAGGATTTGGACAAACAGCGAATGCGGCTGGCTGATGTTGAGGTGCCGGCAAGTCTTAACGCTGCGACGAAGGCTAAGCTGCAGGAAGCCATCAATGAATCCTTCGTGACTGGCTTTCGTCGCGTAGCATTGGGATCTGCAATTCTGGCAGTCTTGAGTGCCATCAGCGCCTGGTGGTTGATCGAAGGGAAGAAGGTCGCGGCCGACTGAATGTCGTTTCGGTGAATTCAATTTGGAAGTGCAACCGCAACAACTCAATATTTCCTCAGCGCCGCAGGCGCGAAATAAGGTAGCCAGGGGCGAGTCCCGATTCATCGGGACGT
>JBPCMI010000019.1:0-27017 GCA_051002415.1 Pyrinomonadaceae bacterium
ATTTGGAACAGACAGCGCGGTGGCTACGGCTCTCGACGATACGTCGGTAACGTTTTCGCCGGTTGACCCGCGCCAAAATTCGTTTCGCTTCCATAGCGACTCAACGGATTCCTGGACAGCAATCCTAACCTTGCCCGCAAGGGGTACGACGCCGGCGAAAGAAACCATCTACAAACTCGAGCGAGTGAAGTAATTGGCGATTGGCAATTGCCGATTGCCAATTAGGGAGTTGTAAATGTTGTTAATTGCCAAATGAGAAAACAATTCCTGGCCTTGACCACGTATTTACAACCTAGCTTAATCGGCAATTAACAATTGGCAATCGGCAATCGAGAATCTCTACTGTGTCTGTTCTGTTCCAGCATGATCGCCCATGACCGGACTTGAGCATTACGTAGGCCATGTGATTGATGACAAGTACCGCCTCGAGCGCTTGCTCGGGCGCGGCGGGATGGGCGCTGTCTATCTAGCTACCCACCTGGGAACTGCTCGCTATGTTGCCGTCAAGCTAATCACGCCGCAGTTCATGGCCAACGAGGAATTTGTCGAGCGCTTCAAACGCGAGGCGCGCGCCGCCGGTCGCTTGCGTCACCCAAATGTCGTTGACGTCACTGACTTTGGATTCGGCGCAGTGGCTAATGAAGCAGTGGCGTACCTCGTGATGGAGTATCTCGACGGCTGCACACTCGGCGATGTGTTGACTGAAGAGGAGCGGCTCCCGCTCGAGTGGGTTGTCGATATTTTGGAACAGGTTTGTTCCGCTGTTCACGAAGCTCATGAGCAGGGCATCGTTCACCGTGACCTTAAGCCTGACAACATCTGGCTTGAACCAAACAGGCTGGGCGGTTATCGCGTTAAGGTGCTGGATTTTGGCATCGCGAAATTATCAGAGACGGAATTTCGCGTTGGCGATAATACTGCGCAAAATCAGTTGCGCCCGTTTGCCGGCAGCGGCAGTGGCGGCGGCTCAAGCGCTCGGCTGACGCAGGCGCCTGTCGATCCGAGTTTGGAGACCGACACACTTCTTTATTCCGATGCCGAGCAAGCAGCGCTGATCTCGGGTAGCAATGAACCGAGCGCGCCTAAAGATCAGCCAGCTGGAGCCGCCGCAGCAGCTCAGGCAGACGGCGCACGCGAGACCCAGCTCTACTCGCGCCAGACCGTTAGTACTCAAGCTTTCGCTTCTGCGACGCCGACAGTTGCGCCTCACGGAGCTGTTGCCGGATCGACTGCCGCGCAGCCTGCTTCTTCAGCCCAACAAGATTCAGCGCCTGAACTTGAAGACGGAACTTTGCTGTTAGAGAAGGCGACGCGTCTCGTTGGCTCTGGCCCGCGCACGACTATGTCTGTCGGCACCAGTAAGGGAGCGGAGTTGACCCGCGTGGGAGCAATCATGGGCACGCCGCTCTACATGTCGCCTGAGCAGTGCGCTTCGAAGAGTCTGGATGCGCGTTCCGATGTTTATAGCCTCGGAGTGATCGCTTACCAGATGCTGACCGGGCAGACGCCATTCTCGGGTGACATGCCCAGTGTGATGCGCGAACACATAGAAAACTCGCCGCCGTACCTGCGAACGCAAAACAAAAAGATTAAAGAGCGAGTCGCTAACGTCGTGATGACGGCGCTGGCGAAAGATCCGGGGGATCGTCCCCAGACCGCTGCGGCCTTCGCCAGCGCGCTCCGGGCGCAAGCAGAAGGCATCGGCTCGCTTTATCGCCGGGCCTTAACGCTATACACCGAACACTTTCCCAAGTTCGTCAAACTATCGGTGATCGCCCATATTCCCGTGATCATCCTCACGTTTATGCTAATTGGATTGGAGTTAGCAGAGCGGGCACAACCGCCGGGTTGGGGAGTTGGCAAAATTCTGATTCTTGCCGCAATCATCCTGGTAGGTTTGTCGCAAGTAATTGCTTACTTTCTTGCCGCGGCTGTCATCTCAGGCATGACTGCAATTATTGTCACGCAACTTTCAGTTGCTCCCTTACGTCCCGTCGAATTGCATTCAGCTTTTAAAGTCCTCAAGCGACGCTGGAAGCCGTTCATTAAGACTGCTATTGGTGTGACGATCCGGATAGTCATTGGCTTGGTCTTATTGGTAATCCCGGGCCTTGTGATGCAAGTGCGTTATGCGTTGTATGGGCCTGTCGTCTTGATTGAGGGTCTGGAGAAGAAAGCAGCCCGGCTTCGCGCTCGCGAATTGGCCTCGCGTTCCTGGAAGACTGTAATCATCGTTTCGATTCTCCAGTTTGTAATTCCCATGCTGTTCAGCTTGGCGGTGGGCCGGATTTCGATAGGCAGCGGCCCAAGGGGCGGCGGCGTTAACTTCTCCGGGCCAGCAAAACAAATCTACCAACAACTGCTGGGTCTCGTGAACATTGTAATTATTCCCTTGATGTCGATCGTGCCGGCGCTACTGTATCTGAAAATGCGGCAACTTGGAGGCGAACGCTTAACCGATGCCTTGGCGCAGATTGAAGAAGTCGATGAAGAACGTAAGGAATGGCAGCAGCGGATGCGCACGAAGTTAAGTCTCGCGACGCCGCGAGGCAACAGCCGACCTTGAATAGGTCCTTTGAGCTACGAAGGTAAGAAGCAGCGCTTGGAAAAAATTGCAGGGTAGGGAAACGGGGCCTCCCCCCGCCTTTCAGGTGAGACAGACTGCACGAAGTAACCTTGCGGAGTTGAAAATATGGGCGGGGGCAGGCCCCTTCCTCACTTGAAAATCCTAACCCGCCATCTTTTCTTTGCGGTAACTAAAATGATGCGACTGCGAATATTATTTCTGGCATTGATCATCACGGCTGGTGGTTATGGCTTCGTTCGGCTGCGCACGACCGCTTCCACTGCCGCCCCAGCACGCAGCGAAATTTCCTCAAGCGATTCCGCGCCTGCAAAGATAGATTTCACTACTCAAGTCAGACCGATTCTCGAGCGCTGTCAACCTTGCCACTTCAGCGGCGGAAAGATGTACGAAAGTTTGCCTTTTGATCGACCGGAAACAGTGACGAAATTGGGAGAGAAGCTGTTCAGTCGCATTCAAAAGGAAGATGAACGAAAAATCATCCGCGAATTCCTGGCACAGAACTAGGCGATTGCCGAATGCCAATTGCCAATTGGCCAGCTTATCGAAAAATAGAAATCGATAATCTAGAAATCTGAGGCGCGCGATTGCAGCGTCACTTGGTGGTGAACTAATACGACAGCGCAAAAGCCGACCCTTCTAATCGTGATTGTAGTTGCTGATCCCCGGCTCCGCCGAGGTGGCAAATTGGCAATTGCCAATTGGCAATCGGCAATTGAAGGTTGAAACAGGTATGATGCTGCGGTTTCAGAAAGCCACATCCCCGACCTGCGGCGATTCTGATTAACTTTTGTCCCAACTAGTTTCCTTTGAGACACAACCTCAACTTTCTTCGCTCACTCCTGGATGTCAGCCTGGACGGCATCCTTGCGTTTGATCGGGAGTGTCATTACACGGTTTGGAATCGTGAAATGGAATGCATTTCCGGTGTGAAGAGCGAAGAGGTAATTGGCAAGTCTGCTTTTGAAATTTTCCCCTTCCTCACTGAAACCGGCGAAGACAAATATTTCCATGAGACGCTGGCGGGCAAACGTAGCGTTTCACGGAATCGCAGCTTCTCCGTCCCGCAGACAGGTTACAAAGGTTTTTTTGAAGGGCACTACTTTCCCCTCTACGGCGAGGAGGGCGCGGTCATAGGCGGCCTTTGCGTAGTTCGCGATACCACGGATCAACGGCACGCCTACGAGCTCGCGCACGAAGCTCACCAACGCTTAACTTTTCACGTCGAGAATTCGCCGCTTGCGGTCGTCGAGTGGGACAGCGACTTTTGTGTTTCGCGCTGGTCGGAATCGGCGGAGCGACTTTTTGGCTGGACTGCGGAGGAGGTGCTGGGCAAACACGTGACAGACTGGCAATTTGTTTTTGCCGACGACGTGAACGATGTTGTCCACCTAACCAGCAAACAGCGCGAAGGTGCGGAAACGCGCGGCGTGCTGCGTAACCGAAATTATACGAAGGACGGCTCGATTGTTCACTGCGAGTGGTACAACTCGGTCCTTAATGACGACGAGGGTAAGTTGGTCTCCGTGCTTTCGCTCGTGCTTGATGTCACTGCTCGCGAGCTGGCGGCGCAGGAACGCGCCGGGGCATTGTTGAGAGAACGCGAAGCACGCGAGGAGGCAGAGAAAGCCGATCGCTTGAAAGATGAGTTTCTTGCCACCCTATCTCATGAACTTCGCACACCGCTGACTTCCGTACTCGGTTGGGCCACCCTAATTCGTTCTGGCGATATTGACGAAGCTAACTACGCCATCGCTCTCGAAACAATCGAGCGCAACGCTCGGCTGCAGGCGAAGTTGATCGACGACCTGCTGGATGTCTCGCGTATTATCACTGGCAATTTGCATCTGGAACTGCGTCCGATTGATTTGTCCCCTGTGGTAGAAGCGGCGCATGACGCAGTGCGGCCTACCGCTGAAGCCAAGGGCATTCAAATGCGAACGTCGTTGCTGCCCAGCGAATGCTCGATCAAAGGAGACTCGAATCGCCTGCGGCAAGTAGTTTGGAATCTGCTGCTGAATGCGATCAAGTTCACGCCTCGTGGCGGCAGTGTTTACACCGAGCTGCATTGCAACGAAGCTTCAGTGATCCTGACCGTGGTCGACACGGGTGAGGGAATTGATGCCGACTTCCTGCCCCATGTCTTCGATCGTTTTCGCCAGGCGGAAGGTTCAATCTCACGGCGACAAGGCGGATTGGGTTTAGGCCTAGCGGTAGTTAGACATCTGGTGGAGTTGCACGGCGGCAGCGTTAGCGCGGCCAGCGAGGGTAAGGGCAAAGGCGCTACCTTTAAGGTCGAGCTGCCACTGGTCCCGCAGGAAGAAGGCTCAGTCGCGGGGGATATCGAAACTGCCCCCGCTCCTGAAGACGATGTTGTGTCCGTAACCGCTGCGGCTAATGAGGGGCGAGTTAAGAAAGCGCGAGTTAAGTTTCAAAAGGAACAGCCCAATGTCGAGGTGTCGCTGAGCGGGATTAGCGTTCTCCTGGTGGAAGATGACGTCGATGCGCGTAACTTGATTCACATGTTGCTTGAGTTGCGTGGCGCAAAAGTTACGTCGGCTGCATCAGCCGCTGAGGCATTGAAGGCATTCAAGACGACCATCCCCGATGTTTTGGTTAGCGACATTGCGATGCCGGATGAGGATGGCTATTCGCTCCTGCGCAAGGTGAGAAGCCTGCCACACGAACGCGGCGGGCAGATTCCCGCGATTGCTCTCACCGGATATGCCAGTGCCAAGGACAAGGCGGACACCTTCGCGGCTGGTTACCAGGCTCATCTCGCAAAGCCTCTTGAACCGGCAGATTTAATCACCGCCATCGAAAAAATAGTCCGTAAGTAAGCTCGGGGTTGAGTGTTACCAACGCGAATTACCGCCAAGTAGCGGATGGAGTGTTAACCAACGCATTTACCGCCAAGACGCCAAGGACACGCCAAGGTCGCCACGAATTTTAAAGTAGTAATGTTGAATGGAGTTATATAAAAGTCATGGAGTTATATAGAGTTAAATGGAGTTATATAAGTCTGATAATTCAACTCAAATCTATTTCAGCTTGGCGTCTTGGCGGTAATCACCTCCGTAAGTAAAAGTTGAATGGAGTTATTTAAGTCTGTGATTCAACTCCAAAGCTATTAAACCTTGGCGTGTCCTTGGCGTCTTGGGGGTAATCACTCCGCAAGTAAAAGGTGAATGGAGTTATTTAAATCTGTGATTCAACTTCAAAGCTATTAAACCTGGCGTCTTGGCGGTAATCGCATAGGCAAGAGTCCAAAATTTGGATCAATCCCCGAAATTCCGGAACATCAGAACGCGAACCTCGAAACTCGAAACTAATCCTTGTACAATCGATCCGCTTCACAATCATCGCTCAGGAGTCATTAAATGAAACGACGTCTCTTTTCAACTCCACTTATCGTTCTCTTACTAGCGTTAGCGATCTTTGCGCAGCAACCGCAAACCGCAGCTGACCTCTTAACGCTTGATTCGATCTTTACCTTTCGCACTCGTTCACTTGGTCCGGTGCAGTGGCAAAAAGACGGTAGCGGCTATCTGGCGCTTGAACCGTCTGCTACCAAACCAGAGGTTGTCGAAATCATTCGTTACGATACGGTGGGCGGTGACCGCACTATCAAAGTTGGCGTCGATAAACTAACTCCACAAGGAAGCGCTCCCATCGCCATCGAGGATTTCGTCCTCAGTCCTGATGAAAAAAAACTCTTGCTCTTCACCAAATCCGAACGCGTTTGGCGCAGCAACACACGCGGCGACTACTGGGTACTCAATCTGGACAGCGGGGCTTTGCATAAGCTCGGTGGCACCGCCAAGCCGTCGTCACTAATGTTCGCGAAGTTCTCTCCCGACGGAAAGAGAGTCGCTTATGTCCGCGAAAACAACATCTACGTTGAGGATCTTGACGCCCCTTCGCGGATTACCGCACTTACGAACGATGGCTCGCGTCAACTGGTCAATGGCACTTTCGATTGGGTTTACGAAGAAGAACTGTTTTGTCGCGACGGCTTTCGTTGGAGTCCCGACAGCCAGCATATTGCTTACTGGCAATTGAACAGCGAAGGGGTAAAGGAGTTTCAGCTCGTAAATAACACCGCGGGTCTTTATCCGGTCATCACTTCGTTCCCCTATCCGAAGGCGGGCGAAACTAATTCCGCAGCTCGGGTTGGTGTGGTGCGAGCGACAGGCGGGAAGACGCGCTGGTTTGAGGTTCCCGGCGACGCGCGCAACAATTACCTGCCGCGCATGGAATGGGCTGCAAGTTCGGATGAAGTTGTGATTCAACAACTCAACCGTCTGCAAAACACCAATACCGTGATGCTTGGCGAGATCCGCAGCGGCAAAGTGCGTACGATTCTTACCGAGAAGGACGAAGCCTGGGTCGACATTTCGTGGGGTGATCTTGACTGGAACAAGACTGGTTTAGCGCGCGGCGATGTGGAATGGATTGACGGCGGCAAACGTTTCCTGTGGGCAAGCGAGCGCGATGGCTGGCGTCATATTTATTCGATCGCGCGAGACGGCAGCGACGTTAAGAACATCACACCCGGCGACTTCGACGTTATTAACGTAGAGCGCGTTGACGACGTCAACGACTTTATCTATTTCGAAGCGTCGCCCGAAAACGCGACGCAACGCTATCTCTACCGCGAATCCCTCGATGGTAGCGGTAAGCTCGAGCGACTCACGCCAGCCTCCCTGCCGGGAACTCATTCTTACAATGTTTCGCCGCGTGCCGATCTGGCGCTGCACTTCTCCTCGTCTTTCATGAAGCCAGTGGTAACTGACATCGTGCGCCTGCCGCAACACACGCACGTGCGCACGCTATTTGATAACAAGGAAGTACAGGACCGTATCGCCAAGCTCAAAGCAACGCCTTTTGAATTCTTTAAAGTCGACATCGGCGAGGGAGTGAAGTTGGATGGCTGGGTAATTAAACCGCCGGACTTCGATCCACAGAAGCGCTATCCGGTGTTGTTCCACGTCTATACCGAACCTTGGGGACAGACGGTACTGGATTCGTGGGGCGGATTGAATCTGCGTTGGCACATGATGCTGGCGCAGCAAGGCTACGTCATTATGAGCGTCGACAATCGCGGCACTCCGGCTCCGCGCGGTCGCGCCTGGCGCAAGATCTTTTATCGCAAGGTAGGCATCGTCAACTCGCAGGACCAGGCGAACGCGGTGAAAGCCATCAGCAAGTGGCCATATGTTGATGCCACTCGAATCGGTGTTTGGGGTTGGAGCGGGGGCGGCTCGGCAACTCTAAACGCGATGTTCCGTCATCCGGATGTCTATCAAGTAGGAATGTCAGTGGCGCCAGTCCCGGATCTGCATTACTACGACACGATCTATCAGGAGCGCTACGGGGGCTTGCCTAAAGACCATCCCGAAGAGTGGAAACAGAGCTCGCCAATCAACTTTGCCGGAAATCTCAAAGGGAAGTTATTGATCGTGCACGGCACCGGGGATGACAATGTTCATTACCAGGGAACCGAGGCTTTAGTTAATGCGCTCGTAGCTGCGAACAAGCCTTTCACGATCATGCCTTATCCCAATCGTTCTCATGGCATCTTCGAAGGACCGGGAACTACGAAGCATTTGTATGGCTTGCTTACCCGCTATCTAAACGAGAATCTCCAACCCGGCCCCCGCTAGGGCCGGGGAGGGAGTAGACGGTAGGAGCAGGACAAAAAAGCATTTTCCATTTGTCACTTTGCATTGGAAAACGAAACCGCCAAGTCGCCAAGGAGTAAGAGTGCGCTAAAAAACGAGCTTAGTACCTTGTTCTTGGTGCTTAGTTACTTTGTGCTTATTGCCTTATCGAAGGCGCGCTCTTAATCAATTTGAGCGCCGACAACGGAACGATGTCTTACGAACGGGGCGCCCACGGAGGGACGCCCCTTTTTCATTTGCCGGTGCTAATCGAAGGCGCGCAATTTGAGCGCCGACGACGGAACGAAACTTAACGAATGGGGGCGCCCACGGAGGGACGCCCCTACAAGCTCGCCCTGCAAAAGTCCTTGCTCCCAATTGTTAGCGGGACCCTCGCGATCACTATTGCCTAAGTCCAAACTCTCTTTACATACTCTCCGGCGTCCTCACTCTAAACCATAAGGAGAACCTCACCATGAGTGAAGTAAAGCTCAACCTCATCGACTCTACGACCTTTCTCACCGGGACAATTCACGGCTCCATTGTCGACTCTTGCTTCGCAGCGCTTTCTGCCGAACCGGAAACGATTCCCGAGCTCGTCGCCGCGCTCGATCGGTTCATCAAACTGAGTGACACAAGTCCCTTCGCCTGGTTTCAGCCAAGAGCTCAAATAGACGAACGGCCTTACGACGCGGGTATCGTCATCATCGACCTCACTGCTCGTGTGATCGCCGCTGAGTCGACTTACTCAAACCCCCAAGCCGAAGCAGAAGTGAATTATCACAACGGCATTCACGCGACGGATGTCCGGATTCCTTACCGCATGCCAACGGATTGGTTATTCGTTAATTCCATTGACGCCTACCGTTGGGCGCGGGAACGACACCGCGAAAGCCGGGCCCCATTTTTTGATTCTCGTCCAGTTCTCTATGGAGCGCCGTTGCTGGAGTTCATTGTGGACTCGATGAGCCCGGAGCTTCGTTCGTGTCTAAGGGCAGCAAGCTCGAATCCTGAGACCACTGCAGGCAAAGAATGCGAGTCTGGCACAAGCGATGACGTCTGCCGTCACCAGAATGCGCTCAGCAAAGCTCACGCAACCTGGCTCACAACGCCGCGAGCAGATCTGCTGGATCGTTCCCCTCGCGATGTGATGCTTGAGAAACAGGACCTGATCGACTTCGATCTGCACACCCGCTCTTTGCAATGGAGTTTTCTCAATGAAGGCCCGCCCTGTCTTGCTCGCGATTCTTTCGCTTATCGCTTTGCCGGTTTCGGCACGCACGAGTGGGTTGTCTACTACGACCTTGTGCGGGACTTGCTGAAGCGCGCCGTCGAATTTGACTGCCGGGAAAGAGACACAGCGCTCAAACAACTCGAACACCTGAAGACTGATTGGTTGGAGAACCCTTTGCCCGATTACGATGGCCGCACGCCTGCCAACATCATCGAGAACGAACGAAAGCGACTGCCTGAAGCGATGAGCCCTGAGCAATTGATCATCGACGAAGATTGCGAATGTTGCCGCATGATGGCGCAGGACGCCGCCCAGGGATTCGGTCCGGGTTTTTGGCACCTCGACGGTTCGCACATGGAAGAGGAGTTTGCTTTTTCCTCGTGCAAGACTTTTGCAGAGTGGGAGCTTGAGAATCAGCGGCGGGAGGAGAGCTATCGCGAATTTGAGCGTCGGTGGGCTGAGCGCGAGCACGAGCGACGCAGCCGCCAGCGAGAATGGGATGATGAGCAGATGCTTAGCGCCTGCAATGAATTTGTTGATTAGGAGTTGACTCAAGTCTCAAGTCTCAAGTCTCAGAAGTACAATCCGGGAAGGTGGATGTGCGGTGTGAAGTTGAAGTCCAGAAGAGTGAATTGTGCAGTCATGAAGGTGGGCTGCCGTCACTTCAGAATCAGCCACAGATGAAGGCGGATAACACAGACCAAAACAAATGAATTGCAGTCAGGAAGGGTGTTTACCCCCGCTTGTTGAATGCCACTTACCTTAGCGGGGGCAAGCCACCCTTCCTGACTGCGCATTACCCCTGATTGAGCAATTTTTGAGGCAAGCTTCTATCGAGGTTTCACAAACAATGCATCATCGATAGGAACGTTATGCTCCAGCACATCCACGTTGAGCATTAGCTCGAAAGATTCAAACGCGAACCGCACCTTGAAAGGGACTTTCACGCCATCAACCTCACGATAGTCGTCGAGATGAACTTTGACAAAGACATTTCCGCGCTGCGGGTTCCTTCGCACCATGTCCCAGCGCATCAGCAGCCCGCTTTCTGTGTCGAAGAATAACTTCTCGGCCGGACCCTTTGCGGGCTTCCCCTCGAGCATGTAGACATCGCGTCCGCTAAGACGAGCCTTTCCCTCCAAGGTCATGCTCTGATAAAGGTCTCTGATCTTCCCGGCTCGATACACTTCAGCATCCTGCTCCAGCTCCGCCATTTGCGTTGGACTCTCGTCAGTGAAAGTTCCGGCCGGGGTTTGAACCCACCGGTTTTCTCCATCGAACCCCTTCTTCAGCGTGCCAACGCGCGGAAATTCGATCACGCTTAAACTCTTGCGCGGATCCTTTCCCCAGATTTTGAATTGGCCTGACTCGCGCAACACAGAGCTGGAAAACCTTCCCTGGGCTTTATAGCTCGTAACGCTGTCAATGGCAGCTCTGCCTCCAACTGCTTCAGTGTAGCGTTCGAGAATTTGATCTACTTCCGCGACCTTATTGGCGGGAGACCGTGTGGCTGCAGGCTCCGCTGGTGAGTTGGGCGAAGTACAAGACAACGGCGCGACGCAGAAAATTCCGAATACGATGGATAGAAGGTTTCTCTTCTTCATAAGCTTGACGATGAACGCGGATATTGGAATCCTTCGGAAATTAACAAGGGAGTGTTCTTTCTTTCCAACTAATCCCCAATCGGCAATCAGCAATCGCCAATCCTATTCCACTCTAACGTCATATCCCTGCCGCAGTCCCATCACATATTTCTCCCACTTGTTCTTAAACTGATCCATATCCGGCTCGACCAAAATCTTCCGCAAACTCTGAAACCCCGTGGGATCCGTCTTTTGCTTCGCCAGAAACTCGCGGTAAAACTTTACTAGCAGGCCCTTCTCCTGAAGGTAGTAACAAAGATAACGCGACTGCGCATAGTTTGTACCGCGGTCATCGTTGTAGAAAGCGTTCGTGTCCATCGCCAGCAACGTTTTGAATGGGAGTACCCGTTTCGAGGTAATCGCTTTTTGCAGCCCCGGCAAGCGCCAGTTGGTATATCCGTAGATGTGACCGTCTTGTTCGCCGCATTGTTCGTAGAGCGAGCCTAGACCTTCGTTCAGCCACGGCGGGCACGCAGGAAAATTCGCTTCCATGAACGGGTGAACAATCTCGTGGACTAATGTGCCGCCACCCGATCCTATGTTCATGATTAATGCTTTGTTAGCCGGTGAGTAATAGCCGTAGGGCGTCGAGGGCTCATCGCCGAAGAGAAGTCGCGCGTGCTTCCGATACGAAGCTTCATCTTTGAAGAGCCAGATGTTGAGGATCTCATTAGGATCTTTCGTAAAGAAGTCCTGCTTCAACCGGTCAACCGCCCACTTCACGGTAGTTTCCGCATGTTGCTGTACCGCTCCCTTAGGTTCGTCCCCGATTACTACAAATGGTTTCTGAATGACGATCGCAAAGTCGCCTGAAGATAGTTTCCTCTTCATGTGAGCGTTGAGCTCGCTAATGTGACGCTTAAAATCCGCGTCGGTAAATCCGGAGGAACCGCGAGGAGTTATTCGTTCGCTGTCCGAGTTGTCGGTATTGCCAGCTAATTCCGTTTGTACCGTAATCCCGGAATCAGAATCTGCTTCCGCACGAGCCGACTTGCTCTGTTCGCAAGACAAACTTCCGAGCAGCGCTAGAGGAATTAGGAGGGCAAAGAGTCGCAGGTTTGTCATATCTTCACGAGGTTGCTAATGGGTAATGCGTTTCTTTCGATGTGAAAATTCGACGGGCGGTGGCCCGTTCCGGAGTCACAAATTCCAACGCGCCTACTGGCCGGCACACTCCATAAGTTTAAGGGAACTTTCGCCCACGAGCGGGGTCTACATACCAAACCACTTGTAAGGAGTCCACCATGCAAAAACTGTTTTTAGTTATCTCTCTCTTGATAGCGTCCGCCTGCCCCCTTGTGGCCCAAACCAAACCGGCAACGCAAAACACCGAACAAGCCGTATTGCAGATAACGCGTGATTGGCTCTCTGCCGAAGAACGTCACGACCGGCCAACCTTGCAACGCATTATCGCCGACGATTTCGAAGGTACAGCGCCGACAGGGAACACGGTATTCAAAGATGACGTGCTGCCAATCGAGGGAAGTCAGGGCGGCTTGGCAATTGCCACTTCAGAGATGAAGGCGCGGGTCTTTGGCGACACTGCAGTGGTGACTGCTCGCGGCATTCAGAAAGGCGGCGAGAAGCGGGGAGTGCGCTTCACGGTTATCTTCGTGAAGCGAGAGGACGATTGGAAGATGGTGGCAGGTCATCTCTCCGCGGTGCCCAACTAACACCTTGGTGGCTACTACAATCTGCAAGGGGTGAATCAGCCGGACCGCTCGGCCCTGGATCCGGAAAATAAGAGCGATAAGTTTTAATTGTTTCGCTGATCGGAACTCGATAAGGGCGCGGTCACACGGCCGCGCCTTTTGTTTTGGGAAAGAAGAATCGGTGATTATCTACTTCACGGGTAATTTCCGGTAAGATTGCATTGAGTTTCAGTCTACTCAAAGGTGGTCTTACCTCATGTCCAAAGCAAGTAGCTTGGCGACCCTGTTTAAAGGATTAGCGATGTATCGCGCCATTGCGCGTACAGTTAAAGCGGTCGCCCCAATATGGAGAATTATCGACGCGGTTCTCGGGTGGGAAGGTCTTGGCGTTGCATTTCTGTTCCCGTTCGGATGGGTCGCTTTAGAGAGGAGAAGCTTTGGGGTGGCGAGGTTTCTCTTCACGGTAGCGACGATCTTTTTAGCTCTTAGAGTTATTTCGCGGGCTCAGAAGTTATTTGAAACGAGGAAAACACGGACTCTTGGTTCGCTCGGCGGCGTCTTTCTAGTTTTCTTAGCGTGGATTGGCCTCTGGTACTGGGTCTTGAGGGTTGAGTCTCAGGCAAACGGCTTGGTTCCTCCTACTTTACTTCAATGGATCGGACGTCACCTTGGAAATTTAAGCACCATTCCTTGGGATTCGTTTCTGATGACGGGCGTCGGCATCGGGCTTATCGGCTTCCTTCTAATGGCTTTTGCTAGGCTTAGACGAGATCGATGTCCTGATACGCGATTGCATGTGATGGCGACGAATGACAAGGCATCGATTCGGGATAAGGTAAGAGTTGTCGGCATTTCTTATCAGCCCTGCTTTGATCCAGACGGGCCATATTTGGATTTTGTTGTCAGTGTTTTCAATGGCTCGCTATTTGACATCAATATCAAAAATGAAATCGACCAAGGTTACGTGTGGAACATCACTGATAGCAAAAAGTTTTACTATCCAGCCAGCATTGAATCTGACCAGACAATACAATTGAAGAGCCGTAAAGATAATTTCTTCATCATCCGTCAACCCTTAAGATTCGAGGAGGTACCTGGCTTTAAAGGAAAAGATAAGGTGCTGGGCTTTGGCAACTTAGAAATCGTGTTCAAGGGAGAGACAATAATCCCTGAAACCACATTAGATATGAATCACACTATTGAGACTAAAAAGGGCGGCTGGCGAGCTTGGGATCAAGTCGGATTCATTACCAGCTACACCCCCGAACAATGGGTGGCGATCCAGTCCGGTAATATTGCGCACTCAATAGAACTTGCCGAGTTGAGAGCTAAACTAAAAGACAAGGATCTGCCGCCTTCCTCACTGGCAGCCCCAGAAATCGTTGTCTTTGCTCCCTACGTCGCTTCGGTGGCAAAGGAAACGGATGTCGGTAAGTACGTTAAGACGGGTAAGAACTACAGCGGACACAACAAAATTCTTCAGGCCGTGTTTTTAGATGTTCACTTAAAAGCGAGCCCAAAAACAGTCGGAAATGTTGACGTCAGCGCCAACATGGTACTCACGGGTAATCAGGAGACCACGCGAGTAAATGCTGGTATTTGGTACGGGCGCGACTCCGCGAAAGTCCCGCTTCGCCATAATGAAACACAGACGCTGTTCGTCGCTCTATATGATCAGGGCCTTACGACATATGAGCATCAACATAAGCAGCGACCACTGGAAACTTCCATTGCGGGAGAAACCGTTTACGTCAATGTCCACGTTTTTGTGGAGTACGAGAACGGTCAGAATCTTCCTCTTGACTGGTACTTGCGGTTATCAGGTTCAGGAAAGTCCGTAACGGCAGCACTGATGGACGAGAAGGTATTTAAAGAACAAGCTACAGCTCTCTTCACGCAGCCCGTTCCTTAGCTGTAAGCGACTTGTATTCCAAATTCGATGTTGCCAGAAGTCGCAGCAGGGTATCGCGGAATAGGTAAGGATTATGACGGTTGTTGAAGCGAAACTCAAACTTATCAAGGTAACGATCAAGATGCTTTGCGCTCACTTGATGGTAAGAACCGATAACAGACCGCTTAAAGAGACTCCACACGTTCTCAAGAGTATTCGTAGGAACGATGCCGCGCACGTACTCTTTTTGAAAGTGACTAACCGTAGCGTGAAGCGTGTCTTTGGAAAGCCCAACACCACCGCCGAAAAAGTCACAGTCTTGCTTGTGCTGGCAATAGGACTCGCCGCAGGTCTAATTAACTGGTACTTAATGGACCCGGGCTACTTCGAGAGGTAAATTTACACGCAGAGGCACAAAGATATTGATGCGAGTTAGGTTGCATCATTAGACTTGGAAAAAGTGAAAAAGGTGCACTTATCATTTATGCCGACGTCATTCTTCGCGTCTTGGCGACTCTGCGTGCCTCTTCACGTTGAAATGTTTCAGTCTTCGAGGCTGGTATTGAAGAGTCTACACATATTCTATTCCCCGGACAGTTGCATTAACGCTTGGCCACGATTAGTGGTCGTGCTTCCGCTTCGCGACGGTAAAAGACTCGCGGAGTCTGGGTAACGCGGCGCTGTACTTCGGGAACGCGTTCGTCGTCTTGAACGAAGGAGAGACTTAGGCCGACACCGCGCGCCTGCTTCATCTTCTCGATTTGCATGTGCGGCACGCGCGCACTCGCGTAGTCGAACCACTCTCGCACTCCTACTTCTCCGTCTTTGGGATCACTGTCTGCAGCAGTCTCTTTTAGTCCTTCCTCTACGAGTGCGTAGGTCAACAGCCCGTGCCCGAGTTGCGAAGTCTCCTGCGCGGCCTGGTAACTTTGCGCTGCGGTAAGGATGTACATACCTTTCTCATAAGCGAGTTGCGCCATGCCTTTCGAGTTCATCGGTCCGCGCCGCTTCTCTTCGGCTTCGAGAGCCTGCCCGGAATTGCAGGCATCGATGACCATTAACAATTTCCCGGCATCAATTCCTTCAACCGCTCGCTCCAACTCCTCATCTGAGATGCTGTGTTCCAGGATGCTCTGCAATCCGGCGACGTCAAGCCTGGTTCGCTCTCCAGCGTAACCAAGGTCGTGAGGGAGTAAATAAAAACGCTGACCTTGAGCGGTACCGTGTCCGGCGAAGTACATGAAGACAGCATCTTCCGGCTGGGCCGCCTTCAGCTTTTCAAATGGGTCAGGCACATTTCCAGATAACGCGTCCGGGTCTCCCGCCAGCCGTTTCAAGGCCCGCAAAATGTTTTCCTTTGTGGCTTGTCCATCCAGGAGCGTTATGACTTGCACATGTTCGTAGCTGGCAATCTGATCCTGCTCGCGTTGTACCTCTTCGCCAAATGCTGCTGCGTCCGCGACGGCGTACTTCAGATTGTATTGGGGATTTGAATAGGCATTGACACCAATCGCCAGGACGTAAGCGGTGCCGGACCGCTTCAGGCTACTCGCGCCCGTGACGATCAAAGTCGCATCCTTGCTTTTTACGTTGTCACGATTGAAAGCGTAGGCAGCCAAATGGTTTTCTCCGGAGACTATTGCGACATTCGCTTCAAGCGTTGTCGTTGTATTTCCCTTTAGCACATCGCCGCGCCAGACCTTTACGAGCGAACCGTTACGGAAGAGGCGGACGTCGCGCGCACCGCTCCCGGTTTGGAGATCTTTGTCTGCCAGCTCACTTACTTCAATCCTGACTATGAGGTTGCGTTCGGAAGTGTTTTCGGCGCCGGCTTGTCCGCGCTGAGTCATGAATTTGACTTCGGGTTGGCGCCGGTCAAGTAGCGAAATATTTTTCGGAGCGTGAGGCTGTTTTCCGGACATGACCTCAGCAAGGAGTCCTGGATAGTAAAACTCGTTGAAGAAAGTTTCTGCAGGGCTGACATCAAAGGTGTTACCGCCAAACTGCCAAAGAATCTGTTTCCAGGCAGTCGGTGAGCCATCGAATAAACCGTCGGGAGTAACAACTAACCAATCGCCACCGCGGTTGCCAAAAGTGCCGCCGAGACTTACCAGAGTAGCGAGCTTTTCGCCCGATGAAGCGTTCCAAAGATACTTATCGTTGTTTTCCCCAAGCGCCACCAGAAAGCGACCGTCAGGGCTGAAGCTGAGCGAGACTGCGCGTTCGGCGTGCGGCAAGGTGCGAAGAGTTCTTCCTGAGGCGATGTCGAAAATTTCGATCTTGGTGCCGTAGCCCGCTGCCAGTAGGCGCGTGTCGGCGCTCACGCAGAGAGTTGTCACTGCACCACTCTGCTCGTCGTCATTGATCTGGAAACTGTTTACCTTGCGGCCAGTTTCCGTCTCGAAAATTAGGACAGAACGCTCTTTCTTTTCGAAGCCGGTCATCGCGATGAGCTTGCCGTCGAAACTAAAGCCAGCTGCCGGAACGATGCCCATATCGGGCGCCTTACCTCCCTCCAGCTCGCGCAAACGCTTGTCGGATGTGCCGTCGTATAGATCGATCTTCTGTTTGTAAACGTCTTTATAGACATCACTAAAGATATTCACAGCGTTGGCGGTCGTGTAGAACTCCTTCATTCCGACAAACGGGGCTGCCCTGAAGCGTCCGTCCGGACTAAAGAAAGGCTTGCCACGGTCCCGAAGCGAAGCGTCGCCGCTACTCCGCACGAGCGTTCCCGCAGCGGCATCCCACACTTCCGTCGCCAGATTTTTCAAAAGCACGTGATTGGAAATTAGGAAGCGACCGTCAGGGCTGAAAGTTACGGCGCCCCCAGCCTGAAGCCTTTCGCTGGAGATAGTTGCCATTGCTTCGACGGCCTCAATGATTTCCTCCGGCGCCGTAATCTCCCGCTTCTGAAGCATGGCCATTGTTTTAGGATCGATTGACTTGATGAATGCCGCTTGCTCGGCTCGCGACACGTCGTCCGTCGATCCCGTTTGCAGAGTGCGGGATTCGCGCCCAGTTGCGGTCTCAATGATTCTGATAGCTTTAGCGCCCGAAGCAACCGCCGCGATCAGACTCCCGTCGCGATTAAAGCTAATCACTCGGGCCCCCATGAGAACTTCTCCGCTCGTTTTTAGCTCGCGGATTAATTGTCCGGTCGCAGCGTCCCACAATTTTATCCCCGCGCCCGCGTTGTTATCGGTGGCCGTAACCAGGAATCGCCCATCGGCGCTGAAGTTCACACGCTGGGGGGTCTTGCTCTTGCTGAATCCTGTCTTGAGACTGTAAATCTCGCGGCCCGTAACCGCCTCCTGAACGCTTACCGTTTCGCTGGTTTGGGCGAAGGCAACGAGGCGCGCATCTGCGCTGAAAGCCAGACTCGAGTTTTCCGCGTCAGCGATCGCCTTGAAGGGCAGTTCGCGCAGTTCGCGCCCCACTTGTGCGTCATAGATCTTTACTGCTTTGTCAGGTTGCCCGACCGCTGCGATCTGCCCGTTCGAACTAACGGCTATTCTCGACGCCGACATTTTGAAATTCTTTAAGCGTTGCTCCTCTTGTTTTCTTTGCTTGTTCCCACAACCTAGAAAACAACCTAATGAGTCTAAGGTGTTGAGCTTTTCCATGCCGCTTTTGCCATACTTCGTTCCCTGTGAACGCAGCTCGGTGCCTGCTGAAACGTTCCAGACTTTTACCGCGTCCCCGCTAACGCTCGTTAGTGAGTGACCATCATCACTGAAAGCGATCGCGCCAACGGGCAGTCCATGTCCACGTAAGACCAACAACTGTCGCCCCGTCTGAACACTCCAGATCCGAACAGTATTATCTTCCGCGCCGCCGACCACGCCTCCTTGAGTAAAAGCACCTAAATCTCTCTTGTCGTTAATATTCCCGCTGCCCGAGGCTAACAATTTTCCATCGGGGCTAACGGCGAGGGCGTTAACGTTGCTTGTATGACCGTATAGCGTTCGTAATACGTTTCCTGTCGCGAGGTCCCAAATCTTAATAACGTCATCTTTGCCGCCCGACGCGAGCCAGCGATTGTCCGGGCTGAAAGCTACTGCGTTGGCCGATTTTGTGTGTCCCGTTTGCAGAATCAGCTCCGGTTTATCACTCGGAGTGGTGGCTGTTGCGGATGGTGGCTTTTCTTTAGGTGCTGACGTAACTCCGATTCCTCGTTTCTCCGGCTCTTTCGACTGGGCCATGCTCGAGGTTGGAGCGCTAAGTAGTGCCAACAAAATTATTAATGATGATAGCTGTCGCCAACGGGGCAACCGCATTTCGAACTTAGCGTGAGCTCGGTGATCACGAAAAGAGGTTGCGGATGCTGATGGAGAAAGGAAAGACATAGAGATCTCCTAGCGATCGGGACGTGCCAGCCTGGGTAAATGAAGGTGCAGGAGGGAATCAGTTAAAAGTTTAAGCAGGAGGCGCTGATTGCGAATCAAGCTTGTGTTTGAGCGCGCGAAGCCTACGGTAGGGAATGTCTTAAGTCAATGGAGCTTGGGCGATGATTTCCACTCTCGTAATGCAACTTCTTTACATTACACCGATAATTAGACCGAATGTCCCAAGCCACCTTCCTGAGCGCGTAGAATATGTTGTGATCAGACTTGCAACGTCAGTGATCTAAAATAGGCCCCCTCGATGTTTGACCAGGAAGAGATTGGGTACTTACCGATCAGGGCAAGTAACGCCGATCGCGGAGGGTATGCAAGTGAACAAACCGACTAGTTTTTTTGCCCTTTTTATTTTATTGCTGGTGTTCGTCACCGCGTTAGTGTTTCCGGCGGTCAGCGGCGGCCAGGAAAAGCAACGATCTGAATGCGAGAAGGTATGCAGGAAGGCGCACAATGAATGCCGACAGGTTCAAGGTGCCAACATAAGCGAATGCAAGAAGGCGTATGATGGGTGTCTGGCTTCTTGCAAAGAGACTCCATCGGCGGAACCGACAGTGAGTCCGTCACCAGAGATGATACCGTCACCGGTTCCCACTGTGAGTCCGACGCCGGCGCCAGATCCGACGTGAGTCCGACACCCATCCCAAGCCCAACGGTGAATCCATCACCGGCACCAAGCCCGATGGAGAGTCCATCGCCGATACCTAGTCCGATGGAGAGTCCATCGCCGGTTCCTAGTCCGATGGAGAGTCCATCGCCGGTTCCTAGTCCGACGGTAAGTCCCTCACCGGAGATGACGCCGAGTCCCTCGCCGAGTTGCTAGTGACAGGCTGCTAAGATTGGCGATTTCCAATTGCCGATTTCCGAATGGATCCTTTGGCAATCGCCAATTTGGCAATCCTCGGTAACGCCACCTGACACCCGTCACCCCTCCCTTCAGGGTTGCGCAAAGGCTGGTGGCACAAAGGCGGGAGCAAAGCCCAGCGCCGCAGGAAAAGTGGCCGCGGGAGGTTTAGTACCGTTGCGCACCCAGTTGGCGATCGCTGCCACTGCCGTCAGTATTTGCGGACCGGTAAAGGCGCAATGCCCGTTGCCGGTAGTGTAAGTCTGAACTAAGCGATCACTTCTACCCGCTGCAAGCACAGTTTCCAGATAAGCCGATTCGTTCGCAACCACCACGAGGGGATCGATGATCGTGTGCATCGTTAGCACCGGCGACTTAATCTTTCCTTTGAAGGTGGCGTAGTGCTCTACATAGTTTCGCGGCGCCGGGGCAGCATCGATGTTTCTGCGTGCATTCATTTGTCCCAACCAACCATCGATTACAGCGTTAGGGACACCAAGCCCATTTAGGTAAGCCCGCTCAGCTAGCAGTGATGCTGTAGCTCTGATTTAGGTTCTGGACAAACGACGCAAACTAACAGTTTGCGCTACAGACTTATCCGCGTCGCAGCTTTGAAGAACGGGGTGAGCAGGGGCTGAAGCGGGGTGGGGTGCGGATTAGTGCGGAGTAGAATTCGAGGTTATTATCGGGCCTCCGGTGGTAGCCACTAGAGCCTGGAAGTTGTTAATCAGAAACTAAAGTCTAAGGTCCTCATCAAAAAAGGGGCGATAACATGACGGTGCACTCAGAAGCGAAGATAGGCGATTCCGAAAAAATGACCGGCAACGAAATTGTTGAGCTTTGCCGCCGTCACACGTTGTTTGAGTGGTCGGCGCAAGCAGCTGTTGATCCGATTCCCGTGGCACGTTCAAAAGGCATCTACTTTTGGACACCGGAAGGTAAGCGTTACATCGACTTCAACAGCCAGTTGATGTGCGTGAACATCGGCCATGGCGATGAGCGGGTGATTCGCGCGATTCAACAACAGGCGGCGACGCTTGCCTATGCGAATCCATTCATGGCAACTGAAGTGCGCGCTCGTTTGAGCGTGAAACTCGCGGAGCTGACACCGGGTGATATCGATGCCTTCTTTTTCACCAACGGCGGCGCGGAGGCAAACGAGAATGCGATTCGCATCGCCCGCATGTTCGGCGGCCGTCATCAGATTGGCGCGCGCTATCGCTCCTACCATGGAGGAACCGCCGGCGCTTTGACGCTTACCGGAGATCCACGCCGGTGGGCAGCCGAGCCCGGTATCCCCGGGGTCTTTCGTATTCCCGATTTCTATCACGGCATACAGAGAGGGTCGGAAACAACCGAGGAAGTGTTAGCGCGCACTGAGGAAGTCCTGGAACTCGAAGGCCCAAAGACGGTGGCGGCGCTCATTGTCGAACCAGTGACGGGAACTAATGGAATCCTGATACCACCAGACGGTTACATGCAGGGCTTGAGAGCGCTCTGCGACAAGTACGGGATTCTGCTGATTGCCGATGAGGTGATGGCCGGGTTCGGCCGCACGGGAAAGTGGTTTTCGGTTGACCATTGGAACGTTGTGCCTGATCTGATTTCGATGGCCAAGGGATTGACTAGTGCGTATGTGCAGCTCGGTGCGGTGGGAATGCGCCGACATATCGCCGATTATTTTGAGAAAAACGTTTTCTATGGTGGCCTGACATACAACAGTCATCCGCTCGCTTGTGCGGCCGCGCTGGCGACGATCGCTGTCTATGAGGAAGATGATTTGATAGAAAACGCTCGGCGCATGGGTGAGGTGATGCAAGGAATGCTTGCTGATCTGCAGAGCCGTCATCCTTCAGTTGGTGAGACGCGCAACATCGGACTATTCGGTATCGTCGAAGTAGTGCGAAACCGCGAAACACGCGAACCGATGGCGCCGTTTAACGGCACGTCGCAGGAGATGCAGGCGCTGGGAAAACATTTTCGACAAGAAGGTTTGTATACGTTCGTGCGGTGGAACACATTCTTCACAAATCCGCCCTTATGCATAACGGAAGCAGAGCTCACTGAAGCGTTTGCGATTATTGATAAGGGTTTGGAGATTACGGATCGGGTCGTGGTCGAAAAATGAGGCGATTGGCGATGGGATCTTGGTAGGTGTTGGGGCCGCCCTCTGGGGGAGGCCCTTTTTACAATTCCGGGCGCCTCCGGAGGGACGCCCCCACGGTTCAAATCAGGTTAAGACAACGCTTTTTAGGTGGGCGGTGTCAGGCCTCTAGGGAGCGCAAACTAGTGAGGGTCGCGCCTGTCCGCACGTTGGATCGAGCAGCTTGTATCCCAAGTCAGGAGGTGAGTCAAGGTGATCGAGGCCAGTTGCTCATGCCCCACGCATCGGATTGTGAGATGGGATCGCAGCGCGCCCAATTGAGCGTAAAGCGCGAAGAACTCCCGCACTGTAAGTCGTGAACATGATTGCCCACTCTGAGCATCGGTTCGGGCGACATGTCCGCGATCCCAGCCAACGTCCTGCTCTCATACAGCGATAGTCTTTAGCTGTCTGATTCCAAACAATTAATCGGGTATGACTCAGAACGGAGTCTTATCTGCGCCTAGAAGATCAATGGAAACACGATCTGCGGCCTCTGCACGCCAGCGGTATGCTCATTGCTACTACCCTCACGAAACGTCGGGTAAGAACTAAATATGCACAGCTTGACTTCCAGTGGTCTTAAGTCGCGGTGTGTGCGGATACAGAAAAGGTTTCAATAACAAGGCCTAAAAATTCAAAGGAGCAAAATCTAATGGCAGACGACAACACAGCTGAAGGAACAGCACGACAACGCGAGAATCGGATGATGACCGGTCTATTCAAAGACCGTGAGAGTGCCGAGGGCGCATATCGCTCATTGAGCACTCGCGGTTATGGCAAGGACGACGTGAATCTGATGATGTCAGACGACACGCGCAAGAAATATTTCACGGACGATGATTCGGCATTGGGAACCAAAGCCTGGGAGGATGCGGGTAAGGGTGCCGCTATTGGCGGCGGAGTCGGGGCGACGCTTGCGGCAATCGCGGCGATCGGGACCACGCTTGCACTTCCTGGTGTCGGTTTGTTAATTGCCGGTCCAATCGCCGCAGCGCTAGCCGGTGGGGGCGCAGGCGCGCTGACAGGTGGTTTGATCGGCGCACTGGTGGGTCATGGAATACCTGAAGAAACCGCCAAGAAATACGACCAGGGTATTCGCGACGGTGGCATCGTGATGGGGGTCAATCCACGTAATACAGAAGATGCGGATTACCTCGAAAACGAATGGCGCAATAACCGTGCTGAGTCGCTTTATCGCTAAACGGACGAACTAGGGAGGTAGAGATCTATGCGACGCAGCTTCGGACTCGCATTAGTGTTGGTCGCCAGCGGAGCCTTGGCTGGCTGCGGCACAACTGACAACACTAATAGCGCAGCCAACACTAATAACGCTAACAATGCCAACGCCAGCAACGCGAATTCGAATCAGCGTCAAGGTGTTGTCGAAACGAACGCGAACATTCCACAGAACGCGAACAGCAACACCGTTCCTGCGAACACCGGAGTGGTCACCAACAACAACGGCAATGCCAACACCTCAGGCGTTAGAAGCACGAACGGCAATGGCAATGCCAATGCAAATAAAAACGCCAATCGGAACAACAACCAATAGGGATGTCAGATTTCCGATTGGCAATTCCCGATTAACATAGGCGGGCACGCCTTTCATAAAAGAAGCCGGTCCTGTCAGAGGGTCGGCTTTCTTTTTGTAAGTAGGGAAGCGCAGCTGAGGGTCGGAACAACGGAGTGCGCTATACGAGTTCAGCCAGACGGGCCGCTTCCTGACTGAACCGCGGTGATTGGCATTCTGCGACGAGGGCTTGGTAGTCACCAAGTTTCTCTGCAGCTTCTGCCCGTTTGTTCTGGGCAAGCAAAACGCGCATGTATAGAGGGCCGAGCCAGAGTCTGCTCACGCGAGATTCCGTCGGGGCCACCAAATCTGTCGCTGCCTCGCAAAGCCGTTCAGCTTCGTCTAATTCCTGCTGAGACGTCTCGGTATCTGCCACGTTCGTTGCCGTCGCCCGCCGGAAATGCACCACCGCCAGACTGCGAAGTGATTCAAAGTGCGAATAAAGCAAACCAGTGGGCGCCGCTGCAGCGTAATTTTCCTCCGCTGTTTTTAGCGCTTCATCGTGACGCCCGAGTTCGGATTGCGCGATTGCTAGATTGCTTTTTAACAGGGCCTTCACCCGATGTTCGCCAATTGAATCCGCGAGGGCAACACCGTCAACATATTCTCGTTCCGCTTCCTCCGTCCTGCCCAGCAGCAAACAGCACTGCGCCACGACAAGGTGGGTCCATGCCTGGCGTTCACGAGAATGAAGCCGAGTAGCAATCTCGCGCTCGTGGGCGGCGTATTCAAGGCCCGCTTCATACGTTCCCGCATGCACGGCATCCTCCCCCAAAAATTCATAACCAATTGCCTGGGCGAACGGGATCTTATGTTTCGTGCCGAACTCGAGGGCGCGTCGCGCCCAAACGTCGGCGTCGGCAAAGCGGCCATAGTGTTGGTTGGCCCCGGCGTTGTAGGCATAGACCTGTGAAATCATGGGAGCCGCGAAGGTGCTCACCTCGTCACCTGCGGCAGTCGGCGCTACCAGATCGGCGGCGCGCAAAAGCAATTCGATCGCTTTCTTGTGACGACCGGCGAGATGATGAAAGCGCCCTTCGATGGACAAGGCGTTGGCCGTCTCGAGTGGATTTTTTTCCGGATCGAGATTCCGCAGCGCTTCAGTTATGTACTCGACACCTCTTTGATCACCTGTCGCCACAAGTGAACTTGCTGCCTGGCATTGCAAACGTGCTCGCGTTGACGGCTCAGTTGCGAGTTTGAGTGCGCGTTCAAAATGTTCGCCGGCAGGGATCATTTCGCCGTGCAACAAATAAGCTTTGCCAATCGCCTCTTCCTGCGCGAGTTGTTCCTCAACCAACCCCAGGGCTTCGGCGCAATCGCGGGCGCGGCCATAAGCAGCGACCGCTTCGTCGAAAGCAAAGACACGTTCGGCTTCGGCGGCGGCCTGCTTTGCATACTCGAGTCCGCGTTCATGATCCCCAGCCTGAATGTAGTGGTGGGCAAGTTTTTCAACGGCCACATGAGATTTGCTGCGATGACGCTCCAATCCTTCGGCAGCATTACGATGCAAGCGCCGGCGACGGATCGGGTTCAGCTCTTCGTAGAGCACTTCGCGAATCTTATCGTGCGTGAAAGTAAAGGTCTCGCCACTTACTGGAGCAATAAGTTGCGCGTTGACACCCTCGTCCAGTGCATCAAGCAGCACTTCCTCACTTTGTTGCGCCGCCGCCGTCAGCTCATCAAACGTGAAGACCTTGCCGAGTACGGCAGCAGAGCGAAGCACGTCGTTACACTCCGGGCTGACTCGGTCCAAGCGGTTGCCAATCGCTTCTTTGACGCTTTGCGGAATCACGAGCTCGTTCACATCGCAGCGTTGCCAGCGGCCACTTTCCCGCCGCACCGATCCTTTCTCGATCAATGCCTTCAGTACTTCTTCGACGAAGAAAGGATTGCCCTCGGTTTCGCTGTGCACGGCGTCGCCGAAATCCGCGCTCACATCTTCACCAAGCAAGGCGCCTAACTGAGCTGTAGTTTCGGACTTGTTGAAGCGCTTCAAAGCGATGCGGGTAACGAGCCGTTCGCGGTTCCAGTCGACCAGAGATTTAGCGAGCGGGTGCGCGCGATCGAGCTCTGTTTCCCGGTAAGCGCCAACGATTAGAACGCGGGCGTCGCGGAGTTGGCGTAACAGGTGACCAAGCAACCAAAGTGTTCCGCGATCGGCCCAATGCAGATCGTCAGCGTAGAAGAGCAGGCCCTGGCGCTTGGCGAGATTTCCGAACACCTGCGCCACGGCGTCGAAGAACATTAGACGCTCTTCCTGAGGAGACAATTCATGACGCTGTGGCAACGGTCCGAGACGTGTTTCGATTTCCGGAGCCAGCTTGGCGATCTGTGCGCTGGCGTCGCCCAGAGTTTCGCGCAGAGCAGCGTCGTCATGCTCGCGAACCCAGCGACGAAACGCTTCGACAAACGGAAGGTAGGGTGTAGTTGCTTCATATTCGTAGCAGCCACCGCTGAGCACTACCGCGCCTTCAACCGCCGCCTGGATCGTCATCTCGCGCGCGAGCCTCGTCTTGCCGGATCCAGGTTCACCGCTTAATAACACTGCGTGTCCATGCCCATCGCGTGCGCGCCGCCAGAGCTCCCGAGCTTCTGCCAGTTCGTTCGCGCGCCCCACCATGCGACCCCGAGACAAAGCATCGAGAATCGCTACCGCCGGTGCTGAGTCAGCGTCAGTTGTTCCGTCCGGTTCAATCAATGAGATCCGCAGGGCTTCTTTGACTTCCGTGGCCGATTGAAATCGAGCAGCAGGATCTTTAGCCAGCAAGCGCAGGATCAATGTTTCAATTGAGCGCGGCAGATCTGAACGAATTGCTCGCGGGGGAACGACCGGAGCGTGCACGTGTTGCGAGACAACTTCCAACGCATCGTGCCCCGTGAAGGGAAGCCGCCCGGTCGTCAGTTCGTAGAGAACGACGCCGAGCGCGTATAGGTCCGCGCGTCCATCGACTGTTTGGCCTAGGGCTTGTTCCGGCGCCATGTAAGAAGCTGTTCCGAGAATTATTCCGGCACGAGAGATCCGCTCAACCGATGTCGGTAACGCCAAACCTAAATCAGCAAGCTTCACGCTGCTTGTTTCTTCGTGACTGGATAACAGCAAGTTGTCAGGTTTTAGATCGCGGTGGACGATGCTGTTCGCATGTGCGTGTTCGAGGGCCGCGCAAACCTGAGTGGCAATCTCTACGATGCGTGGCAAGGAAAGCGAGCGCGCGGCTGAGAGTCGCGGACCATTGACCAGCTCCATTACGAAGAATGGCATCCCCTGGGCGTCGCCGATGTCGTGTACGGCGACGATGTGTGGATGATTCAATGCGGCGGCGGCGGGGGCGCCCCGCAGCCACAACCCCCCCCCCCCACACCACCAAAAAACGCGCCAGAAAAACCTCC
>JBPCMI010000020.1:0-34399 GCA_051002415.1 Pyrinomonadaceae bacterium
CGCTTTACAAAAACGGACTTGATTCCCTTTGGCTGGGAAATTTCGACAACGCGCTCGGATATTTTGAGAACGCGGTGAACAAGAATCCTGCGAGGGCGGATGCCTGGGTCCAGGTGGGCTTCTGCAAAGTGAAACAGGGAAAGAACGACGAGGCCATCAAGGCCTACCAGCACGCCGTAGTTCTAATGCCAGAGTCGGATGAGGTGCGAAACAAGCTGGGCGATGCTTATTACTATTCCGGCAGGCTGATGGAAGCGATTGCCGCTTATAAAGAGGCCGTGCGCCTCCGACCGCAGAGCGCTGAAGGCTATTACAATCTAGCGCTCGCATACTTCGAGAATGGGAATGAACACCAGGGATTAGCCGCGGCACGGACGCTCAAGCAGTTGGATGAGCGACTGTTTGCCAGACTGATGAGCGAACGGGAATGAAGACGGGTGAAGTACCAGGGGTGTCGGGCAACGGGGGTCGGGTGACGGGGGTCGCATATCGTATCGAGTATCGGGTGCCAACCCCATCAAGGAACCTCGTAAAGTTCGGAGCCCCGACATCTGACATCTGATCTGACATCTGGTCTCTGACACGCGATCCCCGGTACCCGACATCCGTCCGGAACTTACGTCCGCCCGTCCGGTGAACACATTTGGATCAATACTCTTCGGATTGCCGATCACCACGAACCGCAAGTTGCGCATGTAGAGCTGGGAAACGCGTTTCACATCCGCAGCGGTCACCGCTCGCAGCCTTTCAATGAATTGCGCAGAGTTGCGCCAACCTCCACCAATTAATTCCGCTTGCGCCAGCTCGCCCGCCTGAGCGCCGTTTGTTTCCTGACCGAGGTAATAGCGCGTCAGAAAGTGTTGCGTAGTGCCGAGGAGTTCTTCGGCAGTTACCTCGTCTCGCTGCAAACGAGTAATCTCTTCGAGCATGAGCCGCACCGCTTGATTCGCATCAACCGCAGTAACGTATATGCCTCCTGTGTTTGCCGCCTGAGTGCCCAGGAAGGCATCGGGTGCATAGGAGAGGTTGCGTTTCGCACGTACCTCCACAAATACCCGGTTCTGCAAAATTGATGACGCGATCTGAAGAGGATAGATGTCGGGAGAAGTAGGCGGCGGCGCCGAGAAAACTCCCTTCACATAGTTTGTCGGAATTTCACGCGGTGTGAACGTCACCGTAGATGCGCTGAACGAGAGCGGCGGCACCGCAACGTCTTTGTAGTTTCCGCGTGGCAGCTTGCCGAAAGTCGTTTCAACCATCCGGCGCACCTGGGCCAATTCCAAATCGCCGACAATCACTAAAAGCAGTCGCGAAGTTTGCATTATCTGCTGGTGATAACGCTTCAGATCGTCAACAGTCAGGGCGCTAACCGACTGAGCGGTGCCGCGCGGATCGTTGAGGTAAGGATGACCCGCGTATGCCGCCCGCGCCAAGAGCACTTGCAGGTACGAGTCTGGCGTATCTTCGTCGTCACTTAACCCAATCAGCTGCCGTTGCTTGACGCGTTGGAAATCGTCCGAGGCAAAGCTGGGCCGGAGCGCAGCATCAGCGAAAATCTCCCAGCCTTTTTCAAAGTGCTGACGCGTGCTTCCCAGCATCAGCGCTGCGTAATCGTAGTTGATGCCATAGGTGATCACCGTTCCGGTGCGGGACAATTCGCGGCGAAAACGTTCGCGCGGGAAGTTGGCGCTGGCTTCAGTGGCGACGTCGAGCATCAAGGCCTCGATGCCTGCGTTAGTAGGAGTGATATTTCGTGAGCCACCGCGAATATAGAGTCCGGCAACTACTGTCTGATTGCCTTCGCGGCGTTTCAGCAAGACTCTCAGGCCGTTGACCTCGAATTCACTTACCAGTCGCGCACTGTCATCGACAACCGCAGCCGCCGTAGCCCGCGCCGCTGGGCCGCTGGGCGTCCGCGCGTCGCCAGTTTGCGACCATGCCACCGTCGCCGTAGCGAGGATGGCGAGCATAAGGGCCAACACTCGTAGCCCACTGCGAGTGATTACCGCAGTTGTCTTTAATTTTTCCTGGAAGCGTCCCATTGATTAGTTCCCTGTCGCTTTCTGAGTTGCCGCTTTTGTGTTTTGGTTACCCACAAGGTCATCGGTTGTCAGCCCCGAACTGCGCACCGACTCTTCCGATAACAACGCGAGACCAACGTGCGGTTTGTCCTGGATGTAGCTGTTAACGTAGCGACTGATGTCAGCTCGCGAGGTGGCGCGCAAGCGCTTTAGGTAACCACGGTAATAGTCGAACCCGGTTGAAGCCCACCAGAAACTAATTACATGCGAATACTCGGAAAGCTTCTCGCGGGAAAAGAGATCGTCAGCTTCGAGTAACGCCTTGGCGCTTTCCAGTTCCTCATCGGTGAAATAATTGGCGTCGTTGAAGTGGGCCACTTCCGCGTAGGCAGCTCGCACTGCCGCTCGTGCTTTGTCCGGTGTCGTTTGCAGCGTCAGAAAGATTGGCCCCACGTTGCGCTGCGTGTAGTAACCAATGCCCGCCCCGGCCACTAAGCCGCTGTCAACCAAAGCTCGCTGAAACCGTGAGTTGGGCTGACGCAGGATAAAAGAAAAAACGTCTGCTGCATAAGTGGCCGCATCATCTTTGCCGATGGAAGGTCCTTGCCAACCAAGTTGGATCACGACATTCTGCACCGGCTGCACCAGCAGCTCCCCGGAACTCTTCGGGAGGGGCGGATGTTCAACAAGCGGGAATTCCACGAAGGGATCCTTCGCTCGCCGTTCCCAATCGCCGAACAGTTGTTCCACGAGTGCGTAGACTGCAGGGGCGTCAACATCTCCAGTAACGACGATCGCCGCATTGTTGGGAACGTAGTAGCGACTCTGGATCAGACGCATTTGTTCCGTCGTCGCCGAGCGTACGGTTTCTTTGAACCCGCTGGGACGTTTGCGGCTGGGATATTTATAAAACAAACGCTCATTCATTACCTGGCCAATCAAGCCGTAAGGATTTGATTCGTGACGGTCGAGCTCGCCGATGACCACTTCACGTTCCTGAGCAAACTGGCCTGGATCAAACGCCGGGTAGCGCGCGGCATCGCGCATGAATCTCATTGCAACGCCAAAGTTTGGCGTCGTAGTTGTGAAGTAGTAGTTAACAACTTCTTCCTGCGTTTGACCGTTATAGATAATGCCGAGCTGATCGATCGTCTGCAGGTAATCTGCCTTTTCCAGGGCGGCGCGATTGGCTTTGAAGAACATGTGCTCATACAAATGGGAAAGCCCGTTGAGCTCGGGTGGTTCGGTATACGAGCCATTACGAAAAGCCATTTCCACGGTCACGAGGGGAATCGAATGATCCTCGAGGACGATTATTTCCAAACCGTTGGCCAGTGTCTTAGTGACAACGCTTTCTTCGGGTGCTTTAGCGGGAGCGGCTGCCGTCGCGCGTGGCGGCTGCTTTCCGGTTTGCGGCCGCGCTGGACTTTGCGCCGATGCAAATGTCGAGGGAACAAGAAAGGAACAAACGAGTAACAGAACCAATAGATAACGCTTCACAAAAAGCTCCATTCGTTTCTAAATGTGTCTAAAAACCGGCGCGGGGCGCCGGGAGAGCGTTCAGTTTACGGCGATGCCTTTCGATGTCTGCCTCCGGCAATTGGATGTCAGCCAACGTAAGATTCATCCTGTTCAATCCGGGACAAGACCCAATCAAACTCTCCCGAGGTTATCTTGCCGCCGCAGAATGCACAAACGCCGCTGACGTTTACTTTGAGCGGGGCGCCACAGTTAGGGCAGTTAAGATCGGCCCGCGATGCTTGCGGTTTCGCGTGGCGGTTTCTAATAAATGTCCAGTACTCGCTCCACGAGCGCGCCACATTTTGTGAGCCGCTTACTACCCGGCCATTGCTATCGATCGTGTAGTCGAAGCCCTGCGCACCGATCCTCAACGTAATCGCGTTGTAGAACGTATCTTCCTTAATCTTGACTGGTTGCATCGCGTAGATCGCCACGCGGTCTAGCATATTGCGAAAACCCTGGCGTCGATAAGCGTTGATCCAATATTGATACATCTGGAAAAGGCTATCGGTCTCGTGCGGACGCGCTCGCTCCCAGTCGAGCGACGACCAGGCGGATTGCAACTCGTTAAAGATTACAGCAGCACGCGCCTGAAAATCTTGCCACGAAAATTCGGGATGATTCTTTTCAAATTCGAGCCGGATGCGATCTAAACCCGGCTGCACAACGCTGGGAGAGTCTGTTCCCACTTCCGGCACATCAGCAGTGAGTAAGGGACCGCGATCCTCGCGACTCAACGGGGCAATCCGCTGCACATACCATTGAAACTCACCGCTCTCGATCTTCGTCCCGCAAAAGGCGCAGGCGCCGACGCTGTCCTGCTGTAACGCAGCGCCGCAGCGCGGACAGTGCAACGCGGTGGCTTGCGCGGGAGTAGGAGATAGCACGTCACGTTTGCGCTCCAAATCCCAGCGCTCGCGCACATAATAAGTAGTTTCGGTCGTAGCCGTGCCGGTTTGCACCACCTCGGTGTAGTTCGCTTCAAACAGCAAACTAATCTGCACGATGGGGGTGTGCAGACCGCGGACATCAAGTACCGGCAGGGAACCAATAATGATTCCCTTAACCTCTTTCAGACCGGAAGGGTTCAATTGCAGCAAAGACCTGCGAGCGGTTTCGCTCAAATACGGCGAAAGCAGATCAAGTGCTTTAGAGCCACGACCGCGGGCCTCGTGTGCCCGGCCGTAAAGTGCATAGCTGAAGTCGGTGAAGACGATTTCCGAGAAGTTCGGATCAAACTTTTGCAGCTGCGCAAACTCTCGGACGAATCCATCGCTATGGGTAGCGCCGCCAGCATCTGGCGTCGCAGTTCCCGTTGCTGTCGAAAAAATCGCCGGCTGCCGGTTTTGACTGCGCCGCCAAAAGAAATAGATGACGCCCGCGATCACAATGATGTCGAGTGGAACGCCGATCAGCGGATACTCAATCGTGAGGTATAGCAGTACCCGAAAGAGTTGGAAGATCAGCCAGATAATTGCTCCAGCGGCGCCATCACCGCCCCCGCCACCACCTTTACCGCCGTAAGATTGTCCGCCGCCAACTCGGGCGAAGACGTCGGCAGCAAGGAGGACGAGCAGCAGACAAACTCCGCCAGCCGCAAACATGAACCGCCACCGACCCGCTCCGGCAAGTTGTCTCTTAAGTGTCCTCATTCAGGCTGACATCACAATTCGATGTGGGGCGTATCCGGTAGTTCGTTTGGATTCTCGCCGGTCGCGGGCAGGTAGGCAGCAAGCAATGCTCCGAGCAAACGCAGCGCCTTAAGCAACGAGTGGAAATTCTCTTCTCTACCGGCTTGGTGCAACTCAAACAGACATTCATTCCATTCAAGCCCGGGCACGACTTGCAGCACGCCGCGATCGGCAATTAGATCGAGTCGCCGTTCCAGGAGGGACAGATAGACCAACACACCCAGCTCGGCTTTAGTGTTTGCGATACCCGCTTCATAAAACATCGCAGCCGCTCCAGCGCGAGCTGCCTGCTCCCGAAATTTGTTACTGGTAAGAAGACGCCGGATCCCGCGAGTCTTCGCAGAGAGAAACGCCCCGAGCACAAACAACAACGCCACGTCGATTGCGACCCAAATCTGATGGAAATCAATCGGGGAAAAGAGCAGAAACAACAAACCGCAGAAGGCCAGCAGAGCGCCCGCCAAATAATCAGCGTGCGCGTAAGAACCGGAGCGAGCCCTCACGACGATCACGAGCTCCGCATCAGTGTGCTTCTCAATTTCCGCCACGCAGTCGGACAAAGACTCGCACGCCGCTTGATCGATCCTGGTTGAAGTCATTGTTGGGAAATCAGAGTCGGAGCTTTGAAGTCAATGAGCCGACCGTCGGAACCGGAGATTCGTAGACTACTGATCAAGATGAAGAACGCATCCAACGCAGAGTCTAGCGCAAGGTGAGAGCCGATCCATAACGACTATAGATTTTCGTGTAGGGGCGTTCCCTCGCTAGATTGTCGATTTCCGATTGACGATTAGCCTATAACGAAACCTTCATCACAAATCGTCAATTGGCAATTTGCAATCGCCAATTAGACGGCCCGGTCGCTATCGCTCCCGGTTCCGACTTTGCTGACCACCGACTGAAACGATCTGTAAAGGGGTCGTGATAATGAACCCGGAGTGCCGATCTACAGAACTTGGAGGGGTGGTAACTGGTGCGGGGTAAAAGAAGCTGGCAAGTCGGCACCAGCAAGATGGTTGTTACTATTTCGTTACCTCAGTGTAAGACCGATTACACACAGAACTGTTAGATTCATCTTCAGAGAGGCCCGGCATTGTTTGCTGCTAATACCCACAGTCAGATTTACCACCTTGTCATGGTTGAGACGCGGACGGCCAAGACCGTTTGCGGATTACGCGTGGCGATGATCGTTGAGCCAGAACCCGTATCAGCGGCGCTTCATCTGGTCTCCCACGAACCGCCCGGCTACTCTTCCTGCGCACATTGCCGGCGGCTATCCGCGCCCCAGCTCAGCAGAAAACGGCGACTGCCAATTGACGATTAACGAGAAGAAGACGGAAATGTGACGGACGCTAGACCTGGCGCTGCTGACCTCACTCCGCTCCGGGCCAATCCATCTGCGACGGCTTACTTGCGCAGTTTGGCAACGGCTATGTTCGCGCGTGCTCGCAGCACGCGGCGATAGTCAGCAGTCTTTCGCGACAATAAGTTGTTAGACCAAACGGTCTTGAAGGGAGTGCCAATGCGCCCGCTGCTCTGGACCTCGAGTACGTAGGCCTGTCGCTGGCGCGGGACGTAAAGAACGAAGCGATGGTGGGAGGCGCGACCGTTGCGCTTGATGCCGCTAAAAAGAACTTCATCAAAGTCGTCGCCGTCTGCGTCCAGCTTTTCCGCTTTCCATTGTCCGTGCTGAAAAGTTTTGTTATCGAGCTGTCCCCGCGCCATGATGCGAAAAGCAGCGCCGCGTCTTTCCATCACAAAGAATTTGGACAAGCCATTCCTTGACGCTGCTTGAATGGCCACCACCATTCCACCGGTGGCAGTGTTCAATACCTGCACATCGCGGACAGCGTTCCGCGAAACGGTCGCAGCGATGCTTTCGGCCCTGGCCAGATTGAGAGTGGCCGGCGCTGTCGAACCCTTACTGAATGTTAGCGAGTTGTTGCGCGCACGGTCTGGAGTTGAGAAGTCTCCACTATCTGTTTCCAAAGCCGATTCCGGTTCAAGTTTGTTTGCGGTTAGAGAATTTGAGCCTGCTTGAGATGCCGTCTCTACATTGCCACCCCAAACGAAAAGCAACGCGCCCAGGAGAATAACGGTAGCGAAGGGAGCGACCAGACGAACCACGATGTTGCTGCGTTCAGCGACTACCGCCAGAGTTGATGAGAAAGGATCTGGTTGCGGTAATTCGCGTTCGCGTCGCACGAGACTCTTTTCAAGAAGCGCTCGAGCAATTGCGGCGGTGCGCGGACGATCTTCAGGACGCTTCGCCAACAACGAATGCACTACCAGCGCTAACGGCTTGGGAATATCAGGACGCAACTGTGGCAAGGGCGGCGGCGCCGCGGTGGCCTGTTTGACTAGCACCGCTGACGGTAAGACATCCACAAAAGGTGGACGCCCGGCCAGCATTTCGTAAAGCACCACTCCCAGACTGTAAAGATCGCTGCGAGCACCGACGCGCTGTCCGAGACATTGTTCGGGCGACATGTAACGCGGCGTGCCGACTATCTGTCCCGAACCAGTCGTTGCATGCGTAGCCGTGGTATCCGGGGTCACCAGAACTTTGGCAACACCGAAATCCAAAACGCGCACCCCGCGTTCGTTGAGCATAATGTTTGACGGTTTCAGGTCGCGGTGAATGATGCCGAGCTGGTGTGCTTCTTCCAACACTTCGCAAATCTGAACCGCAATCTTTACGGCTTGCTCCGCGGAAAAACGAGCCTGACGAACCAGGGCTTCGGAAAGTGTCGTGCCTTCGACAAATTCCATAATGATGAAGTGCCGGCCGTCCGGCAGATTGCCGGCGTCGAAGATCATTGTCGCGTGAGGATGACGCAAGCGCGCCATGGTACGCGCCTCCCGCAGGAAGCGATCGGCTACATCGCGATCGCCGGCAAACTCCTGCTTGATAATCTTGATTGCGACGGGCCGTTCGAGTCCCAGATGAGTCGCACGGTAGACAGTACCCATGCCGCCCGTTCCGATCTCGCATTCGATTCGAAACCTGCCGGCGATAACTTGCGGAACGTCCATAGCTGACCTTCTTTCGGGATTAAAGGCCGACCGGTGACTGCTCTAGGGAGCTGCACAGATCCGTGCGGCGTAAGCGGAAGTATTAATTTGTGATTGATCCAGGGGAGCGCTCCCGAAGTGTCCGGGAGTTAGAGCGGCGCTAGTCTAGCACCGTTAAAACCGGCAGCAAACTTTTTCCGGGCGCGGAAACTATGTAGGGGCGCCCTCCTAGGCGCCCTTCTAAAAAAACGTGGGGCGGCTTGTAGGGGCGTCCCTCCGTGGGCGCCCCCTCCTAAAATGTAGGGCGACCTAATACCTATTTGAAAAAAAAGTGGGGCGGCTTGTAGGGGCGTCCCTCCGTGGGCGCCCCTCCTAAAAATGTAGGCGACCTGTGCTTATTCCAAAAAAACGTGGGGCGGCCACGGAGTGCCGCCCCTACAGAAATAATCCGCAATCCCCAATCGTCTATCGCCTATCCCTGCTGCCCAATGACTTTCTTCTCCTTTTTTGAGATCACGGCCGCCTTGGCGCGTGAACCGCGATCCAGAGGGTCGGTATCAGAGTCAGGTTCAACCGCAACAATCATCTCGTCGTCCTCGTCGTTGATCGCACTATCGCGCCGGGCAGGCTCCTCCTCCTCAGCGACGAAAGTAGCGGTGTCTGCCGCCTCGTCCTCATCAGCTTCTACGTCAGCGTCTGGGCCGAGATACTTGCGGCGCAGCGTTTCGGCACGATCCTCCGCTCTCGCGGCGCTTGCCCCGCGGCGAACTGAGTCGGTTTCAGTTGCTTGTTTAGCCACCTGCGATTTCGGGGAAACTTTGTATCCCGGTAAACCCTGCTTCACGATCTCTTCTAATTCCGAATCTGTCAGGTCTGCCATATGATCCTCCCTACTGCCTGCCTACCATCCCAATCCGAGGCAAGTATATTGGCGCAAAATCTTGTTTTCAATTGCCATCGAGGTGGCCCCGCTGCGTCCATGCGGGATCCCCAGACTATATTCATTCTTCGCGTTGAGGAGTGCCAATGTCGGCGCAACGCCCGCATTGTAGTGGCGCCAGAAAGATGTGTGCATCGGTCCGCCGAAATAGTTGAATGGCGCTTCGAGCGGTGAGTAATGCGCGCCCGTGCATCCGATAAAAGCGAGGGCACCGCGCGCCAGAAAACTGAGCGCGATCGACGAGCCGACTGTCTTTTGACCGAACGGCCGACCGGCAGTGACGCGGCCAGCGGGCGTGTCTACCGTTAGCGCTCCCCAACAACAGCCGGTAAAGACGATGCCCTTGAACTGTCGCGGGATGTTACTGATGTTCACTGCTTCAGTCTGATTCGTAGTGCCTTCGCCCCAGAAGCGACTGGAGTCGACGTAATCACCGTGAAGCATGAAATAGACGCGCTCCGACTTTAGATCCAGCGACGGACTCTCTTGATCAAACGTTGCGGGCCGCGAGACGTGCAGGTTTCCTGGCCCAGGGAGGACACGGAAGACCTGGTCGGCGAAAGGGCGAGCCACATTTCTTACGCCCCCGCGCGCATTCGCGACTTGTCCTCTTGAAGCTTGCAAGGCTGCAGTAACCAGTTGTGCCGACTTGCCATCGGGAATCCGGCTGACGGGCAACTCCTGCCGGCCATTACTGCTGCGTGCGCCGTAAAGATCATCGCTCCAGACCACAAACCGATCTGGGTCGTCATTCGCCGGAAGCCGCCGCATCAAATCATCGGTTAGACATTTACGCGGGTCTGCCGGCACCACGTCGTACCCACCCACGATCACTACTCCCTTGAGGTTTGGGTGTTGGGCTAACCGTCGTCTTACAAGTTCAGCGGCCTGGGCGCTGCTAAGGTTCGGCGGCAGATCGTCGAGGAGTGGTTTTTGACTCGCGCGAATTGCGGCCAGCACACGAGCGCATTCGGCCGCACCTATGTTCGCTGCCAGTGTGCTGCGATTGGTAACAAACAGGAGTTCAGGTAATTGTCGGCCCCCCGCAATTCTGAATGCATCTGCAGGAGTTGTCGTGGTTTCCGGTGACGGGCCAGCAGACGGGCCTTCCGGCGATCCGCCGCTAGACTCCACATCGACGGTAATCGTCACTCTGGTGTTGACGTGCGGAATCTTCGCATTCACCTCAACGAATTGGGAACCAACAGTCGGTCGCGGCAGTTCGGGGGTTCCACTCGTTTCCTCAACCATTTCAAAAGGCTCTTCGGAACCACCAGGTCCACCGATGGATGTATCAGAACTATTCGGCTGCGGATCGTTAAGTTCCCCGCTGGTTTTCTTAACTCGCGCTCCCTGAGTGCTGAATGTGATCGTAACCAGACCGTTCCGATCAGTACGCGCCCACCTAATATCGTCACGATGTTCGTTCAAGAAATTAAGTACCTTCACGTGCGGGTGATGCTTGCTGAACTCGCCCGCGCAGATGCCGTAGAGTTTGGTGCTTCCCAGTTCCTGGAGCATCTGTTCGGAAAACGCGTTGTCGCTGCCGTGGTGCGATAGCTTGACCAGACTATAAGGAGCATCGTCAGCGATTTTTTGTCGCAGCCGAAGCACACTTTGTTTGAGGAAGTCGTTATTCACTTGCGGCTTTTCAAACTGCATGTCACCGCCAAACAGGAAACGGTGGCCGCGGAACTCAAAGCGCGTGATGATGCTTTGCAGGTTTACTCCCGGGCCTGGGCGTGAAACGTCGAGCGCGTCCCTGTCGGCACTCACAAGGCTGCGATAGAGGTCGACGATGTCGCCGGCGGCGTCTTGTCTGAAAGCGTCGCTCGCAATTTGGATCGCATCGTGTGATTGTCCATTGATGACGTCCGCACATTCGATCATGTGGTTACGAGAGGGTCCGATGATCTTCAACCCGATATCGGCGAAGGCGGCAGTGATGGCTGCTCCGCTGTCGCGGCCGTGGCGTACGACCTTCGTGTCGCGCGATCGGAGCGTATCGAGCATCTCGATGTACTTGTCTTCCAGCGATAGCGCGTCAGCCAGGAATCGTTCAAGCGTGGCATCGTCCGTACGGTCAGTGCGGACTTCTTCGCGCAACGCGGCGGCAAGTGCGCGCACGCGTTCGTCAGTGACAGTGGAATCTCGATCGTCGTCATTAGCCCGGCCCCAACCAAGCTGCGGGTCAACCACCAGGGCCCACTCGGCGTGCAGCACACCGTCTTTGATGAGCTTGGGCAAACAACCAATGTGATCCTGATGGGCGTGCGAAATGATGATCAGACTCAGCTTATAGGGTGGCTGCTTATTCAGTAAGTCACCAATCTGATCTGGGATAGACGGATGTCCACCTCTCCCTTCCGAGTCGCCGGGATGTGCACCGTCAATCAGTACCGTTTTATTTCCGAACTGGCACAAGACAGCATCGCCGTATTCTTCCGGGCCGACGTCAAGCAGCCAAACTTTAAAGCTTTGACTCGCGTCAACAGTTTCGCTGTTCGCAATGGAATCAGTGGTGCGATCAGAACTTCGCTCGGCAGGCCTTTTTCTAGGTTTGTTGGTAGACATGGCGATAGCTGCTCCTGCTTCTCCTTTTGAATAGGCTTCTCACATAGTTGAATGCTGTTCCTGGTAGCCGAGACGAGGTGACTTCAGCTCCGAGGGAGCCAACTTGAACGGGAAGTGAGAACGTTTTGTTGGACGCTGCCGAAGCCTAAGCCTCCGCCGATTGGGTGTCAATGCTTAGATGAAACTGTTGAAAAACGCGGCGAGATGTAAGCCAGCTTGGCAAAAAGGTAAATGATCAGCCACATGAGCGCAGAAGTTGCCCAACTGCTAACAGGCGCTCGTGGTAAATCCGGGGACCGGACAGGTTTTTGCCCAAGCATTAATTCACATTAGGAATCCAGAATGTTTGCCCATCGACGATTACGCTCTTCAGCCCGTGTTTAGGCAGATCCTTTTCTTTCAATCCCAAATACGTAAAGTGCGGCAGGTCGCTAAGCACAGTTTGAAACCAGCCATGCTGCGCCAAAATCTCACGCACTCGTGGGTTGTCGAATTCAGTAACATCGAGCGCGAGCAATGCGATATGTTGCGAGGTCCCCGGAGCGGCAATCGAGTAGAGAATCGACTTCGACAAATCTTTGCTAAAAAAGATTCCGGCCTTTTCCAATTCCAAAACCTCCGCCACTTGATCGTGCAGCGACAAGCCGCGCAAGCGAGTAACTTGTTCGCTCGTCAAGCGGCCCTGCTCCAGCCAATAGTCCAAAGCCGGCAAGAAGCGCGTGTCCCAAAGTCGCATGCTTTCTTCGTAATTTCGGCGCGCGGCTTCCGGGCCCCCGCGCGGGGTTATGTCGAGCCCCTCCTCCTGCGCGTCGTCACGAGCCTTGAGTAAGGCCTTCATCGCTTCCGGCTGCAATTCGATCTCCGCGTCGGCAATTGTTTCAGCGACAAAGCCAGCCGCATTTTGAAACGCAGTCACTTGCTCCTCGGTCGTGAATACGCACGCCGGCGGTGGCAGCACTTTTTTGTCTGCCAGGAAGATGGCGCCATACTCTTCGAGAATGCGCCGCGCTACCGGGTCGGCTCCCGGGCAAATTCGATCTACCGTTGTTTTGCGTTTCTTCAACGCTTTTCGCAGGGCTTCATAAAACGGCGTGACAACAATCTTCTTGTCGCCGCCCGGCGTAATCTTGGTATTGGGAATCATCAGTGTGTATGGGTAGTTGGCTTTGTGGGATCGCGCGGCGGAACTCCCTGTGGAAACTAAGAGCGCCGGAATTAGAAAGACCAGAACCAGAAAGCTTGAGTGCGGTTTGGGAACAGCTCGAACTCGCCTAAGCGAAACCGCAAACGACCCCCGCGAAACGAATTGCTCACCTCGATGCCACTGCATTTTGTTTACTGATGATAGGTGTGGACAATTAGGATGGTCAACAGAACGTTCGAGTTGAAATGACTTCATGAATCCCCTAGACCTCATTAAGGAAATTCTCGCGACCTACGAAAAGCATGGTTGGCGCCTGCGCCGGGCGCTCTTGCGTCCGGAAACCCGTGCTGCACTGACCGACGAAAGCTGGTCTGGAGAGGCGAGTATTGAGGTTAGCGAAATTGATGCGCTCTGGTTTTCGCGCTGCTCACAGCAAAACCGCGAAGCGTGGGAACTTCGCTTAATCTCGGCAACTCAATATGCGCTGTTTGAAGTCTTTGAAGCTGATGAACCGGATGCGGCACGCGAAGAAGGCAGGCGGGAAATGGAAGGCCGGATGAAGGAAAAGGTGTCGGGTTGAGCTGGGATTGAAACCGCCAAGTCGCTAAAAGAATTCGCCACAGATCAACGCGGATAACACACATTAGACTCAAACTAGATCAATTTCGCAGGTTATGAGGATGGCCTACCCCCGCTCTTTCACCCAGATAATTACCTGACGCGCTCCCGGACACCTGATTTATTGTTGACCCATCTTCACAGGTATCTCGAGCATCTCCGTGCTACGCATCAGGGTAATTGTGACGATGTTGTAAGGGACGGCTCGCCTTACGCGTGCTGTCAGTTCTTCAGCAGTCCTAATCGGCACATCATCAAACTTGACGACGATGTCACCTTCCTTGATCCCCGCCATATCAGCCGGTAAGTTCCGCGTAATTTCGTCTAGCCTGATGCCAAACATTTTGGTGCCCGGAATCGGGACGCGCGCGGTCCTGTCGTCGTCAAATCCCAAACGCCCTTTGCCCCCTGGACGGTTGGCAAACTCTTCTTCTATTCGTTCGAATTCTTCGGGAGACATTGGTGTGAGCTTCGTCGTCTTTTGTTCGCCGTCGCGCAGGTAAATCACATCCACGGGCTTCCCGATCTCGATCCTTCCCCTGAGTTCTGTTATTTCGTCTTCGGTAGTAACAGGATGACCATCCACACTGGTGATGATGTCGCCACCCACGAGACCGGCTTTATCAGCCGGCGACCCCGGCGGTTCCACGTTGTCGAAGGTAACGCCGCCCTCTCCGGTCTCAAACTCATGCACACCAAAATAGGCCAGCTGCTTTTCGGGGATTGAAATGGTCGTAGCGTCGCGGCGGCCAATCGGCGCGACGATGGCGGTAAAGGCGGCAGCCGCAAGAAAGAAAACGAGCAGTCCAATGAACATCCAACTCATTCCGCTCATTCGTTTGCGCGTTTTGCCAAAAGCGCGCGTCGGTGACGACGCTAAGGGCGCTGCATAGTTTGGCGCGAATAATTGCTGCGTGGCTCCGGCCTTGCCGTCTTGGAAGCGAACCGTTTCGGTGTATTCAGCCGGACCCTCGCCCAGGCGGAAGCCACAATTACGACAGAACCGCAGCCCTACCGGCATTGGCGTGCGGCAGTTACCACAACTTGTAACACCGCTCTCGGATTCAGTCTTTCCGCTTATTTCTGGATTCTGCGACATGACGTTCCTGACCGATCAAAAGAATGGCACTAATTAGGCTCCGGAGGGCTATACGCCAAAAACTGCTTGCCAGTTGCATCCCGCCGGCCCTTCGCGACCCAACTTATAGTAAGTCAAAACCGAGCTCAAACGTAGCATCGAAGCAGTAGTGTCCTATATTTGAAAAACAGATGTAGGGCGCCAATCAGTGCGTTCGATTGTCGATTGCCGATTGGCGATTTTGTCAGGATTCTTTCGTGATCGGCTAATCGTCAATCGGAAATCGAAAATGGGCAATCGAGGGGGCCTGTTTCAGTGCATTTTGGGCTGGCTTTCACTGTTTTGAGCTCGCAACGAAGTGTCGCAGGCCTGCTTCGGATGTGGCCCGATTAGACATCTGGGAATGATACGTGCAGAATCGCACCTGCTTTCCCCTGGACCCAGAGATGAAACTGAAGGAACAATTACTGTGGAAGTCACAAAAGCTCTCGCCGCCCTCCAACCGCTTTATGGTAAAGATAATATTGAAGTGATCACGGTGGACGGCCGTCGCGTGCGCGGTATTGTGCGCAGCATGAAAACCACCCAGGCCCTCACCACTCCCAGCGTAAAAATCGAATGCTCAAACGGTCAGGTGGTGAAAATACCTTTCCCGGCTATTGCCGAAATCAAGGATTACAACTAAGACATTAATAGATGGCCGGGGTAGGCATTCTCGCGTTTCCTGAGACCATCGCGTATAGTACGCCGTTCATAAACGGGCATAACGAGGAGCGCTTAGCGACTTGGCACTAATGATCGAAAACCTCGGCGGGCGGGTTGCGACAGTTTGGTCGGAACTGCGACCGACGACCCGTGGCCTTGTCGAAAGGGCGTTGCAGCTCTCGAATGCAAATTCGCCGCAGTCGCGAAACCCGCCCTACGATCCGCGCGCTGATATGGAGCTCAGTCGATTGCTCACCGCACTCGATGATCGGGCCGCGGAAACCACAGCTGCGACCGACGGCGAAGAGAGTGAGCAGTTACTTCACATCGCAAATACTTGCGCCACCGTCCTGCAGGAGAAGACTCAGTCTGCCGAAGTGTTTGCGCAACTGGTGCGCCGGGCGGATCAGCAACGCGACTACAAACGCATCGATGTTCTGGCGGACGCTTTGAATTCGCGGTTCGCCCCGAGTGAAATTTGTGAGCTGGCGCGTTCGGAAGACGTGATTGTCAGGGCGCTGGCTAACGAAGCCTTATCGCAATTCCCGACTTCCGTGCTGGTGGGATTGTTGAGCGATCCGGTCGATTCGGAGATTGCGCGCGATGCCTTGCGTCGTCAGGCGATGGAGTTCGGCTCTGATGAAGCGCGCCAGATCATCAATGCCCTGGATCAGGTGGAAGAGCTTTAGCCTACCTCAAGTGACCTCATTCAAGCGCCGAGTCGCAGAGGCGCTGAGACGCAAAGGAATTCCAAAACCGAACACCCTACGTCACCTCCTGGTAGAAGTAACCTTACGAGAGCACCACTCTTTTAACACCCTCCTTAAGAAGCGCAACATTAAAATTCATCAGTAACCCCAGGTGATATCCCATCAATCTGAGGTACGAGATTAATTGTGCTGAATGAATCGGGGCCAAGCGCTCGACCGACTTGAGTTCCACGATCAACCGATTATCGATAATCAAATCTATCCTTCGTTTTCCCAACGGATGGTCCTTATAACTCACCGTGATCCAGCTTTGCGATCTAAAGGGAATGCCACGTAGATCTAGTTCAAGTTTGAATGCGGCCTCGTAGAGAGGCTCAGTGAGACCTGGACCGAGATGGCGGTGCACCTCAATTCCTGCACCGATCACTCTCCGAGCCAAATCGTTAAGCTCTTTATCTGGTTCTCCAGGCGAAAGGAGGGCGGCAATTGCCGACAGAGGTGGCTTTTCGGTCATGTGAGGACTCCAATCCGTAAGTGAAGTGGACTGATCTATATTTTATGATGTCTTTGCGTCTCCGCGTCTTAGCGACTCTGCGCTTGAAACAATCTCCAACTCAAGTGAGTAATTTGGGGGGTACAGGCTACCCAATCAAGTCGGCTGCAGTTGCCCAATTTCATTAAGGCGTGCCACCACTTGCTTGATCAGCCAATCGGGAGTTGAGGCACCGGCCGTTACGCCTACGCGAGCAACGCCTTCAAGGTCCGCAGCGTTAATCTCTGCCGGCGTTTCGATCAAGAAGCTCTTACTACATTGTTCCTGACAAACGGCAAGCAGCTTCACGCTGTTTGAGGAATGCCGCCCGCCGATTACATAAAAGGCATCGACCTCCCCGGCGAGCGCGCGCGCTGCATCCTGGCGATCACGAGTTGCCGAGCAAATCGTATTAATTACTTGTGGTTCCGCGTCCGCCTTGGCACGAACAGCTTCCGCCACTTCCTGGAATGTCTTCAACTTGATAGTCGTTTGCGATACCACGAGTGGCGAACGCAAAGTCGGTAGCAATGCCACTTCAGCCGCATCGCGTACCACATAAGTGTTGTTTGGAGCATAGCCAACGACGCCAATCATTTCCGGATGATCCGGATTACCCGCTACCACTACGTCGCGTCCCTGCTCGGCCGCGCGTTCGGCGAGATGCTGTACTCGCGTAACAAAAGGACAAGTAGCGTCGATAACTTTCGCAGCGCGTTGTTCCAGCTCGAGCTGCACCAGAGGAGTCACGCCGTGCGCCCGAATCACCGCGACGGAGCCATCGGCTTCCACGGGTGAATCTATGGTCGAAACACCTTTGCCACCTAATCGCTCCATCTCCTGAGCATTGTGAATCAACGGACCCAGCGAACGGATCGGTCCGCGGCCTTCATCGACGGCGTCTTCCACCATCTCCACGGCACGCTCCACTCCGAAGCAGAATCCGTATTCATCAGCCAGTAAGACTTCCATGACTTCCTTTAATTCTGCGAAACTGTTTTAGATTGCCGGTCCCGGTTCGCTCGTTACATTTTCTTCGTCGCGCGTACAAGCGCGGCGCCATTCTTCACGTAAACGATCGCCACCGGCAACGCGCGCGTCAACCCAGGCGATATCTTTATCAACAAGCTGACGCACATTATTCAAAAATGATTTCTTAAATTCCCCCAGGCTGTGTGCCATATCGCGGGGCAGGACAGCATAGGAAGCGTCCCCCAGGTAACGCGCAGCATCGCAAATCGCATTAAATGCCGAATTAATTGGGTCTTTCTCTTCATCCATGATCGATAACCTCCAAAGGACAAAAGCCGTCACCATGACGGCCAGGTAATTCTAACACCAACTGCTTTACGTCAGCACGGGCAGACTCGTTCCAATTAAGGTCTTAATCCCAAACCACCACCAAAGCGTCAGGATAAGGAAGGCTTTTTGTCCAAAGCCGCTAACTCTCATTCGCACCTGACTTCAGTCAGGTCATGCTTGTTGAGTGATGGGACGGAACCCGTTTAGAGGGTTTCCGTCGATAGGTCGGCTAAATTTACGCGTGGCTAAAGCCAGGTGACGATGGAAACGGAATGCTTATTTAATCCCCACCACCATCGAATCAGGTCCGACCAAATGTTCCACGCGCGTCTCGCGAAAACCTGCGTCGCGCATCCAGCCGGAGCAATCTTTGCCCGTGTAGTCGAACCCGCCCGGTGTTTCGATCAGCATGTTGAGACTCATAATTAAGCCAAAGGCATTCTGACGCCGCTCGTCATCAATTAACGCTTCAAAGACTATCAGTGCTCCGCCCTCGGGCAGTGCGCTGTAAGCTTTGTCGAGCAACATGCGCTTCTGCTCTAAATCCCAGTCGTGCAGGATGTGACCCATGGTGATCACGTCAGCGCTGGGCAACGGTTGGCTAAAGAAGTTGCCGGGCTGAAATTTGAGTCGCTCACTCAAGCCGTTGCCCGCTACATATTCTTCGAAAATCGGACCGACAACATCGAGGTCGAAATTCGTTCCCTGCAAGTGCGAATGTGCCAGGGCGAGTTGCACCAGCAGTCCGCCTTGAGCGCCACCGACATCAATCACCGTCCGATACTTATCCCAGGGAAACTTTTGCGCAATCGCCAAAGACGCGCCCATGCTTAATCCGGTCATCGCTGCTAAAAACAGTCGCAGTCGTTCTGGATCGCGGTAAAGAGTTTCAAAGAGACCTGTGCCGCCGGTTTTCACCTCATTCTGAGGAAGACCGGTTTTTAAACCTTCGGTTAAGGAACCCCAAAAGGGATAGAGTCGTTCGTTGGACATCTCGAGCATGCCGCCGATGTAGCTCAACTTCCCGCGCACCAGAAAGTGATCGGTTTCCGGCGTATTGTGGTAGAGATTGTCGTCGCGCTGCAGCATGCCGAGTGCAACGAGAGCGTCGAAGAAATCACGGGCGCTGCGAGGGTGCAGTTGCAAACGCTCGCGCAATTGTTCCGCGGTCAAAGGCTGAGTTGCGAGTTCTGAGAACACTCCCAGTTCAACTGCACTCAAAAGAGTCTTGGATCCCCAGAAAGCAAAACCCAGTTGCAGAATGTTATCGGGCGTAACCGCCATCGTTGCTGACATGTATGGAACTCCTTGCTCTAAACTATGCTAATCGGAACGCACGGCTGCATGATTAATCAGCGTGCGAAGCACGCTTATTTCTGAAGCCTACTTCGCCGGCTCATTTCTTTCGCCCGCGGGCTCGTTGAATTTAAGTCACCGGTACCTAGGGCTTACGCCCTAGGCTTTACGCCTACGCGTGCTGCGCACGCTTATTACTTCCACCTGCTGCGCACGCTTATTTCTTCCACCTGCTTCGCAGGTTCTACTGCTGGTCGTCGCCTGTCGCGGATCCAGGCGTCGGGCGTGGTGGTTCTGGTGCGCGCTCAGTGTTGAGTGAATCGAAATTCATCGCTGCGTTGAATAGCAAAAAGAAACTTCCCTGCGTTTGATGACGCCACATTGGATTGTTAGCAAACATCAACACATGACCGCGCCCTACCGGTACATCAATCACAGCCGGCGCGTTCGCTAACTCTGAACCACCCGCGAGCATCCCGCTGATCAAAAGTTTCTTCTCATCTGACGAAAAGCGCAGCACCACTCGCGGACGTTGAGCGAGGGGAACAAAGAAAGCCCCGAGTTGCAGACGTTGCTCTTCGGTTAACTCTTCCTCCCCTGCTCTCGCGGGTGATCGCGATGGCGCCGGTGAAGGTTGCGGCATGCCCTGAATCACATCGGCATCCGTTAAGCTGCCCCGTCCCGTCGCTCTCTGTGCACCGCCTGCAGCCCCAGGCGCGCTACCACCACCGCCACCCTGAGTCGCCACCTGAAACAACGGTGCTTGATTAAAGTAGATGGGTACCGTTTCGTCATAGCCATACGCGATCGGACTCTTGCGATCGCTGAACTGCGCTGTGAAGACCGAACCGCGCGCCTGAAGTTGGCGCGGCTCTTGAACGGAAACTCCGGTTGTCATGCCGTATTCGATCGGAATGCGCGAGTTGTTGGTGATCACCACAAACAAGCCGCCCGCTTCGACAAACTTTTGCAGGTTCATGATGCCCGTCATCCCCATACCGCCGCGCATGTCATCGGTTTGGTCAGGCGAATGGCCGAGGTTCGGTGTCAGTTCCGACTCTTTCCAGGGGATCGGTTCACCGCGCATGGGAATGCCATTGACGATTTGCTGCGGCGAACCCCCGAGCGGCGGAAAAATGATTACATCAAACTTGTCGCGAAGGTTCACCGTGTTTCGCACCAGCTGATCCGAAATATACGAGTAAGGAATCTGCAAACGATCAAACTCAATGCGATACCAACCTTCGTTCTGTGTGTTGGTCCAGGTGTGAAGAATGGCGATGCGCGCTGCTACCAGATCGTGAGTCTTTACCTCAGGCAGCTTGTCGATAGCGTGGGCCGTCAAGCCTAATTCGGTGACCGCTGTTTCGAGCCTCTGCCGCAAGTCGCCGGGGTTCCCTTCAGTTTTAATGATGAAAGAACCGGCGTTAAACTGCCGCTCGCCAATCTTGAATGCGTCTTCGGCAGCGCCGATGTGCACATCCTTGAGGCGATATCGCAGCGTCGCAAGCGTGTTCTCTGTGTTGTGGTTGATAACGTAACCGGCCGCAGTCGCCGCACCCATTAGCTTGCCCTGCACGCGAGCGTCGGTCGTCAGCATCTTCATCGGCGCGCTAAGTACTTCCTTCTCAGTAATGCGCACAGTTTTTACATTGCGCAAAGCTCCTAACGTCCAACCCGTATCATCGTAGGGACGCGGGTCGTTCACGTTGTAGTACTGCGTGTCCAAAAGCATGTCCGCCATTCGCGAGTAAGGTTGATCCATGCGGATCACATACGATCCAGCAGGAAACTTCTGACTCTTGATGGCGATTTCCCTGGTTGCTGTATGCACCTCAACGCCCATCTGTCTCAGCAGGTTGATCATGTCAGCGGCTTCCACCATGCGCGACTGATCACCCGGAACAACATAAGCAGCCGGACCTTCGTTGGTAGCTTTGGCAACGGAACGCTTGCTCTTGATGTAAAAGTTCTGCAGGAACCGTTCTTTATTGTTAGCGACAAAATTCAGCGCCAACAACACGCCCGATTGCTGCATGTTTACGTTGTTACGCAGTGACCAGCGCACGCGCGAGTGTGGCGGATTAGGACGAAACCAATCGCGTTGCGCTTGTTGTGTCACTGTTCGATCGATCGTGTCCGCGCCCCCATTGCCAAAAGTCTCATAGAAGCGTCCGATCGAGTTGTGACCATTGGCGACATAGAACATGTAGTTCGGCGCCCAGCCGTCGTAGAAGCCATGCGTCCAAACACCGGGTACACCGCGTTTGGTCATCTCTTCGACTTCGTGATACGCGAGCAGTTGCCACTCGTCGATCGTGATCGGGTCAAGCCAGGCGTTGTAGGGTCCGGTACCGGTCGAGGTGTAAAGAAAAGGTACCGATTCGTGCAGGTCATGCAGCACCGCAGGATGGTATTCCAGGAAAGTCTTCATCATATTGCGCGTCAGTGCGAGTGCCATACCGAGCCCGTCACGATTGTTGTCGTGCGCCACATACTTGCCCCAATAAATTAGCGACGGGGCATTCTTGCCAGGATTAGCTTTGCGATAGTTATAAATATCAACCATGCGGTCGCGACCATCCACCTCCAGCACTGGCGTGATCAGCACAATCACGTTCTTACGGATCGCCTGGATAAACGGACTCTCTTCAACCGCCAGTCGGTAGGCCAATTCCATTAACATTTCCGGTGATCCGGTTTCAGGTGAATGGATCGAACCCGATAACCAGTAGAGTGCTTTGCCTTCACCGATCAGCTTCTGCGCTTCAGCCTCATTGAGCTGGCGCGGATCGGCGAGCCTCGCCGTAATCTCTTTGTAGCGATCGAGTTTTGCTAACGCCGCCTCATCACCAACAGCGAGCAGCAACTGTTCGCGACCTTCTTCGCTCCGTTCCGGCGCAGTGAAGACACGCACGCGAGGTGTGCTTTTCGCAAGCTCGCGATAGTAGCGATTGATATCTTTGGTATAAGTCAGCTTGTTTGGCGTCCCCGCAATGTAGCCCAGCACTTTGTCCGGAGATGGAACCTTGCCGGAGAGTGGCAAGTGATCTACTAGCTCCGTCATAAAGTAAGGAGCCGTCGTGTATTCCCTGATCTTCTTTGTGTACTCGTTATCGTTATTCTGTTGCGCCGGCGCAGGCTGGCCACTCACAAACAGCAGCAGCAACGCCGTCCAGAATAAAGATGCGGTGCGAGCGTACATGGTCGGTAGAGGCAGGGCGTTTCGATTCATGATTACACTCCATCCAGGATTTCGAATTGAATTTGACAGGCGTGCGCGGGCATATTACGAGTGATACCCGCTGGTAGTAAAGAGCCTCACCGTAGATTTGGTTTCATCAACGCGCCGGCAACGTTGACAGTAGCGCGGGCCTTTCTTATCTTGTCGGCAGTAAATAGCAGATACCTATTCTCCCCATTTTCCGCCACTTCCGGAGCCCAGTCACTCGACTCCAATTCGCCGGGAGACAATCGATGAGAAGCCTATTCATCTTGCTGCTGCTCCTGATCCCTCTTGCCAGTTCGCAGAATAAGGATCCTGTCAGCACCCAGGGATCGCCAGACCTGACGGTAGTCAGTCATAAGTGTTACAAGGCCCGTCAAGTTCCAGATCGCTATAACGATCCGGATCCGCCGCCCGCGCAATCGGTTTTCCTACCCGGTGGCAAAAATCCGCAGCGACAGCAGCGCGTCAACGAAACCGGAGGCGCTCGAGATCCGGCGGCTGATACCACCGACGGTCGCGCGGCGGCGCTCGAGAAAATGGTGCAGGAGTCGCGCAAGCCCGATCGCAAACCAATCGATGGATTTTCCTACCGACTAAAAGTAAAGAATGAAAGCGCCAAACCAATCGAAGTCGTCTTCTGGGAATATCAGTTCATCGACCCGGCCAATCCTCAGTTAGTAGCTCGGCGCCAGTTTTTGTGTGGACTCAATCTGAAGCCGGGCAAAGACAAAGATGTTCTGGTGTTTAGTTTGTCAGGGCCGAGTGAAGTGATTAGCGCGGGCAGCCTTGCCGGCAACAGCAACAAGACGCCGCAGGAACGAGTTCTGATCAATCGTGTGGAGTATGCAGACGGCAGCATCTGGCAACGTCCCGATTGGAGGTTCGCGGAAATCCGGCTGACTTACGCGCGCGCGATGGCCACACCCTGGACGGAAATGTGCCGCGGGCTATAGCGACTCGTACGGCTCTAACCGCCGGAATGTCACGCTCGAAGAGTCTCGAAATTTGCAAACTGTTTAGCGCCAAGACGCCAAGCCGCAAAGAATGCTTTTGCCAATAAGCAATACAATTCATTTAACCAGGCGCTTTAACCTTTTCTCTTTTCCTTTGCGTCTCTGCGCCCTGGCGTCTTGGCGCTGAACAGTTTGCAAATGAAGCTTCGAGTGTTAGGACGCGCCCTTTTGGCGGTCGATATGATTAAGGGTTGACGCCTATCGTTCGCGCGATTACCGGCCACATTTCCCTGGCCCACATTTCATAGCCCGCATCAGAGGGATGAAAACCGTCGCTTGAGAAAAAATCCGGATGTGAAGGAAGCTGATCGCGCGTCATGGTGTGCACATCAAACACAGTCACTTCATAACGTGCCGCGATCGCTTCGAGACGTTCATTTAAATCAATTATTGCCTGCTGGTACTGCCGTCGTGCGAACTCAGGAATACGCGGCGCGCTGGAAATATCCGGAATGTTTGTCACAACAATCTTCGCACTGGTGCCTTTTCTTAGCTCGCTGAGAATCTCTTCATAGTTGCGAGCAAACTCCTCGACTCCAATCCCGTGGCCGATGTCGTTAATGCCGATTCCCAGAGAGACCAAATTCGGATTAGCGGCGATGCCACGACGCAACTGACTTCTGAGTACATCTGCGCTCGTCGCCCCGCTCACGCACAGATTGGTCAGCTTGGATTCGAGACGCTCGGAAGCGATGTTTTGGAAGAGCCGTGCAACATAGCCTCCATTGCGCGCGCCCACGCCGACGCCGGTGGAGTCTCCCAACGCGACATAGTTAACTGGACCAGAAATAGGTGTGACAGACATTGATTTGGAAGCTTGCTGGTTGACCCCAGCTTTGCCGTTGGAGCTATGGGATTGGCAGCTGGAGAGCATTAGAGCCATAAGAATAGTTATCAGCGCAATTTGTTCCGATCCAACGTCCAATGTCCAAAGTCTAAAGTCCGCTACTTCAAGTCCGCTTTTCCCCATAAACAAAATTCCTATTAGTACAAAGTAAGGAAATTAGCGAACCTTGGACATTGGAGTGCGTTTTCATGCCCTGCCCGCCACTTCGCCGGTTTGCGTATTAACTCGCACGAGCTCGCCTTCTTTGATGAAGAGCGGCACGCGCGCTTGCATGCCAGTTTCGAGCGTAGCCAGCTTAGTCGCGCCTCCGGCCGCTGTATCTCCCCGCAGACCCAACTCGGTGGCCACGACAGCGAGCTCAACATACTGCGGCAGCTGTAACGAAACTGGCGCACCGTTATATTTCAACACCTGAAGCGAAACGCCTTCCTTTAAATAATTTCGATCGTTGCCGATCTCTTCGCTCGAGAACGCAAACTGCTCATAACTCTTCTCTTCCATGAAGTGACAACCGTCGGTATCGCTGTAAAGAAATGAAGCGGGAGCGAGTTCCACGTCAGGCTCTTCAAATTTCTCGCTTGAACGGAAGCTCTTCTCAAGCACTGCTCCGGTCAATAACTGCCGCAGCCGCGTTCGCACCATCGTGGCTGCGCCGCGCGCGGTGGGTGACGCGAAAAAGACTTCAAGGACAACATACGGTTGCCCCTCCACAGTGATCAGCAACTTCCGTTTCAGCTCATTGGCGCCAATCAGGGCCATGAAAAAATCCTCCTACTATCATCGTACCGGATCTCTCAAGATCGATTCGGCGGCGATCCGGGCTACTTGCGCGGCTGCTAAGTGCGCCTTCTTTAATCCGGCAATTTGCAACAGCGCTTCACCTGTTCGCGAGAGCATGCGAAAAAGATCGCCTTCTTCAGCGCGCGTCTTCTGCACGAGCTTCGACCATTCCATTCCGGCGGCCCACCGCGCCGCGGCGCCCGCTGCGGAAAAGTTTAGATCTGGCGCGGGCTCGATTCCCTGCTCCCATTCCTCAGTGGCTACACCAAAACCAATCTCTTCAAACTGACCCAAGGTGGTTACGACAGTGTCGTCTAACTCCAGCTCGCCATAATCGCGGTCTTCATCGGCAGTCAATGCCGCCAGCACTGCCGCCAGCCTCACACTATCAATTGTTCCAAACAGGCCTCGCTCTAGAGCTTCGCCCACCAGCAAAGGTCTATCGACATGCAGGTCGGCGAGCCAACGACCCCGCTCGGTAACACGCTCGGATTCAAAGTCGAGATAGCCAAACTTCGCCAGCACCCGCGCTCGCTTTTCAAATGGCTGCCAAACTTCGTCGCGCAGCAGCTCGCTCCGGCGTACTGCATTCTGAAGCGCTTCGGCGTCAGGCAGCGAGGCCCATAAGACCTCGGCGCAACGGGCCTGCTCTTCCTTCTCGCTATTCACGGTTATCGATTCAATGAAATTCTCGATCAAGCCAAGCGCGTCAGACTCTTCATCCTTGACGTCGCGCAGCCGGGGCTCGGGAAGCACCAAATCTTTGCCGCGCGATTGCACTTCGGCAAACGCCTCCGCGACGTTCTCTTCACGGAGCGGATAGATTGGTTCGTAGACCCGACCAATCCGCTGCAGGGTCAGACTCAAGCTGCGGCCGTCTTCACGAATCCCAAGCAGGTTGTTGTTACGACGCTGCGTAACCATTACTAGACGCTTGCCGCTTCGTCCGATTCCGACAATTCTACCTGGCAGCACCACTTCATCGAGCCAACGCAACAAAACTTCAACTCGTGTTTGCGGCTTTGCCTGTTGCAATCGCTCGCGAGCACTTAACAGCCGCTCAAGCCCCAACGCATCACCCACCTTCAATCCGCAGTTAGCCGTCTGGAGCATTTCGCGAATCCGCGTTTCACTTGCGACACGCTCAGCTGCGAGCCGGGTTATCTGCTGTGCGGCCTCCCGGTGAGCAAAACTCTTTTCGGCAATCTGGCGGACCTGGGCAAAGTTTCCGTAAGCATCAAGTAGATTCAAAAGCGTCGAGTAAGTAGCGCGAAACTGACTTACAAGTGGATCAGGCCGCGCCTTGAGGAGCTCGACAATTTGTTGCGGATCCTGATGAATGCCCGGCGCGGCGACAATGAATCCGACGCGATCGCGTCCGCGTCTCCCCGCGCGACCGGTCATCTGTTGCAATTCCGAAGCGGTTAACGGCCGCCACCCACCCGCAGTGCGCGCGTCTGCGCCGGTCAGAACTACGGAGCGGGCGGGAAAGTCTACGCCAGCAGCCACCGTTGCCGTTGCGAAGATTGCATCGAGCAAACCCTTGCTCATCAGATTTTCAATCAAGAGTTTCCAGCTGGGGATGTGGCCGGCATGATGTGAGGCGACGCCGCCTCTGATGATGGTTTCCCAATGCCGATGACTTCTGATCTCGTCGTGCTCTGTCACAAACTCCAACATGAAGTCGCGTCGCGCATCGCGCCGCGAAACATTTGCATCGCGTCGCATCAGCGCAGCTTCCGCTGCCGCTTGATCGCAGCGCCGGCGTGTCGGCAAGAAAACGATAGCCGGTAACAGATTGTAAGAACCGAGCGCCGCCAGCAGTGTTGCCGGCGGCATCTCAGGCATCGAGAGCTTCATTGAAGATAGCTTTACTTACCGCATTCATCCGTGTCTCCGCGTCTCCGCGTCTCCGCGTCTCCGCATCTCCTCGTCTTCGGCAGTTCAATACCTCCGGCGGCGCTCTCTCCTGTTTTTTTCTTCCATTCCCACAAGCTCTGGATTGAGTCGCCCTGCGTCATTTGTCAACTGTAGAAGTCTTTGATCAGGTAATAGGAACGCGGCGCGCAACGGCACCGGACGCGCACCGGGTCTAGTTATTACGCCGCACCGAACGCCACGCACTTCCTCGATCCATCCCGCGAAATCCTTAGCGTTGCCGATTGTTGCTGACAAAAGCAACAGGCGGATGCGCGGCGGCGTCAGGATGATCGCTTCTTCCCACACGTGTCCGCGATCTTCATCGGCGAGGTAATGAGCTTCATCCAGTACCACGAGGTCGGCTCGAACTTCGTCGCCGCCGCGCAACGCATCGAAAAGCTGATTGCGAAAAATCTCCGTCGTCCCCACGATCAAAGGTGCGTCGGAATTCTCTTTGCGATCGCCCGTCAGGATCCCGACTTTCGCTGAGCCAAACGCTGCAGAAAATTCCTGATACTTAGAATTCGTGAGTGCTTTCAGGGGCGTCGTGTACCAAGCGCGGCGACCTGCCTCGATCAAGCGTCGAATTTCCTCGCGGGCGATCCAGGTCTTGCCGCTGCCGGTCGGCGCGGTTACGAGAACGTCTTCAAACTCCAAAGCCGCAAGCGCTTCCAGCTGAAACGGATCGGGTTTGAAGGGAGCCGCGGCGGGAGTCCCGATGCCTTCAAGTAGTCGGCGAGTCTCTGGGGAATGAGCCGGCGTTTTGAACGAGGTGGGGACGTTAAGCTTTTCGTGAGGTTGTTTGCGGTGACGTGCGGCTGCTGAACGCGGAGACTCGCGATCGCCTTTCTTGCCCTTACCTTGCCGTTGATTATTTCTACGTCCGCTGCTGCCTCTGTTCCCGCGCGCCATGCGGCCATTCTACAGCACGAAAGACCGGAGATGCCGGGACACGGAGAGACGGGGACGTGGGGACGTGGGGACGTGGAGACGCGGAGACGCGGAGACGCGCAGATACGGAGATACGGAGAAAACCTGAAACAGCTTGGTTGAATGAACTTATCTCCCGTCGCTGTTTAGGCAATCCTTTCCGTCTCTGTGTCTCTGCGTCTCTGCGTCTCTGCGCATCTGCGTTTTACCGTTGGGGCGTTTGGGCGGGCGTTCCTGCTTGTCTTGGCGCCTTGGCGTCTTCCGGTTCCAAAGGGCAAATTTAGCCTTCAACCCACAAAGTGTTAACTTATCTTTGCTCTTTTTTTGCGTTCGCAACGAAGCAAGGAATGATCGCGTCTAATGGCGGGATTTAAAGTGCACAAAGGGGAACTCGCGGGTCGGAAAACGCGTTTTGCTACAGGTTATGGCTGAACTTTTCGCAAATGTACAGATAAATCGTGAGCCACGCTGGCAGATACTATCGAAACTTGCCGTTGCGTCGCTCGCCCTCCACGCCACTGTGCTGGCGTCGCTAATTTACGTTCCCGCGGTGCGCGATATGTTTAATATTGCCGCCCTCCTTTCGGACACCGGCTTTGTCGATAAGGCATTTACCAGGACTGAAATCGGCGAAGACGTACAAATGCTCCAGTTGCCTCCTGCGAAATTTCACTATCCTGCAGGCTACTTCGCCACCGAAACGCAACTACAACTCGCTCAGGCAATCCAGACAACCCCTGTCGCTCCCCCAGTGACGGTTGATCTAAGGCAGCTAACTACGCCAACACCGAGTCCAACGCCTGAAGCATCCCCGTCTCTTGCCGCGGAGGCGCCGCCGGCAGCTTCACCGGCATCGTCGCCAACAGAAACCACGGCTGAGAAGGCGAAATCCGAAACACCGAAGACTCCGGAAGAGGCCGAAGCAGAACTTAATAGAATCGCAGCGGCTAATAATGTCGTCAGGCCCAGCGAGAGCGAGATCAATACTCGTCCTTTGAAAGACTAGCTCGCCCGCTCCGAGGAGCGGCGAAATAAAGGGGAACTCGATCTAACTTCCGCGGTCGAGATCACGATCGCTGGGAAACTTAACCCGGAGTGCAGATTGATCGACGCGAATGTGGTTCAGAAGACGGGTGACGCGCGGCTGGTAGAAGTAGCGAAGGAGATGGTGGGAGCCATTGGCGACAGCGGTATGCTCTCATTCCTGCGCGATCCTAAGAAAAAGATTCAGGACAAAGTGCTAACCTGCGACGAAATGCCATTACAACTGACTATCAAACTTGACCAGAGCGAGATCAGCGCAATTGTGGAAACCGAGGCCACGTCACCGCAGCGGGCGAGCGAGATGGCCGGCGCTTACAACTATATGTTGGTCGCGGGCCAGATCACCGCAGCCGCGAAAAGCAAAGACGAAGAAGTTCTTTACCGCAATACCAAAGTGACTTCAGAGGAAAAAAAGATTCTTGTGAACTTCAAGATGCCGCGCCAGACTGCGAGTGAGATGCTGAAGAAACAACTTCCCAAAGCGGGTTAAGACTGGAAGCAGCTGAGGATCCGTAGGGGCGTCCGCTGTGGGCGCCCCATTTTTCAAGAGCGGGGCGGCCACTAGTGCCGCCCCTACATCGATCTACCTTCACAACGAAACCCGCGAGTTTGCCTCGCTTGGATCTGTCCATTACAATCACAAATTGCACGGATTGACTCGAATTTTGACATTTAATACGAATTAACAAGAGACGAATAGACAATGATCGACAAATTTTTAACTAAATTATTTGGTAGTAGCAATCAACGTTTTCTGAAGTCGGTTCAGCCCCTCGTCAGTGAAATCAATGCGCTCGAACCTGCTATCAAGAAACTGACCGACGAGGAACTACGCGCTCGTACCGATTTTTTCAAGGAGAAGATGCGACAGGCGATCGCCGGTATCGAAGACAAAGACGAACTCAAACGAGTCGAACGCGAAGTTCTCGATGAAATTCTGCCCGAAGCCTTTGCCATAGTGCGTGAAGCGAGTGTGCGTACCACCGGGATGCGCCACTTCGACGTGCAATTGATCGGCGGCATCGTTCTGCACCAGGGGAAAATAGCTGAAATGCGTACTGGTGAAGGCAAAACACTTGTCGCCACCTTACCTTCCTATTTGAACGCCTTGACCGGACGCGGCGGCGTTCATGTCATTACCGTAAACGACTACCTCGCCTCTCGCGACGCCGAGTGGATGGGTCAAATTCATCGCTTCCTCGGTCTCGAAGTTGGTTGTATTCAAAACGACATGGATGATTTTGAGCGGCAAACTGCCTACGCCGCCGACATCACCTATGGCACTAATAACGAGTTTGGCTTCGACTATCTGCGCGACAACATGAAGTTTGATCTCGCGACCTGCGTGCAGCGAGGTCATTACTTTGCAGTTGTCGACGAAGTTGATTCGATCTTGATCGATGAAGCCCGCACCCCGCTGATTATCTCCGGTCCTTCTGATGAAGCTACTGATAAGTATTACCAGGCAGACGCCATCGTGCCGCAACTGAAACGCGGCGAGGACGTCGATGGTGTGAAGACCGGCGACTATATCGTCGACGAGAGAGCTCACACGGCCGTGCTCACGGAAGACGGAGTTGATAAAGCAGAGCGCCTGCTCGGTGTCGGCAATCTCTACGATCCGGTCAACATGGATCTGCTCCATTGCGTCGAGCAAGCCCTCAAGGCGCACACACTTTACCGTCTTGATCACCAGTACGTGGTGCAAGACAACAAGGTGATCATCGTTGACGACTTTACCGGACGTCTGATGGAAGGCCGGCGCTGGTCGGATGGTTTGCACCAGGCAGTGGAAGCCAAAGAGGGCGTGAAGATTGAGAAGGAGAACCAAACTCTCGCGACCATCACGTTGCAGAATTATTTCCGCCTCTACGAAAAACTTTCAGGAATGACCGGTACTGCTGAAACCGAAGCCGCGGAGTTTCATTCAACTTACAAACTTGATGTGATCGTCATTCCGACGCACATGCCGATGGTGCGCACAGACTTTTCCGACATGATTTATCGTACCCTCCCGGAGAAATGGGATGCGGTGATCGAGGAGATTAAAGACTGCCATGAGCGCGGCCAGCCAACACTCGTCGGCACCGTTTCGGTAGAAAACTCCGAATTAATCTCCCGCCGTCTCCAAAGAGAGGCGGTGCCGCACAACGTCTTGAACGCGAAGTATCACGAACGCGAAGCGGAGATCGTCGCCCAGGCAGGACGCAAAGGTTCGGTGACGATCGCCACCAACATGGCCGGCCGCGGTACCGACATTTTGCTTGGCGGTAACCCGGACTTCATGGCGCGCGAGTTTCTCAAGAAAGAAGAGATCGATCCCGATGATGTGACCGAGGAGCAGTGGGCCACAGCCTTCGCCAGCGCAAAACGAATTGTTGAGGAAGAGCACAAGGAAGTGGTGGGACTGGGCGGCCTGCACATTCTCGGCACGGAACGACACGAATCCCGGCGCATTGACAATCAGTTGCGCGGCCGCGCTGGTCGCCAGGGCGATCCCGGCTCATCGCGTTTCATCCTTTCCCTCGAAGACGACCTGATGCGCATCTTCGCTGGGGACAAGGTGAAGGCCTTGATGCAACGGCTCGGCATGGAAGAGGGTGTTGCCATCGAATCGAAGATGGTTTCGAAACGTATCGCGGCGGCACAAAAATCGGTTGAAGGCCGCAACTTCGAATCGCGCAAACACCTGCTCGAATACGACGACGTGATGAATAAGCAGCGCGAGACGATCTACGGCTTGCGCCGCCAGTTAATGGAAGAGCCAGATCAGCGTGATTACTTGATGGGCGATCCGCCGAAGTCGGGCGTTGCCTACGACCTTCTGACTGACATCACGAGACAATATCTCAATCCCGACGTGTCGCCCGACGATTGGGACGTCGAAAACTACGCTATTCAGGTCAAGACAATTTATGACTTCGATCCTGAAGCGGCGCGAATTGATTTCAATCAGCTTAGTTCGCCGGAAATTGCCGATCTCATCTGGGAAGAACTAAAGAAGAAATACGCTCACAAGGAACAGCAGATTGGCGTCGAGGCGATGCGCACTTACGAGCGCATCATCATGCTCAACATCATCGACGCGCAGTGGAAGGATCACCTGCTCTCTTTGGATCATTTGAAACAGGGAATCGGGCTAGTCGGTTATGGACAAAAAGATCCCCTCGTGGAGTACAAGAAGCAGAGTTTCGATATGTTTCAGGAAATGCTTGACCGGATCGACACGACCACCATTCGTTCGCTGTTTAATCTGCAGATAGTTTCCGAAGAACCGCCCGAGGCTTTGCGCCAGCGCCGTTCGCCACGTCGTTCCGCTCCCTTGACCTTCACCGGGCCTAACCAGGGAGCTGCAGCTGCGGGCGAGGAAGCCGGCAAGGTTAAGACGATTGTTCGCGATCAGCCGAAGGTGGGTCGTAACGAATTGTGTCCCTGCGGTTCGGGACGAAAGTATAAGAAGTGCCACGGCGCCGCGGCGTAATTAGTTTCGAGTTCCGTGTTCAGAGTTTCGAGTCTTCTCTTTTGAGTTCCCGCGTTAAGACTACTTTTGGCTTCAGTGGTTCGTGATGCAACTCGCGTAGGCGGAACTCAACGAGCCGCGCAGCAGCGGCATAAGGTAGCCCCGGGTGAGCGAGCAAAGCGAGCGCAACCCGGGGATCAGAACTCCTGAAAGTTATGGAGCCCGCTAAGCGGGCGACAGCAAAAGTCCTCGAATGTTAAAGCCTCGCCGTTTGCTTCTCTGGTTCCTAATCGCTGGAACTGCATTTCTTTTCCAGTACTGGTCATACGCACACGCTGTCCTGGCTCAAACCTCGTCTGCGCCGGGAGCTGTAGAACGGCAGCGCGGCATTGAGCTGTATCGTCAGAACAATTTTTCTGCGGCGACCCAGCTTCTAAAGAATGCCGTAAAGAAGAACGACAGCGATGACGAAGCTTGGTACTACCTTGGCCTCGCGCTGACGCACCAGCTAAAAGAACTTAAAAGTGCAACTAAGGCGTTTGAGAAGGCGATCAAATTAAAGCCAAATTCTGCAGCTGCCCATACCGGTTTGAGTTATGTGCTTCTGCGCCGTAATAAATTCTCCGAAGCGCTGCGCGAAGCTCAGACAGCCCTCAAGATCGAACCCGGAGTCGCGAATGCCCATTACATTGTTGGCGTCGTCCGGCTAAGTGAATTGGCCTTTGACGACGCATTGTCCGCAGCCAACGAAGCGATTCGACTAAATCCAAAGCTTGCAGCTGCCTACCTTCTAAAAAGCGAATCGCTGTGGGGAAAATATGTAGGCCCTTTAGACAGTCCGCCGTCTAAAGCAGGGACAAAACTGGCCTCGGGAGCCACTCCTCCGACCCCCGAACAACTGGAGGAACGCCGACAAAAACGGAAGCAAGGCCAAGCGATTCTTCATCAGTCGGCTGAGAGTCTCGAGACCTATCTAAAATTGAACCCATCCGATCCATCAATGAACCTCTGGCGCGAGCAATTAGTCACTCTCAAAGTCATTAGCAATGTTGGCAAGGTAGATGGTGAAATAATAAGGCATGGAGACGAGGTAACAACGAAAGCGCGCGTCCTCGCCAAACCAGAACCGCGATATACGGAAGAAGCACGGCGAGCCCAAATCGTCGGCACAGTAGTGCTCCGAGTGGTTTTTTCAGCAGACGGAATCATTCGTCACGTCCTGGTTATCAGAGGTTTACCATTTGGCCTTAATGAGCGGGCCATCGAGGCTGCCAGAGGGATCCGGTTTACCCCGGCAACGATTGATGGAGTGCCGGTCTCAATGTTCGTTCAGGTCGAATACAATTTTTATCTCTACTGACACTCGCCTCCGCGAAGACGGAAAGAGTTCTCTTCTAACTCTTCCCCCACTGCCTGTTCTGTTTGAGGTAAACTCGAACCCAGGTTAGTTATCTTCATGACTACTGCAACTAGAAATCCCGTCGTCGACGCCATCATCAGCGGCAAAGCTCCGCGTCCCGCACGCCTGGCGGCCGCGAGCGGCATGCTTCCACTCGCACAGGCTGATCTGCTCGAAGTGCTGGTGGCTTTGCGCGAATCAGAGGAAGCAGAAATCTCGGCAGCTGCTGCTGAAACCCTCTCCACCCAGGACGACGCCGATCTTCTGAGCGCAGCAAAGGCGACTGACACTTCGCCGGAAGTACTCAGCTATCTCGGTGGTGTAACGGCCGCGCGCGCGATTCACGAAGCCGTAATTCTGAACAAGAACACTCCGGACCCGGCAATCGTTCAGCTCGCTGCGACGACCCAGGATGGTTCGCTTTTGGAGCTGATTACCCATAACCAGCAACGTTTGGTGCGGGCGCCGAAGATCATTGATTCGATTCTGCAAAATGCTGCCCGCAGCGCCGAGGCCGAACGGCGCGCCCGCGAGACTCAAACGGAGTTTTTCGAAAAGGAACGTGGTGCGAAGCAGATTGCCGGCGAGTTGCGCGCGCGCGGCAAGACTGCCGCGGCTGAGTTTTTTGAG
>JBPCMI010000021.1:0-18594 GCA_051002415.1 Pyrinomonadaceae bacterium
CGCCAATACTCCTCTTACATCTTGAACCATTCGTGAGCTTCACAAGGGCGCCGATTCTCTAGCAGACAACTTCGAGTGGAACCAGATTGATATCTGAGTTCGATTCTACGATCGGGCGATACGAATCATAGCCGGCGTTAGGCGGTCCGGAAAATTTCAGTCGCGAACAAGACGAAAACCAATAGCTGCTTGCTTGTCGTTCGGAGAAATCCAGGAGCGGCGGGTCGCAGTTATCGCTTCTGGCCCCTTGGAAGGTTCGATGAAAGCGCCACCCCTGATAATTACCTGACCTGAGGGTATGTTAAGTGACGTATTGCCGGGATAAGCGGCAGCCTTGGTGCTCGTCCACTCCCACACGTTCCCAATTAAGTCCAGCACACCAGTTCGCGAAGCACCCTGCGGGTAAGTTCCTACCGGCTTCAGTGCGTTCGAATCCATATTAGCCCGGCCTTCGAGCCATTCATTTCCCCAGGGGTAGAGATCATTTTGCGAGCCGTTGCGCGCTGCGTATTCCCACTCCTCTTCTGTTGGAAGCCGGTACTCCTGACCATCTCGCTTCGAGCGCCAGGCAGCGAAAGCCTTTGCATCAGCGAGGGAAACATTCGTCACCGGCCATTGCTCCTGCCCCGCGGGGGGCTTGCCATTGTTCCAATAGCTGGGCGCGGCGTACTTCGCGCCTGAGACGAAATCTAGGTATTCAGCATTCGTCACTTCGGTCTTGTCGATCATAAAGCTCTTAACTCTGACCACACGCGTGGGAGTCTGGATGAGGTCATAAAATTCCTTCGTAGGCACTTCGGAGAGGCCCATCTGAAAAGTACCACCCTCGATGCGGACCATCTCTGGTTTGACGGGCGCCGGCTTGCTTGGCGTGCTGGCAGGGGTAGCAGTAGGTTGGGAGACAGGTTGATTCGTTGCCGTCTTAGTGCCAAATATGTTCGTCGAAAACAGCAACACACCTCCACCAATTAGGATGACCACAAACAGCGCGACTACTCCCAGAATCATCGGAATTGCAAAGCTCTTCTTCGCGACAGTACCGGAAACCGAATGATCGAAACCACGGCTGAGATCCCAGGCCGCAGCAGAGTTACCCGATAACTGTTGTGACGGCACCACCGTTTCCTCAGAGATTGCTGGCTGGTTCGCGGCGGCGCTTTGGTTAAAGCGTGATTGCGAGTGTGGAGCGGTAGATTGTTGAAAAGCGCGAGAGGGATCCTGACTCAGGTGTTGGGCCTGTGAAGCAAGTTGCAGCAATTCCAGGCGTTGACGTTCCTCCTCCTTGCGCCGCACCTCCTCCTGCGCGGCCCGTTTTGCTGCCTCATCTTCGGAACGGCGCCGCGACTCTTCCGCGCGTTGTTGCAACTCCTCCATCTGTTGAGCCAGTTTCCGGGCTTCCTCCTCGGCTCGACTGAGGGCACCCTCGGCTTCGGCGCGTTTGCGTGACTCTTCTTGAGCGCGGATGCCAGCCTCGTCGGCGCGACGTTGGGCTTCGGCAACCTCGCGGGCCAGCCGATCAGCCTCTTCGGCGGCCTTCTTCTTTGCTACCTCACCCTCCGCGTGAATTCTGATTGACGCTTCGGCGCGCCGGCGCTCTTCTTCTTCTTCCTCCTGGCGCCACAACTCTTCCTGGGCGGCCCGATTTCGGGCTTCCTCGTCGGCGCGATTGCGTGCTTCCTGCGCTCGCTTCTGTGCCTCTGCTACTTCCAGCGCAAGTCGCTGGGCCTCTTCTTCAGCTCGTTTGCGCGCGACTTGCTCTTCTGAACGTTTGCGCGCTTCACTCTCAGCAATCAAACGCGCTTCCTTGGCACGTTCTTTAGCTTCCGCAACCTCCTTAGCGAGGCGTACAGCCTCCTCTTCCACACGACGGCGTGCTGCTTCGTCTTCCGCTTTCTTTCGTTGCTCTTCAGCGGCGAGCTTGCGCGCCGCCTCTTCATCCGCTCGGCGACGGGCCGCGGCTTCCTCGGCGCGCTTTTGCGCCATCACTTCGACACGCTGACGGGCCGCCTCTTCTTCTGCGACTTTGCGAGCCGCTTCTTCCTCAGCTCGCTTGCGGGCTGCCTCTTCTTCAGCCCGCTTATGCGCTGCTTCTTCTGCGCGTAAGCGCGCCTCGTCGGCGCGACGCTGGGCCTCTTGAAACTCACGGGCCAGACGATCTGCCTCATCTTCAATGCGTTGCTGAGAGTCGGTTCTGGTTTGGCTGTCCCAGGATGGCTGCTCAAGAGATTGAATTGATGCCACCGTGCGATCCCCGTCAGGCTCGAAGCGCATCGTTTCCGGGCTTAAGTCTTTCGTCACTTCCCTCGAGATGCGAAACAGATCCGCTTGAGCCAAGTCAACGGCCTCGCGCAATTCGGCGATGAATTCCTCTACCGTGGACATGCGATCTTCACGCCGCTTAGCGAGAGCGCGACTAACTACGTGCTCTATTGCCGGAGACACGTTGACACCACGCTCAATAAAGGGCGGAGGCGAATCCGACAGATGCTTTTTCATGATTGCCGGCAGCGAAGGTCCTTTAAACGGCACATCTCCGGCGAGCATTTGATAAAGAATCACTCCGAGGCTGTAGATGTCAGAACGCGCATCGGGTTCATCGTCTGACCAAAGCTCCGGGGCCATGTAGTAAGGCGAACCCATCAGCCCGGTTGTTTGGGCCGCTACAAACGAGCCCAGCAACTCTCCGGACTTGATTTTCGCGAGGCCAAAGTCGAGCACTTTAACGGCCTCACTAACGGGCTTTTTCTCCTGCATCATCACGTTGAGAGGTTTCAAGTCGCGATGAATGATTCCCTGACCATGCGCTGCGCCGACACCGGCACACAAAGCGCTCATGATCTCGAGCGCCGGTCCCGGACCGAGTCTCTTTTCCGCTACCAACATGTCATGAAGTGACCGGCCGATGATGAGATCCATCACAAGGTAGGGCATCTTGCCCCCGACGACACCAAAGTCAGTTACATTGACAATGTTGCGGTGACCAATGCGCGCTGCCACCATCGCTTCCTGGCGAAAGCGCGTAGCCAGCATTGGATCGTTTCCCACCAGATCAGGCAGGATCACTTTGATTGCGTATGGGGTTTTGAGAAAAACGTGACGCGCGCGGAATACGATTCCCATGCCGCCCTGACCGAGTCGCTTCTCAAGCAGATAGCGGCCGTCCAAAACGGTGTCGCCCGCGATCGAGGCTGTCAGTTCGTTACCGTCGGTGGGACAGTGTATGAATTGATCGACGAAGCAATTCTTACAAGCCGGACATTCTTTCATTCGATGGCTTGGTTCAGAAGGCGCAGACCCTCGTCCCCGCAGGTGGAGACAGCATCAGAGGCCGCAATGCTGTACTTAACGTAAGAAAACCTGGGATCGACACGGGTCGTTGGCGTGCAGCGCTAACACTCTCAACGACTCAAAAAAATTATAACGGCACAATCAGTCGCAAGCAAGAATTTGCTCGCAGACGCTGCCCGCATGACTGCTTCTAAGTTGTGTTCTCGGCTTTAGGCTTGCGACGACGGGCACCGACGAAGGCAGCCAAGAATTCTATTGACATTTGTTAGGGTGAAGTTTAAATTTTCGGCGATTCCACGTTTGTTTACGAGGGTTCCCACTTGGCGCAGATACTCGCTGTTGCGCACCCTCGATTGGATTCGAAAACTTCTTTTTGAATCTTTATCTTCTCTGAAGCAAAACCTGATGCTCGATCCGGTGGCGCTCCCCCAACCATTAATAGTCAATCGAGCACCATCCAGGAGTAACAATCATGAAAACGTACCGGACCCACTCGCACTTATTGCCACGTTTGTTTCTGCTCGTCACCCTTTGTTTGTTGCCCATGCAGACGGGTTTCGCGCAGGACTACGTGACAGGATCGTTTGAAGGAGAAGTTAAAGACAGCGTCACAGGCAATCCCGTCGCAGGCGCAACTGTTCGCATCGTGAATCAGGACACTGGTGTTCCGGTTGCCAAACAGACTGACGGCTCGGGCCGGTTTCGCCAGGGCCTGCTGCCTCCCGGCGATTACAGCATAACGATCGTAAAGGAGGGGTACGTTCCGCAAGCACTGCAACGTTCCTTACCCGCGCTCAGACCCACGGTAGTGCTGCCGCCGGTGCCGCTTGTGCCACTGGTTGCAACAAAGACCTCCGAACCGGCCCCCACTGCTACTCCCACCGACTCGCCCGCCCCGACTGCGACGCCATCGCCGGCCGCCACCACGTCCACGCAAACGCCAACGACGGGGGCGACCGCTGGGATTAGCGAAGAGATCAATGTGTTCGACGCTCGGCGCGGCGGCACTTTTAGCGAAAAGGAAGTGTCCACTTTGCCATTGGGAGGTGCGACGCTCACACGCACATTCGATGAGTTGGGTCTTTTGTTGCCAGGTGTAGCACCACCGCCTAAAACACTCGGATCAGTAGCCGGTCCAGGAGTTGGCGCAGGCGTGGGATCAGCGGGACAGTTTTCAGTTAACGGCATGCGCTCGCGAGCGAACAATTTTACCGTCGATGGTTCTGACAACAATGACGAGGACATCGGCGTTCGCCGCCAAGGCTTCTTCTCGCTGGTACCGCAATCAATCGAGTCGATTCGTGAATTCCAAATGATCACCTTGCTGGCGCCGGCGCAGTACGGTCGAAACTTCGGCGCGCAAGTGAACGCGATTTCCAAATCAGGAGGTAATGAACTACACGGGACGATTTACGGCTTTTTCAATTCCAGCCAACTGAATGCGCGTAACACGTTCGACACCGTCAACGGCACTTCGACTTTCGCAGTGCGTAGCCAATCTGGCCAGGCTGTGCTCGATTGCACGGGCGTCTCCAACCTAGGCTGCATCGCCCGCAACACACCAATCACTGCCACGAATCAGAGCGGTGGTGAAGACTCGTTCACATTGGGGCAGGGAGGCTTCGTGCTTGGTGGACCAATCAAAAAACAGAAGGCTTTCTTCTTCGTCTCTTACGAGAAGCAAATCCTGAATGCGACAAAAGAGGCGAGCTTTGCTGTGCCGACCGTCGATCAGCGAGGTATCTTCAGGAGCGGGGCGACCGGCTTTTATCTCGACTGCCTTGACGCTGCTCCTGGATTCAACCTCTCTAATTGCTCCGCAGCGAACAGTAATTCCTTCTTTCAGGATTTTGGTTTCCCTACGGAGATTCACGGCGATGCAGTGTTCAGTCTCTATCCGTACGCCAACAATCCCGGCGGCATTTATGGACCAAACACGTTCACGCAGAGTCTGCCCGCCAGCGCGCGCGGCAACGTGCTTTCAGGAAAGTACGATCAAAATTTCAATCTCTGGGGGCGAGCACACACCTTCACGGCTCGTTACAACTTCACCCAGGACCAACGCGATATCCCTGTCACCGGCGAAGCGCTCTTCTCTTCGCTGCGTCCTCGGGTCCGCACCCAAAACTTCTCGACCTTCTTAACCAGCGAGTTAACCAACTCGATGTCTAATGTGCTGCGCCTGTCATACGGCCGTACGCGACTCGCTTTTGATGAGTTACGAAATCCTTACCTAATCCCGAGCCAGGTTTCACCAAACGAGCCATTCCTCCTAAACGCTCAGCGACTTCAGAACGACACGCTGCCTGCCGCCATCGGTGTACCCAACACCGGTCCAGTTCTTATCCGACGCCTGGGAACAACTGAGTGCGGCGGAGGCGATTGCATTTTCGGCAGCGGCATCGGTCGGGTAGGCCAGGTGAACGTTGCTGGTTTCAGTCCCGTCGGAGTAGATGTTAACTACTTTCCGCAACGACGAGTGGACAACACCTATCAGCTGGCTGACATGGTCAGCTACCGGAAAGGCAATCACAACATCGCCTTCGGCATAGACTTCCGCCGCGTCGAATTGAATAGCGACCTGCCCCGAAACGCGAGAACCTTGTTGAGCTTTAACGGATCGCCGGAACTCGACTTTGATCCGGCCAGCCCGAATCTCTTCACAGGAAATTTCCTGACCGGGGCTGATTTGGCCGCCGCTGGTACGCCTAGCGGTGCGTATCTTTCACTTGCCACAGCCGGTTCGGGCATCGGCTTGCGTTATTACGAATGGAACTTCTTTGCGCAGGACGAGTGGCATCTACGTCGCGACCTGTCGATCAATTTCGGACTGCGTTACGAATACAACACGCCGCCGCGAGAGGTTAACAATCTGATCGAACGAACCTTCAATAGTCCGGTTCTTAACAACCCGAATATTTCGGATCTGGATGTGTTCCTGGCCGGTCGCACCAGAATCTTTGACCCTGACAAAAACAATTTCGGGCCGCGAATCGGCCTCGCCTGGTCGCCAAACTGGTTTGGTTCAGAACGTCGCACGGCGATTCGCGCCGGTTACGGCGTTTTCTACGATCAAATCCTGGGCGCCGTCGTCAGCCAGTCGCGCAACGTCTTTCCCAACTACCTGACCGTCAACACCGGCGGCTTCAACGACGGACAGTTCTTCACTTACTTCAATCCGGCGCGCGGCGGCGTTTGTATCGCCGGCGATTGCGTCAACGGCTTCGTCAGCCTCATCCAACCGGGAACGCTGAACACTTTGAATCCGAATCTGCCATTGGGAACGGTGCTGGACGTTTTTGCCAGCGGCAACAATTTCCCGAATGCTGCTTCAGTTACCCTCCCCGACCGCAACGTCAAGACTCCGTCCGCGGAACAATTCTCAGTAACTTTCGAACAACAACTGTCAGACGGCTTCGTGATGTCTGCGGCCTACGTGGGCACGCGCGGTCATAACCTGTTGCGCGCCGCCACGCCTAACCTCGGACCAAACAATGTATTGGTCGCGTTCGACGCCGGCGCCGCTGCCTACGGAACGCTGCAGCCAGTACTTTTGGGTCTGGCACTCGCCCCGGGTTCAACTACCACAAATAATTTCGATCGGCCATTTTCCAACATCGGGCCCATCTACTCTTACAAGACTAGTTCTGGTTCGAAGTACGACGCACTGCAACTTCAGTTGCGCGGGCGCTACAACTTCCTCGGCGCGACCCAATTCCAGGTTAACTACACCTATGGCAAAGCGACCGACAATGCTTCTGACGTTTTCGATTTAGCTGGTTCGTTCGCGTTACCACAAAATAGTCTGACGCTCGCGGGCGAAACTGCACCTGCGAATTTCGATGCGCGTCACCGAGTTTCTTCGAACTACATCTCGGATCTCTCGAGCTGGGGAAAATCAAACTCGTTCCTGCATGCGATCTTTGATGGCCTCCAAGTTTCCGGTACCGGAAGTTTTCAAACCGGTCAGCCCTTTACGATCAATAGCATCTATGACGTCAACCTTGACGGAAATCTGACTGACAGGCCAAACACCGCCACCGGCATCGCGGCTACCAACGATCGCAGCGCCCCTTTTCGCCTGACAGTCAATCCGCTCACTCTGCTGGCACCGATCGGAAGAGATGGCAACATCGGTCGCAATGCCTTCCGCAGCTCCAACCTGTGGATTGCGAATGCAGCTTTGGTCAAGAACATCAAGCTTTCAGAAGATGTGCGCTTAGTGCTACGCTCTGAAGCGTTCAATCTCTTCAATCGAGCAAATTATGGAATTCCCGTGCGGCTGCTGGAATTCCCGAGCTTCGGTCGATCCACCGACACCGTCACTCCGAACCGGAGAATTCAGTTCGGTGCAAAGCTGGTGTTCTAACTGCAATTCAACGTCGGCGTGAGGTGTGATAGTTTTTGTTCATGAAGGACACTTTGCGCCGACTATCTCTGTTAACTGTTCCCGTCCGGGCGGCGGCGATCTCCAACCAGTCCGCGAGACAGATGTCGCGAACTTTTCTAATTAACCTGGTCATTGTGCTCGCCGGGACCTTCTCGGTCGTACCAGCCCAACGCGTTGGTGGTACCGGCGGTACCGTTAAGGTCACGACTCCAACCGCGACCGGCACTCCTGCGCGTCGCACCAATGCTCCCGTCCGCACCGTTGTTAGAACCGTTATCGAGCGAGTCACGCCCACCACCGGATCGCTCTCGGTGGCTGCGGAAGCAAACGCCACCATCCTGGTAGAACCAATTCGCGTTCGCGGCGCCACGGGCCAACAAGGGATCGTCCCAGCCGGGGAGCGCATTTTCGTGTTTGTTGATTTGAAACCGGGACGTTATCGCGTGGCGGGCGCACTCGCCGGTCACTTGCCGGTGGAAACCGAAGTGGTCATCGCGGCGAACAAGAGCCAAGCCAGCACATTGAATTTTCGGCCGGTGCTCTATTCGCTGATTGTCACCACGAACGTAAACACCGGCGAACTGAAGTACGCGCGCGAAGGTGAACCGCTGACGAACGTAGTGCCGATTCAGAACAAGACTGTGCGCCGGGAACTACCGGCTGGTGACTACGTGCTGGAGCTCAGCGCCGAGGAGTTTGGTTACGAGACGCTGCGCAAATCAGTAACTCTGAACGCCGATAACACCGTACTCGATCTGCCGCTCAGAAGGGTCGTGCTAACCACCGACACCTTGTCGCCCACCTGGACCAACACGGAAATGCAAGCCTGGGAGATCCCGGCTGGCTGGCGACCCGATAACAAGAGAAACCTGATGGTAAAAGGTGCGGGAGTGGCGCTGCCGCGCGAGGAAACTTTCCGGCACTACAAAGACTTTCGCCTCTCAAGCACTGCTAAGATGACGTCGGGAGTTAGTCTATCGTTCGCGCTGCGCGCTCGCGATGCGCGTAACTATTATTTGCTGCAATTGACGGGTGAGAAGTCTGACGAGCCAAACACCGTCCGGCTTTTTGTAGTGAAGAACGGAGTGGCGCAACGCATTCGTGCCATTCCGATTGCGCGTGCCGGTGCTAAGGCGATGAGTCCTGATCGGTTCTTTTCAGTCTCGATAAAGATGGTTGACTTCGCTATTACCGTTGAGATAGAGGACAGCGAAACTGGCGCACCGTATCCGCTGGGAGTGTTAACGGATCCGGCGCGTAACTTTGTAGAGGGTGCTGTGGGCATCGCCGGTGGCGCGGATGAAGACAACACTATCGGCCGCTTCGTGGTTTGCACCGGCGACAAGTGCCTCAGCAGCTGACCACTCGCCTCTCCTCTTACGCTTTTCCCCTTTCGTAACGCGATCCCAGTTTGTGAATATGGGATCCCATTCCATTGCGTAACTAGTTTGAACGCAAGACCCACCGGAGCTCAGATTAGGTCGCCATGTCCTTACTGCAACGATGCCATATCGATGACGAAGCGATACTTCACGTCGCTTTTTAGCAGGCGCTTGTAGGCTTCATTGATCTGGGACATCTGGATCATTTCAATGTCCGCAGTGATCCCGTGCTCAGCGCAGAAGTCCAGCATCTCCTGAGTCTCACGAATGCCGCCAATCCCAGAGCCCGCCAATTGATGCCGTCCAAAGATCAGCCCGAAGGATGAAACTGGCGACGGCTCGGGGGGAGCGCCTACAAGCGTCATCGTTCCATCTCGCTTCAAGAGTGCGATGTAAGGATTGAGATCATGCTGCGCCGAAACAGTGTCCAGGATGAAATTGAAGCTATGGAAATGTTTCTCCATCTCTACGGCGTCCTTTGAAAGGATCACCTCGTGGGCGCCGAGCCGCAGCGCGTCAGCCGTTTTGTTCGGTGACGTCGTAAACAGAACCACATGCGCGCCCAGAGCGTTGGCAAACTTCACGCCCATGTGACCTAAGCCACCTAAACCAACTATGCCCACTTTCTGACCCGCACCTACCTTCCAGTGTCGTAGCGGCGAATAGGTCGTGATGCCCGCACACAGCAATGGCGCCACGCCGGCAGGGTCGAGCTTGTCAGGTACCTTCAAAACAAACGCCTCGTCGACAACGATGCTCTCGGAGTAGCCGCCATATGTTACGCCTCCGAGAATTTTGTCTTCCGAGTTGTAAGTGAATACGGGAACGTTTAGGCAATATTGTTCAAGCCCTTCCTTACAGCTCTCACAAAAGCCGCACGAGCCTACGAGACAACCAACAGCGGCGAGATCGCCTGTTTTGAATTTTGTGACTGCACTTCCTACTTCCGTGACACGGCCAACGATTTCATGACCGGGCACGCACGGGTAAACGGTTGGCATTACTTCATGCCACTCATTGCGCACCTGGTGAAGATCCGAGTGACAGACACCGCAATATAGAATTTTGATCTGCACGTCCTCGGGCTGCAGCGCGCGGCGCTTAATGGACAAAGGCCCGAGCTCTGAAGCTGCGCTTTGAGCACCATAGGATTTCGCTGTGTCTGTGGTTGCTTCCCCGGGAACATCTTTTGCTGGGGCAGTTGAAGACGTTTCGTTCATGTTCATTAATCTCCCTTCCTAGTAAATGCGCCTGGATGGGTCTTATCTTACCTTGAGACGAGGCTGGTTGGGAGTGCTCACATCCAACAGACGATGGAACTCATAACATCACCTCAATACAAGGGTAGATGTCTGACCTCGCAGGCGCGGGCAACCGACAGGGACTGTCTAATCATGGCGGGAAAAGGGCTTTGTTTATAACTCAAGGTCCAAAGCGAGCGCGATACTCGAGTGAGTTGATGAACCCGTCAATCATGCTGCGAGAGTCGCCGGTCGCATCGAGGTGCGCGATCCAGTTGAGATAAAGCGCGTCAGGCTGACGGCGCAGATAGCCGAAGTACTGCATCACTACAAAAGCCTGGTTGTAGTACTTGTTGTAGACCTGTGTGCTTTCAGCGAGTTCGCGCATCACCTCATATCGTGCTCTCGAGCCATTATTCAGTGCCGCGATCCAGAAATCGCGAGAGGGATGTGTTACGCCGGCTTCCGAAAGCAATGTATCCACAAACTGGGTGTTGTTTAGCGTGTTGAACTTCGTCTTAAACGCCGGGCGGTCCATAAAGTCCGCCATGAACCTGATTTTTTGGGCTTCTAATTGAGGATCGGTCAGGAAACCGCTGACGTACCCCATATCATGTGCGAACTCGTCAAAGTCAGGTTTGCGTCCGAACGCCACATTGTAGAAGCGATAGAGAAAGTAACCCCGGCCCTGAAACTCAGGCGATTGAAAGAAAGCCCTTGAGACATGAATGCGATCGCAGGACGTATCGCCCGGGGAGCAGTTGTTAAGAACTGCCAACCAGGCAGCCATCCCTTGGGGATCGGGTTCTCGGTTGAGGAAGTCAAAGTAGTTCTGGTAAATGAAGAATTCGGGGCAGTCAATCGGATTGGCGCACACCGACGGAGAAATCGTTACGTCCTGTATGCGAAGGGTATAAGCACCTGCGCCACCATTTGGTCCAATTAAGCGTGAATCAACGAACAGGTGAAGCGGAACATTTAAGGGAAGGTAATTCATCTGCTGGCTGTTCAACGCTACCGTGACGCCTGGGGCCGCGCTTGACGAGTACGCCAGCGAGTAACCAACGTTTCCCGTGCCCGCCGGGCAGGCTCCAGCATAACCACCGTACAAAACATAAATGAGAGGACTGTAAGAGGCAGATGTTGTTGAGACCTGAATCTGCGGATTTGGACCACGGCCAGTAAGGGTGAAGGAATAAACGTGGTCCGGTCCAAAAGCATTCTCATTATAGTAATAGTAGTACTGAACGCGCGTGACCGTATCGTTTGCACCGGTGGTCTCGCCGGAGTCACTGTAAGGCACCGCCGCGGTGTAGGAACCACCTGGAATACGACGGCCCGGACAATCATCATTTCCCGCAAGCGCGACCAGCGCGGCAAAGTTACCATTCTGATGAGGCAGGCGAAACTCACTTTGTCGTTTCAGCAACGCCGGGTTGCTACAGCCTCGATTCAGGCTTTTAAAAAACCCAGCGCCCCGTCCGGGGACGTTCGCCTCCGTTTTGATTGTTTCCTGAGAACGAGCCCCTGTTACCTGCGATGACAAAAGTGCAGGGATTGCCGCAAATACAGAACAGTAACCCAACCTTTGCCGCCACTGCTTCAGCAACGAGGTTAAGACTTCGCGATCCGAATCGCTATTTCCAAGAATATCCAGTCGCCCAGGGTCAGCTATTTCGGTATTCATTTCGTTTCCTTGGCAGAGTTGCTCCACTTCTAGATGTGTCGTGCGGCCTCACAGCGTCGCACCTTATTCAACGGCGAGCCCCCACGGTTCATGTGGTTCGCTCAAGGTGTAAAACGAGCGCGATACTCGAGCGAATTCACGAACCCGTTAGTCATACTGCGATAGTCGCCTGTAGCATCCAGGTGCGCGATCCAGTTGAGATAGAGTGCATCCGGTTGGCGTCGCAGGTAGCCAAAGTACTGCATCACGACAAACGCCTGGTTGTAGTACTTGTTGTAGACCTCTGTACTCTCGGCGATCTCTCGCAGCACCTGCGCACGTGTTCTTGTACCGTTGCCGAGTGCCGCGATCCAAAAGTCTCGTGCCGAATGGGTAATCCCAGCATTCGCCAGCAACCTATCCACAAACTCCCCGTTGCTTAGCGCACCGAACCTCACGACAAAGGCAGTCCGGTTCATGAAGTCGCTGATAAATTCCAGCTTCTTAGCTTCTAATTGACTGTCGGTATAAAAACCGCTCACCCTTAACATATCGGCCTGGAACTCGGAGTAATCAGGCTTACGTCCGAAGCTCACCGGATAGAAGCGATAGAGAAAGTATCCGCGTCCCTGGAATTCAGCTGAACGGAAGAATGCTGATGAGACATTAAGTCGATCACAGTTGGCGTCGCCAGAGCGACAGCTATTTAGGAGAGCCAACCAACCTGCGAACCCAGGCGGATCCGGTTCACGGTTAAGGAAATCAAAGTAGTGTTGCTGGATAAAGTACTCAGGGCAATCAATTGGATTGGCGCAAGTGTTGGCAATCGTTACGTCCTGCATTCGGAGCGTATAAGGACCGGACCCAGCCGCATCGTTCGTTCGAGAGTCAATGAATAGGTGCAGGGGAACATTCAATGGAAGGAATCCCATTGACTGGTTGTCAAATATTGCGACATTTCCACTACCAACCCAGCGCGTGTCGTACAGCAGTAGCTCGTTTTGAGCCTGATTTGCCGTCCCGGCTGGGCACCCTCCGATTGAACCATGTAAGAGATAAACCAGAGGTTTGTATGTTCCTGATGTAGTTGTGACTTCTATCTGAGCATTTGGACCACGATTAGTCATAATGAAAGAATAGACATGATCCGGTCCAAAGGTGTCCCAATTGTAGTAAACGTAATGAAGGTAGTAGGCACGCGACACGGTATTGTTTGCGCCGGTCGTATCCCCAGAATCGGTGTAGGGTGCTGCTGGGGTATAGATCCCTCCAGGGATGGCGCGACCCGGGCAGTCATCGTTGCCGGCAACCGCGGCTAGCAAATTGAAGTTTCCGCTTTGGTGAGGCAAAAGAAACTCACTTCGCCTTCTTAGCAATGGCGGACTGCTGCGGATGAGATTCAGCCTCTCAAGCCTATCTTTCTGTCTGACGACCGTTCGTTCAAATTTCAAGGCCGCATCTGAGTTCGCGTCAGCTAATTGCGTGGCCAGCAGGGCAGGCACTGCCGCAAAGACCGAACAGTAGCCAAGTCGTTTCCCCCAGTGCTTCAAGACGGAGCTAAACACTTCACGATCTGAGCTCGAGCGATTTCCGAGAATATCCGGTTGTTGCGAATTTATGGCTTTGGCTTCCATTTTTTTGCTCCTTCCATTACAACCCTAGCCGGCCAAAATCTGTTGACGGATAGAATCTTGCAAGGCGGCGTACTTGTTCCTTTTGCCGATCGTCAAGGCCTGACTTGCCTCTTCCCGTTACACCTTTATTGAAGCGTATTTTTCTTTCTTCAGATTCAATTTTGCGAATTCTTTGCTCGACTCCTTGCCGCGCCGCTCCCAGCCCGTAGAACTCGAGGACCTTTAGAACGCTCGAGGGTTTGTCCGCGACCAGGTCTTCATAAGTGAGCCAATGGACTTCAATCCGCTTTTGCTTTTCAGCCAGGTGCCAGGATGCGACAAACTGGAAATACCAGGGAACCACGTTCTCTATGAGCAGATCTATCTTTGTTTCTTTATTGAGGAGCTGCCAATCGGCACGGAAATACGATGTCTGAAACGCTCCCTTGTCATAGAAATCAAGCAGGCTCATCACGGAATCAAAGATATTGCGAACCAGCACAACCGGACGGATGCCGAACCCTTGCATGAGGTGAACGTTTGCATCCGAGGCCCGACAGTGCTGCTGCGTAATGGTATCTAGATGAGCCGCGTCTCGCAGCGTAGGCAGGTAAATCTCGTGTTCACTCTGACCAGCCGCGTAAACCGTGAAGAGATCGCGATAGCCTGTCACATCCACAAGGAGGTTCTTGAGAAATGTCGAGGCGCTCTTCGGAACGCAGGCGATAAACAGATGCCGTCCCAACTGCTCAGTCGTTATCTCCGTCGTGAAATCTGAAAGCATCGCGGGTCGGCCCGACGCGGCAAGGGAATTTGTTAGATTGACGTAAGAACCGGGGCTGGGATAGACCGAGATCGCTTTGCGGCAGCACAGGAGACTTGCTTCATACAAGTTGTTTTGGAAGAAAACGATCCCGAGGCTCTGGAACACACCAGCGAATCTACGCAGAAACGTTAGATCGGCCTCCATCTCGCCCCGTATCTCCAAACGCAACGCCGCCCTTAGAAAGTTCAGCGCCATGGATGTGTCGCGCTGCCTCACAAATTTTTCGATCAAAAGTTTGTAGCTAAGCAGCAGGTTGTGAACCAAGTGGTCGTAAAACGGTTCGTCGAGGCTCAATTTTTGCAGAGCGCTCTGAAAGAGCATGACCGACATATCGGCGTCTTGGCGACTCAAAGCTTGAACGCCAAGCTCAACCTCTTGCTGCACGACGCTGTAAAGGCTTTGGCTGGCAGGCTGGATTCCGATCTCCTTGCCGGTTTCCGCAATAAAGTCAGCCCTTCGACCTACGAGATTTGATTCCTGCATTCATTTTCTCCACAGGCGGCGGTTCTGCTCGTAATGATTTATTTTTCGGAACTGTTTCAAGCTGCGCGGCCAGCGACGAGTTTTTCCGCCTATCCTTAAACGCGCTCGCGAGACCCAAAACCTCTAATGGCTTATGAAAAATTTCCAGTTCTTAAGAACCAAACTGCAGCCGCTCGGGCAATTCTCCCGTCTCTGGTACACCCAAATCTTTCAAGAATCCCTGACCTATGAGGTAAGCCAGAATGTGCTCGGCGTTTTCTTCGGCGGAATGATTAACTGCGTCGATAGTGATTTCGGCGCAAGCTGGAGGCTCGTACGGATCATCGACCCCCGTGAAATTTTTGATCTCACCAGCACGCGCGCTCGCATACATGCCTTTTGCGTCGCGAGCTTCGCATACTTCGATCGGAGTATCAACAAAAACTTCGATAAAAACATCTGCGCCCACCATTGACCGACACTCGCTGCGGGTCGCTCTGTAAGGACTGACGGCAGCACATATTACCGCCCCACCATGGCGAACAACTTCGGCCGCAACATACGCGATGCGACGAATGTTCGTATCCCGATCTTCTTTGCTGAAATTCAGGCCCCGTGAAAGATGTGTACGAACGACGTCCCCGTCGAGCACCGTAACTTGCCTGCCATGTTCCAAAAGCCTGGTGGTCACGATGTTGGCCGTTGTCGTTTTGCCTGCACAACTTAATCCGGTAAACCATAGGCAAAATCCCTGCCGATGACGCGGCGGATAAGACCGTTCCAGGATTGCCGATACTTCCGGTCGGGTGAACCAATATGGCAAGGGACGGCCCTGATGCAAGTAACTCTCTCTAACTTCAGTTCCCGAAAGCGAAATCGTTGACATCCCGGGCGCGATACTGGAAGCCTCTTCGTACCGATCCGTTTCCGGAACATATACAAATTCCGCGAACGGCAAGGGCGTGATCCCAGTCTCAGCGCTGTATTCGCTAAGCAGTTGCTGCGAAGCGTACGGTTGATAGAAGGGGATACCATTCGAGTTTACTCCGGGGCTCGCGTGATCTCGTCCCACGACAAAATAATTCGCCCCAAAATTACGGCGGATGATTGCGTGCCAGAGGGCCTCTCGTGGCCCGGCCATGCGCATGGCTAAAGGAAGCAGCGCCAGTAGGGTGCGATCTGGATCGTAATAACGGTCCGTCAGCGCCTTGTATGATCGGACTCGAGTGTAATGGTCGATGTCGCCGGGCTTAGTCATTCCTACCACCGGATGCAGAAGTAGCGCTGCATCCACAGCAAGCATCGCTCTTTTTGTCATTTCTTCGTGGGCACGATGCAGTGGATTGCGGGTCTGGAAAGCAACGACGTTGTTTCGTCCGAGCAGCTGAAGCCGGCGTCGGACCTCCACAGGCTCCATTCGCAGAGATTTGAAGTCGTATCGAGGTGGAAGTTGCAGCACCTCCAGAGCGCCGCTGAGACATACGTCGCCCCAGGAGTTCATTTCCGCAACTAAAGGATGCCGAGCGTCGGTCGTGCCGCATACAAGCTGGGCCTCCCGGACGCGATTCCAATCGTAGATCTCATCAACGCGGAGAATTGCCAGAAGATTGTTATAGGCATCAGCCAACGCGACCTTTGCATCGAGTTTGGTCGGGTTGCCCTTGCCGACGGTTAACGTCACGGGAATCGGGAAAAGAATACCGTTCGCTAAACGAAGCTCTTCGACTACATGGTCGTAGTCGTTGCGTCCGAGAAAGGTTTTCAAAGGCGAGAAGCCCCCGTTGGCGAGTAACTCGAGATCGCATACTGCGCGATCAGAAAGCTGAATGCGTGGCAGGCTTGACGCTCGCTGCAGTAATGCCAGTCTTTGTTCGGACGGAGCAATCAGATTAACCAAGCTACCGCCATAGGGATCGATCAGTCCCGTTATATTTTGCATGAGTGACTCAGGATCTGATCTTCAATGAAGCGTGTCGTAGTTTGGGACTCGATCACTTCCTAATTTTCCCGGCTGTCTTCGGAACGCGTTTTTTCGTACTTTTCTTTTTAGACGTGCGTTTCTTTGCGCTGCTGGGTTTTGTGCTGCCCATTTCCTCCAGTACCTTGGAAAAATCGAAACCGAATAACTCTTTTATCTGCACGTTTAGTGCAGGCATCACGAGATGCTCGCCGACGGTAGATAGTTGACGGGTGATTGTATCGGCGAACTCGGCGATTTGGGAGTGGTTGCGACCCCTATGCTTAATATTTTTATGCGCGTACCCGAGCGTATAGCCGAGCGCAAAGCCGGCAGAGAGTGCACCCAGACTCCAGACCAGAGGTTCTTCTTTGAATTGTTCACGATAATTAAGGACGCCGGTCACGGTCTCCTTAACAGAATCGTACTGACGTTCAACCCTCTCTTTTAGCTCCTCGACGCTCTCGGCGAGATTTTCTCGCGTCTTTTCCATACGGGCCTGAAGCTCTGCTTTGGTCAGCTCTTCACTCGGTGCCTCTGAAGCACGCGTTTCCTTGTCACTAGGCATCATTTGCCTCTCTCTTTAAAGCCGGTGCTCGATTACATCATGAGGCTGGACTTAACATTTTCCGAATTGATGTCGCGAACGATCCACGAAGGAACACGAAACGTCACTAAGAATAACCGGCGGCCACGGAGGGCCGCCCCTACACTTTGAGCTGTCTCTACATGTGTTTGAAGAGAGCCTAATGCAAACCGTCAGAGCCGCGTCAAGGAGTGTGGCAGCCCACGTTGAGGACATTACTAGCTGAAGCAAGAATGATTATGTGAACAGATACGATGAAGGTAGACGCGCCTGAGCTTTGACCGGATAATCAACCCTATGTCCATCCTGATTGCTGAAGATAACGTCGCCCAGCGCCACTACCTGCGCGGAATTTTGGAAAAAGAGTTTCCCTCGCATGCTCCCCTGCTTGAAGCTGCCGATGGCGAGGAGACGGTAAAGCTCGCGCTTGAGAACAGACCGGAAGTCTGCATTCTCGATATTCAAATGCCCAAGCTCTCAGGCGTAAAGGCAGCGCGAGCGATCTGGCAGGAGTTTCCCAAGGCGCGCATTATCTTCTGGACTCAATTCCCGCACGAGATCTACATCAACGAGATTCGCAAGATCGTTAAATCGGTCGATCCGCCTCCGGCCTACGGCTTCATTCACAAGAACAATCCTGAGTCGCGCTTTCTGCGCTTCGTCGCTTCAGTGCTGGAAGACGGCGCCGACATGATCGATCCGGCTTTCAAAGATTCGTTCAAGCGACCGCTGCTCACTGAGTTTGAAGCTGAAGCGCTCTACTACCTGGCACTCGGTTTATCCAACTGGGCAATCGCACGCAAGTGTTCTCTGAGCTTGCGCGGAGTTGAAAGCCGCCTAGCCACGCTTTACGAGAAGCTGTTCGTGTCTGCAGCTGAGGGTACTGAGCACGAGGCCTACGACAAACTGGCCTATAACATTCGCACGCGCGCATTTTTCGAAGCGCTGAGACGTGGACTGCTGAACAACGACGAACTCGAGAAAGCCGCGGTGGATCTCGAAGGCTGGATTGAAAGAGATCGTCAACGGTTTCTGGAAGAGGAGCGAGCCGGAGGACGCGGAGACGCGGAGCCAAGGCGACGCGAGGCGGAGCCGCGGAGAAAGTGAGATGCAAACGCGGGGACACGCGAAGGCGGAGACGAGGGACACTTTGACCCCTCCCGGTGCGCGGCAAGTCAGAGAC